>PBIX01000075.1 GCA_002720975.1 Planctomycetota bacterium | reverse complement strand
CGGCCCCACGTACTTCACGGGGCCGGAAATGCAGGTCCTGGACAACGCCGTCGCCGGTGGTGATCTGCTGCACTCCGCGGGAGCCGACTACGCCCTGCACGCTCCTGAGGCGGACAATTCCAAGCCCGTCGGGCAGTGGAACGCGGCTCGGATCCTGGTCCAGGGACCGCACGTCGAGTACTGGCTGAACGGTGTGCAGCAGTGCAGCTATGAGCTCTGGAGCGAGGATTGGAGCGCTCGGGTGAAGGCTTCCAAGTTTGCCCAGTGGCCGGGCTTCGGGCTGGAAAAGGCCGGGCACATCGCGCTTCAGGATCACGGCAACCCGGTCTGGTACCGGGCCATCCGCATCCGGCGTCTGTGAGCGCAGGCGCCGGCGCTTGACGCGCCTTTGCGGAGGAGTCGGGACGGGGGAGATTCCTTCACCCTTCTCTCCGCCCACCTGCCCCCGTGTACTCGGTGGGATGGGCGCAGTATGGCGAGGGGTCAGTCTCTGATCTGGCTCCACTCAGCGGCCTTCTCGGCTCGCTCCGGGTTGGGTTCGGCCTTGTTCCATTGGGTGTAGGCCTCGCCCAGAAGCGCCCCGACGGCGCGCGTGCGCTCATGGGACTCGCCAAGCGCGGCGCTCAGGGTGGCGTGGCTTTCTTCCAACAGTTCCACGCTTTCCTGCCAGCGACCGAGGGCGAGCCTGGCGTGTCCCAACTCGCCGACGTAGACCCCCAGCGACCAGTGCTGGCTGACTTGCGTCTGGCGGACGAGATCGAGGACCTGGCTCAGCAGTTGCTCGGATTCTTCGAGCCGATTCAACTTGCGCAACACCCGGCCCAGGCTGCGCTTGGTCGAGAGGGTGTCCGGATGCCTCGACCCGTGCACGCGGACGGACCGCTCGCTGGTATCGCGCAGGATTCTCTCTCCCTCCTGTAGCTTCCCTCTCTTCATGAGCAGGAACCCCAGGTTGGTCAGGAGATCGAGAGTGTTTGGATGGTCCACACCCAGGACACGCTCTTGGACTTTCAGCAGGTCTCGGAAGCACTTCTCGGCTTCATCAATCTTGCCCTGATTCGCGAGCAGGACGCCCAGAGTATTGCGGGCATACATCGTCTCCTCAGAATCCTGCGGTCGCGGCCCCTCTTCCGGCTCTAAGACATCCCGCAGGATCGCCTCGGTCTGGTCCAGGTTTCCACTGCGTAGCTCCAACTCGGCCAGGGTCAGCTGGATCGTTACGCGTCGTACACCGTCACGCGGACCGCCGGCTCCCAGGTACTCGGAGGCAAGTGCAAGCGCTGCCCGAGACCCGGGTATGTCACGCTCCATGGAGAGCGCCTCGCTCAAGGTGATGCAGAGGTCAACGATCAATATCGACCGAGGAGGGGTTTCCTCCGTGAGACGAGCCAGAGTGCCCCGCAACGCTTCTGCTGCCTCTGCGTATTGCCCCAGGTGGACGAGAGTCCGCGCCAGATGTCTTGTCGAGGTAACGCTGTCGTCGTGGTCGACACCGAGGAGCTCATGGCGCAACTCGACCGCGCGCTGAATCTGGGGCAGGGCTAGAGTCGGCATTCCAAGGTGGACATAGCTTATGGAGGTGGCATCTCGCAGTGCGCTCTCCACAATCGGATCTTCACTCCACTCGCCATCGAGGACCTCGACTGCCTTGGCGAGGACCTGCTCGTTCATCAGCGTGCGTGCGAGGTCGGTCGGGTTGAGGAGGGTGCGAAGCTCCTCGAAGTTGCCTGTAATGCGGCCCTGCTCCTCCTGCATCATGTCCCGGGTGGCGAGGGTTTCTTCGATCCCCAGTCGAAGGTGCCCCACCAAGCTCACACCCATCGCAGTCAGGTCGGTGCGTGTGATCTGATCGCGGTGAAACTGGACGACCCGCTGAAGGCGCCCCAGAGCGGATCGGGCCTCATCCCTTGCGATCTCTGCGTCGCGTGTGCGCGTGCCGAGATCCTCGTTGGCCTTGGCCAGTCGCGAGCGCTCCAGCTTGAGTTCCGTGTTCGAGCCTTCGAGCGCCTGCGTCTGCTCTGCGAGCGAGACGGTCTTCGCCTTGAGTTCACGGCTCTTCTCCAGAATGTTCGCGTACAGGAATGTGATGACCACCAGCGCGGTGGCTCCACCGACCAGGAGAGTCGCTCGTAAGGGCTCGCGTCGGGCCCATCTCAGGGAGGCGACCCAAAAGGGAACCCGGCGGGCAGAAACCGGGCGGTACTCCAAGAACGCCTGAAGGTCGTCGGCAATATCGCGTGCCGTGGCGTAGCGCCGGTCCGGATCCCGGTCCATCGCCTTCAGGGTGATGTTCACCAGGTCGGGGGGCAGATCGGGATTGAAGCGGTGGGGGGAAGGCGGTGCCTTGTGAATGATCCGGCCAAAGACCTCCAGGGCGGTGTTTCCCTCGAAGGGCCTGTGCAGGGTCAGGAGCTCGAACAGAGTGACACCCAGGGAGTAGACGTCCGAGCGCCGATCCATCTGGGCTCGCCCGCTCATGGCCTGCTCCGGAGAGACGTAGTAGGGGGTTCCCCTGAACTCCCCCGTACGAGTCGCGCTGGGTGACTCGGAATTCTGGCTGAGCCCGAAGTCCGTGAGCATCGCGTGGCCATCGGCACGCAAGAGGATGTTGCCGGGCTTCACATCCCGGTGCAGGACCCCGGCCTCGTGGGCGAAGTGCAGGGCTTCGGCTACTTGACGCATCCACTCCACGGCCAGCCGGATCCACCCGTGGGCCTCGTCGTCAACCCACTCGCTCTCCCCGAGGGCGCTCGCTTTCAACGCCTCGGTCAAGACCTCGGTCGTGAGCTCCTCCGGCTTCCGGCCCACCAGGCTCGAGACCAGTTTGTCGAGGGAGATCCCCTCGACGAGTTCCATCGCGAAGAAGTGGGCTCCATCCTCCTCGCCGATCGCGTGGACCGGAACGATGCCTGCATGCCGCAAGCGGGCGACGGTGCTGGCTTCCCGCTGGAAGCGTGCAATGGACTCCTTGGACAGGGAGAGGGCCTGGGGCAGTACCTTCAGGGCGACGATACGATTCAACGAGATCTGCCGCGCCTTGTAGACCACTCCCATGCCGCCCCGGCCGAGTTCACCAAAGATCTCGAAGTCCCCCAGGGTCCTCGGCTGCCCGGGAGTCTCTGACGATTCCGACTCCCGCAGGTCTACGGCTCCGAGGAGTCCATCCGCCAGGGCCATTTCGTCAAGCATCTCCTCTAGGATGTCGCGGATATCCTCGTTGGACCGGAGGAAGGCCTCCTTGTCCTTGTCCTTGACCTCTCCCTCATCCTGGGTACAGAGCCACTCGTCCAGAGAGTTCTCGGCTTGCTTCCGCCTGTTGCTATCCTCGTCCATATTGAACTCTCCTGGCGGCCAAGCCTAACAGAAGGGGGCATCGCCACCCATGGCGTCCGCTCTGGCAAATGGCCCCATCCCTTACAGATTCCCCACAAAGGGTGCCGATTCTGGACAAGCGGGTGGTGGGGAATGGAGGAGGCGAAGTCCTACTCTCTCCGAGACCCACTCATGTGGGACTCTCGCCGGATGCCAGGGAAACCCCGTGCGCCATACGGGGTATCATGCGCCCATGCTGAGTCTGGGAATCGCCTGTGTGCTGCTCGTCGCTCCGCCCGTCCCCCAGGACGTGGGGGAGCTGAGCGCGTTTGGCCTGGCCATCGACAGGGCCGAGCGGGCGTTGGAGGCCGGCCAGCTGGATCAGGCCCAGGCTCTGGTCATCCGGGCCCTGGAGCGGGATCGCAAGAACACGCGCGCCTGGGATCTGCGGGCGCGCTGGGCGAAGGCGGCCGAAGACCGGGATGAGGAGGTCTATAGCCGTCACCAGCAGTATCGCCTGAGTGTGGCCCAGGGTGTGGATCGCAAGGTTCTGCGCACCCTGTGGGACGAGCTTCTGATCCTCGATCCCCTGGCCCGGGATCTGTACGGCCTCAAGGACCGCTTCCTGAAGAAGCTCATCCCCCTGGCGGAGTCCTACGAGAAGGCTGAGCGGCCGCACTCGGCCATCGATGTGTGGAAGAAGGTGCAGGCCATCGACCCCGAAAACGTCGAGGCTCAGCTCTCCATCGAGCGCATCGCCGCCAGCCCCGACCCCAGCTTGGCCGGGGAAGCCAAGCCCAAAGACCTCTTCGCTGACGTGTCCGATGAGTGGATCGAGGAATTTGACACTGCACATGGCACCTGGGATGAGGCCGGAGAGGAGGAGCGGCCCAACTACATCACCGTCACCGACGCGGGCTACCACGTCTTGATCCGTACGGCCGAGGCCATGGAGCAGATGAACGCCTTCTACAGGGAGTTCTTCCGCTATGGCACCGAAGAGGACGGACGCAGCGTGTCGCGTATTCGCGTGCACGTGTTCAAGAACCGTGACGAGTACCTGACCCTGGGCATCGGCCCGCCCATCGAGTGGTCCGGTGGCCACTTCACCGGCAGTCACGTGGAGACCTACATCTCCAGCGGGTTTGAGAACATGGTGGGCACCCTCTTCCATGAGGCGGCGCACCAGTTCGTCTCATTGGCCACCAACGCAGTGGGCTGGTTGAACGAGGGACTGGCCTCCTTCTTCGAGGGGACGCGCATCCTGCCCAACGGGACGGTGATCATGAACATGCCAGCCAACGGCCGCCTGATGCCGCTGGCCGAGCGCATGAGCAAGGGTTGGATGGCCCACGCTCAGGATGGCTATGACCCCAACGACTCGGACTCGACTCCCGAGAAGGCGCCCACCTTCCGCATCGTGATCGAGAACCGCTACTCCTGGGGGCCGCCCTGGTACGCCCCGACCTGGGGGCTCGTGTACTTCCTCTACAACTATCAGGACCCGGTGGACGGCCGCTACGTCTATCGCGACGCCTTCAGTGAGTTCATCAATGCTTCGGGGGGCAAGACGGGTGACACGGCCGTGGCCACCTTCGAGGAGGTGGTGCTGGCCAACCCGAAGCCAGCAATGTCCTTTGTGGAGAGGCCCGAGGACGCAGCCGAGGTGACCCTGCCCCAGACGGTCGACGAGGTGGACGCGGTCTGGAAAGACTGGATCCTGGCCCTGCGCGATGAGGGCAGCGGCAAGCTCGTTGTTGACAAGCCCTATGGCCAGTGGGGGCGCTACGCCGAGCAGAACGGGGACCTGATCGTGGCCAAGGAGCACTACGAGAAAGGACTGGTGGCAGATCGCACCAATATTGAGCTGCTCCTGGAGTTCGCCGACCTGCTCGAGGAGCACTTCGAGAACTCGGACCGCGCGGCGAAGCTCGCGCTGGAGGCGCTGTACCAGCTGGAGCAGGAACCCGAACGGGACGAGAAACTCATCCGCACGGTGGAGCGCCTGCTCAGCAAACTCGATCCCAAGCACAAGACCCTGGCACGCATCCAGGACGAGCTGGCCGCCAGCACGCGCAACGCCGTCGAGCGCTACAAGGGCGCTGGGTTGGACATGATGGTCATGGACGTCTCCTGGCGCGCGGGGAGCGACCTCAAGCTGGACGACATGCTGGGCTACTACGAGGAGGCCGTGCGGCGTAGCGGCCGCAGCCTGGCCATCTGGGAGCTGGCCTACAACGAGCAGAACCTCGACGGATGGGTGACGGGTGTTCCCTCCTTCAAGGCCGACAGCGTGACCCTGGCTGGGGAGTTTGGCGATTTCGACGAGGAGGTCTTCGACTTCCAGTCCCTGACCATGGACCGGGTGACAGCGGGAGACTTCTCCATCGAGGCCGAGGTGTTGGCCAATAGGGGTGAGGTCAACTTCTGTGGGTTTGTCTTCGGACACAAGGGGTCCAACACGTTCCACGGAATGCTGCTGTTCCCGGGTAAGGAGGTCGCCGAGGGTGGTGTGCAGACCGCCTGGCTCGATCTGATGTCCTCCTACGGCGGAGGCCCCGCCAAGACCTGGCTGCACATACCCGTGGACACCCAGGATCCGGAAGCGGAACCCGAAGAGCCCGAGGAGCGCACCAGCGCCGGAGAGTGGCACACCCTGCGCCTGGACGTGGTCGGGCGCAGTGTGGATCTGTGGTATGACGACAAGCTCGTGGGCACCCGGGACTTCCCGGGTAAGGAGGCCTTGCGCGGTGGCTTTGGCCTCGTGATGGGGCCCGGCAAGGCACGCTTCCAGAACGTTCGCTTCCTGGCCCGCGATCCCGCCGACCCGGCCAGCGCCATCGAGCGGGCCATCACTCACGAAGCCCTGGCAGGTCTCGATGGTGAGACGGGCGCGGTTCAGGGCAGCTACCAGGGCATGATTCCGCCCTTCCCCGAAGTGTCGCGCTGGATCAAGGAGCCACGTGAGGATTGGGCGGAGGCGCGCGGTGGGCCGCAGCTACTGGTGCTCTGGTCTATCGATCAAAACAAGCTGGTGCGCATTGACCAATGGCTGACCTATCTCGAGGAGGGCTACCGGGACGTGGGGCTCAAGGTCGTGTCGGTGGTCTCAACCCATGACGACAAGAGGATGGAAGACTACTTGCGCGAGCATCCCTTGCCCGGCTCAGTCGGCGTTGATGTTCTGCCCGAGAACAGCGTGGGCATCGGCGAGTCCTTTGAGAGCTACTTCATCCGCCGCTTCAATCTGCCGCGGGTGCTCCTGCTGGACCTGGACGGCACGGTGCTGTGGGAAGGGGATCCGGGTTTTGAGATCAACGAGGAGCCCGTCGAACCCTACGGGAGCTTCCTGGACGATCCGTTGGAGGAGCTGGTCACGGACCGCAAGCTGCGCGAGCTCGCCGTCTGGCGCACCAAGTGGGAGCGCTACGGCGCACCGGCCCTGGCCAAAGGGGATTTCGAGGAGGCCCTGCCCATGCTGGTGGAGGCTGGAGACTACGACCCGGTCTGCGAACCCCGTGCGGCACAAGCCTCGGCAGCTTTGCGTTCAGTGGAGGCGGCCCTGGCCGACCTGGAGGGCAGCGCGGCCTCCCTGGAGGCGCGCGGTGCCGAGACGGGCATGGACGTGCTCATCGGGTGGGGGGCGATCATTGCGGGCGAGGAGGCCGAAGAGTTCGAGAAGGAACATCGCGCGCGCAAGGAGGCGCGCGATGTGCTGCAGTCCAAGAACCACCGGGACTGGATCAAGGTGCTCAAGGCTTGCGCGGCCTTCCCCAACCGCCGTGGGACGGACGCCGAGAAGGCGTTGGCCATGTTCGCCGAGCTGGACAAGCGCGGCGGGTTGTTGGTGGAGCTCCTGCGTGCCGAATTGGATGAGGCCCATGCGGCCCAGGACTGGGAGGCGTTCGCCCGAGCTGTGGAGTCCGTTCCGACCATGGGGGCGCGTTTCCTGGCCGGGTCCTACTTCGGATGGGAGGAGGGTCAGTGAGACTCCTCCTCTTCTTGTTTCTTTTCGCGTGAATAGGCCCCGACTGCTAGCGTACTGCCCGCCCCCTTACCTGGAGAGAATGATGAGTGAACAAGAAGTTGCCTCCGCGCCTGAAGCCAGCAAGTGCTGCCGCAAGGCCAACTGGGTGTCGTATGGCCTGTCCATCGGCGCCGGATTGGGAATCGTGTTTGGCAGCGCGTTTGAGAGTCCGGGTCTGGGCCTGATCCTGGGTGTCGGAATCGGCGTGGCTGTGGGCTCCGCTCTGAATTCACGAGCATGCGCATGAAGTCTGGCGGCAAGTTGCACCAGGGAGGGCTGCTGATTGCCTTGCTCCTGACCACGGCTTGCGCCGGGCCGCCCAAGGATGGGACTCCGGCGTGGGCTTTGGTGGCCGATGTCCTTGATGACTGGCACGATGCTGCCGCCAAGGCCGACGAGGCGCGCTATCTGGACCACTTCGCACCCGAGGCCGTGTTCCTCGGTACGGATGCCACCGAGCGCTGGACCCTGGAGGAGTTCACGGACTACGTACGGTTGTACTTCCCCAAGGGCGGCTGGACCTATCACCCCCGGTGTCGCTACGTGCGTTTCGCGCAAGGGGGATCCCACGCCTGGGTGGATGAGCTGCTCGACAACGAGAAATACGGGACCCTGCGCGGGACCGCAGTGTTGCAGTTCATCGATGGCCGCTGGCGCATCGCCCACTACAGCATGACCTTCGCCGTACCCAACGATCGCGCCGCGGCGGTCGTCGAGGTCATCGGCGGCGAGTAGTTCACTGGCCTAGCGGCCCAGGTCCAGCGCCTGCTCGGCCCTGTTCGCCAGCCAATCTCCAATAGCCAGGCACGCGGTCGCCGCAGGCGAGGGAGCGCTCAACACGTGCAGGGCGTTCGGCCCTTCCACGATGCGGAAGTCATCGGCCAGGGTGCCATCGGGGTCGAGGGCCTGGGCCCGCACCCCCGACCCCCCCGGTTGGAGATCGGATCCCGTCAGCTCGGGCAGCAGCTCCTGGAGCGCACGGGTGAAGGCGGCCTTGGAGTACGACCGCCAGACCTCGCCCAATCCGGACCTCCAGTGGCGCGCTGCCATCTTCCAGAAGGCGCCGTAGCTGACCAGGTCCAACAGGTCCCGGCCATTCACCTGACCCCGGTGGTAGCCATTGCGGGAGAGGGCCAGGACCGCGTTGGGCCCCGCTTCCACGCTCCCATCGAGGCGTGTCGTGAAGTGCACACCCAGGAAGGGGAAGGCCGGATCGGGGACCGGGTAGATGGGCCCGTTCACCAGCGCGCTCGCCTCGGCCCGAAGTTCCATGTACTCGCCCCGGAAGGGCGCGATGCGCAGGCCCGGGTCCACGCCCGCGCGTCGTGCCACGCGGTCGGCCTGAACGCCGGCGCAGTTGACCAGCAAACGGGCGCGCACTTCGCCCTTGGGCGTCTCGATCACCCAGCCCTCGGACCCCTGCCGGATGTCGCCTGCCGCGCAGGACAGGCGCAGGTCGGCCCCTGCCGCTTGCAGCGCGCTCGCCAGGTGCCGGGCCACGGCTCCAAAGTCGACGATCCCCGTCTCGCCCACCCACAAGCCCTCGACCCCGCGCGCGTGTGGCTCCCGCTCGCGGATGCCCTCGGGTCCCAGGCGCTCCAGGTCGACCAGGCCGTTGGCGCGTCCGCGCCGTTCGAGCTCATCGAGCCGGGGCCGTTGCTCCTCCCGGGTTGCCAGCACCAGCTTCCCCGTGCGCTTGTGGTCGATGCCCTCTTCTTCGCACAGGCGCAGCAATTTCTCACGGCCCCGGGCGCACAGCTCGGCCTTGAGGGAGCCGGGACGGTAGTAGAGCCCCGAGTGGATCACTCCGCTGTTGTGCCCTGTCTGGTGGGCCGCCTCGCGCTCTTCCGCCTCGAGCAGGACAAGCGTCAGGTGGGGGTGACGGGCGAGCAGGGCCCGGGCCGTCGCCAGGCCCACGATCCCAGCCCCGATCACGCACAGGTCGGCTTGGGAGGAGGAGGGCATGGGTGGGTGGGGGAAAGGCCCGATTCAAGGGAACCTGAGCTAGCGCGAGACACTCTCACCGGAGTCCGGCAGTCTATCGACGTCCATTCACAACAAGCGTGAACCCAACGGCGCATGAGTTGGTAACTTTGTCGTGCCCACTAGGCTAAAGTTCCCTGCTGAATCCGTCCCCCTCTCTCCCCCAGATCTCCTCCTTCTCCTGCCCTGGACCCTCCCACCACCACCTCCTCCGAGGTCATGGCCGGGTGTGAGCTTCGCGCATCGGCTGAATTCGTTCCCTTAAGGAAGACCATGAAGTTCTCTAGTTTTACTGCTCTCCTGTCGCTGATAACTCTCCTGTTTGTAGCGGTCCCCTCCAGCCAGGCCCAGCGCGGCTCGGGCGCCGGAAACACCCCCGGAAGCGGTGATTCGAGGGTCTCCGTTCTTGAGCAGGACGACGGCACCATCGTGGCGACCGACCCCACGGGCACCTACCTCTATGCGGACTGGAACGTCTACTTCGCGTCTCCGTTCTTCATGCGCAACAAGATGCGTTGCGGTCAGCCGTTCCTGCTCGCCGACCAGGGTCAACAGACCTACGGTTCCAAGAACGACTGCGCCTATTCGTCCACCAACCCCAAGAGCGAGTATGACCCGGCCGTCCAGAAGTTCAGCATCCCCGTCGTCGTGCACATCCTGATGCACACCAATGGCAATGGCGCCATCAGCGACGCCATGGTGCAGAGCCAGATCGACATCCTGAACGAGGACTTCATGGCCCTGCCGGGAACCAACGGTTCTCCGGGCACCGACTGCCAGGTCGAGTTCTATCTGGCGACGGTCGACCCCAACGGGAACGCAACCACGGGCATTACCCGTACGACCAACAACAACTGGTACAACGACAGCGGCAACTACAAGTCCGCACTTTATTGGAACACCAACAAGTACTTCAACATCTACACCAACACGGCCAGCGGGTACCTGGGTTACGCCTACATGCCCCAGCAGGGCGGTGTGGTGGGGAGCAGCATCGATGGCGTGGTTTGCAACTGGCGCGCCTTCGGACGCAACAGTCCGTTTGGTCCTCCCTACAACCAGGGACGGACGGCGACCCACGAAGCGGGGCACTACCTCGGGCTGTTCCACACGTTCGATAACGGGTGCGGCACCACCAGCGCTTGCTACACCTCGGGCGACACGGTCTGCGATACGAACCGCGAGTCGGGACCCGTCTATGGTTGCCCCGGGAGCAGCAGCAGCTGCAGCTCTGCGGACCCGTTCCACAACTACATGGACTACACCGATGATCTGTGCATGTACGAGTTCACGCCGGAGCAGGCCCGTCGCCTGCGCTGTACCGTCGAGTATTGGCGCCCGAACCTGTTCACCTCCGGTGGTGGCTCGACCCTGATCTTCTCGGACGGTTTCGAGAGCGGGGACTACGCCAGCGGTGGGTGGGTCACCCAGAACAAGAAGTCCCGCATCCACAAGAAATCGGCGTATTCTGGCTCCTGGGGCGCTCGCCTCAAGCGTCTCACCAACGTGGAGAAGACCTTCTCCACGGTGGGCTTCAGCCAGGTCCGGGTGAACTATGCGGGCATGGTCACCAACTACACCGGCAACAAGAAGCTCCTGCTGCAGTGGTTTGACGGCAGCAGTTGGGTCACCGTGGATAACGTCCAGTCTTCCACTTACGCCAACCATTCCGTGTTCCTGCCCGCCGGGGCGGAAAACAACCCCAACTGCAGCATTCGCTTCAAGTCGAAGGACAAGACGAAGGGGACCTTCGCCAGCTTCGACGACGTGGCTGTCTGGGGTGACTGATCGGTAGGCGCACTGGCCAGGGGCCCTTGGGCTCTCTGGTGTGCTCGGTGAGCAGGGTCTCCGTCATGCGGCGACCCTGCTTGCGTTTGCTGGCGCGACCACGGGGAATGGGTCGTGGAACCCGCTGGGCCTGCTCGATAGGATGCGGGCGACCCGAAACCCGGGCCTGCTGGGGGCGGCGACACCCCGTTGCCTGAGACGAACCCCTCGAACCTGATCCGGATCATGCCGGCGTAGGAAAGCACCATGAGTCAGAGTACCGACGGAGCCAGCGCACTTCCCGCCCTGGAGACCTGCTTCCCCAGCTCCCACAAGGTGCTCGTACCCGTTCAACACGGTGAGCACGAGCTGAGTGTTCCCAAGCGTCGTATCCACTTGACCTCGGAGGACGCGCCCCTCGATGTGTACGACACCACCGGGCCACAGGGGTTCCCTGTCGACACCGGTCTGCCCACCCCGCGGTCTGCATGGGTGGCCTCGCGCATGGAGGAGGGGGGGAACGTCACGCAGATGCACTACGCGCGCCAGGGCATCGTGACCGAGGAGATGCGCTTCGTTGCCGAGCGCGAGGGCTGCGACGTCGAGCTGGTGCGCTCGGAGCTTGCCGCCGGCCGCGCCATCCTGCCCGCGAACGTCAAACACACCGAACTCGAGCCCATGATCATCGGCCGCAGCTTCTTGGTGAAGGTCAACGCCAACATCGGGAACAGCGCCGTGGGATCGACCATCCAGGAAGAGGTGGAGAAGCTGCAGTGGGCCACGCGCTGGGGTGCGGACACGGTCATGGACCTCTCTACGGGTGCAGACATCCACGCCACGCGCGAGCACATCATCCGTAACTCGGCCGTACCCATCGGCACTGTGCCTCTCTACCAGTGCCTTGAGAAGGTCGACGGTCGCATCGAGGACCTCAGCATCGATCTGTTCCTGGAGACCCTCGAGGAGCAGTGCGAGCAGGGCGTGGACTACTTCACGCTGCACGCCGGCACCCTCTTGCGCTACGTCCCCATGACGGCGGATCGTCTGACGGGCATCGTCTCCCGGGGCGGGTCGATCATGGCCAAGTGGTGCCTGATCCACCATGAGGAGAACTTCCTCTACACCCACTTCGACAAGCTCTGCGAGCTTATGAAGCGCTACGACGTGAGCTTCAGCCTGGGGGACGGCTTGCGACCCGGATGCATCGCCGACGCCAACGACGAGGCCCAGTTCGCGGAGTTGGAGACCCTCGGCGAGCTGTGCGAGATCGCCTGGAAGCACGACGTGCAGACCATGATCGAGGGACCCGGTCACGTGCCCATGCACAAGATCAAGGAGAACATCGACCTGCAGGCCGAGGTCTGCAAGGGTGCGCCGTTCTACACCCTCGGCCCTCTGGTGACGGACATCGCCCCGGGTTACGACCACATCACCTCCGCCATCGGCGCGGCCATGATCGGCTGGTGGGGGACCGCCATGCTCTGTTATGTGACGCCCAAGGAGCACCTCGGCCTGCCCGACAAGGACGACGTGAAGGAAGGCGTGATCACCTACAAGATCGCCGCCCACGCAGCGGATCTGGCCAAGGGGCATCCGGGTGCACAGGAATGGGATGACACCCTCTCCAAGGCGCGCTTTGAGTTCCGCTGGGAGGACCAGTTCAACCTGAGCCTGGATCCCGTCACCGCGCTCTCCTACCACGATGCCACCCTGCCTGCGGAGGGTGCCAAGGTGGCCCACTTCTGTTCCATGTGTGGACCGCACTTTTGCTCCATGAAGATCACCGAGGATGTGCGCAACTACGCTGCCCAGGAGGGGCTCAGCGAGGAAGCTGCTCTTGAGGTGGGCATGGCTGCCAAGGGATCCGAGTTCCGCGAGGGTCCTGGGGAGATCTACCAATCCACGGAGCCCACACCCGAGGCTGAAGAGGCCCAACCTGCGACCTAGGCCGCGCCCAAGGGAGCGGGACCGTCAAGGACCATGCTCGGACTCCTAAGAAAACGCTCCTTCGGGGCGCTGACGCTCACCCAGTTCCTGGGGGCGTTCAACGACAACGCCTTCAAACAGGTGATCATCCTGATGGCCACCGCGGTGGCCGCTGGCGCGGGTCCCGGGGAGGCCATGGGCTGGGTGAGTTCGCACCCCCTGGGTGGAGGGTTGCCGAATTGGCTCTCAGCCCAGGCCATCCCGCCCTTCCTGTTCGCGTTGCCCTTCGTGCTCTTCGGGCCCGTGACCGGTTCCCTGGCGGACCGTCTCTCCAAGAGCCGCATCATTCAGGCGGCGAACTTCCTGGAGATCGTCGTCATGGCCCTGGCGACCCTGGCCTTCTGGCTGACGGACTACGGGGTGCTCTTGGGCGCCGTCTTCCTGATGGGGACCCAGTCCGCGATCTTCGGGCCCAGCAAGTACGGCTGCATCAAGGAGATGGTCGGGAGCCGGGAGCTCAGCCGCGCCAACGCGCTGATCCAGAGCTCGACCATGGTGGCGGTGCTGGCGGGCGTCTTCCTGGGAGGCCTTTTCCGCGAAGAGCTGGGCGACCGCCTATGGATGGCGGGTTTCTGGTACGTGGGCTTCGCCACCATCGGCTGGCTGTGCTCCCTGCGCATCGAACCCCTGCCCGCGGTGGACCCCAAGAGGCGCATCAACTGGAACCCGGTAACGGAACTGATCTCTCATTGGCGCGCCACCGAGGGCCAACGCCACCTGGTCCTCTCCATCATCGCCAGCAGCTTCTTCTACCTGATGGCGGCCACCTTCCTGATCGTCATCCCCACCTACGGGCGCTGGATGGGCCTGACGGACACCCACACCAGCATGCTCTCGGCCATGCCGGGCCTGGGCATCATCATTGGGGCGGTGGTCGCCGGCCGCGTCTCGGGGGATCGCATTGAGGGCGGCCTGATTCCACTGGGCCTCCTGGGCATGGCCGCGAGCCTGCTGGCCACCTCCTTTGCACCGGGCAGTACGACCTGGGTGAGCTTCTGTCTCCTGGGCATGGGGACGTTTTCGGGGATCTTCACCATTCCCGTGCGCTGCCTGATCCAAAGCCTGCCGCGCGAGGAGAAGCGTGGCGCCGTGCAGGGCCTGGCGGAGGTGATGGACTTTGTGGGGATCCTGCTGGCCACCCCCATGTTCATCTTCTGGGATAAGGGCCTGGCCCTGGACCCGCCACAGATGTTCATGGTGGGGGGCGTCATCATGGCCCTGGGGGGCATTGCCTCCCTCGTGTTGGCGGGGGAGTTCCTCGTGCGCCTGGTACTCCTGACCCTGACGCACACTCTCTATCGCCTGCGGGTCAGTGGTGGGGAGAACCTCCCCGAAGAGGGTGGCGCCCTCCTGGTGGCCAATCACGTGTCCTTCGTGGACGGCATGCTCGTGGGGGCCGTGGCCCAGCGCCCGGCGCGGTTCCTGGTGTACCGGGACTACCTGGACCTCCCCGTGGTGGGGCCCTTCGGCCGCCGCATGGGTTTCATTCCCGTCAGCTCGGGGGATACGCCCGAGGAGAAGGGGCACGCCCTGGACGAAGCGGCTCAGGCGGCGCGCGATGGATCCCTCGTCTGCATCTTCGCGGAGGGCAGCATCACCCGCACCGGCACCATGCTGCCCTTCGCCAAGGGGCTGGAGGTCATCGCGCGCGGGGCCGACGTGCCCATCATCCCCGTTGGCCTCGACCGCCTGTGGGGCAGCATCTTCAGCTTCGAGGGCGGCAGCTTCTTCTGGAAGTGGCCGCACCGCCTGCCCTATCCGGTGGACGTGGTGGTCGGAGAGCCCTTGCCTTCCCACACGCCCGCGGGCGAGGTGCGCAATGCCATCCAGGAGGCCATCGCCACGCGTCGCTCCAAGCGCGACGGTCGGGCGGGCTCGCTGGCCTGGCGCTTTGTGGTCAGCGCCAAGCTCAACCGCCGCCGCACGGCGCTGGTGGATCCCAAGGGCCGCATGACCTACGGCGAGCTCCTGGTGCAGGCCATGGCCCTGAGCCGCGCGTTCAACCGACGACTGGGTCAGGCGCGGCGTGTGGCGGTGCACCTGGAGTCGGGTATCGAGGATGCGATCGTGAATCTCGCCCTTGTCCTGAGCGACCGGGTGGCGATCCCCATCGATCCGACGTTGCCGGCAGGGGAGCGTGCGACGCTGATGGAGCAGGCGGGAGCTCAGGCGTGGATCGGAAACGAAGTGGACGCTGCAGAGGGAGTTCAAGGGCATCCCCTTGCCGCCCTGCGCGGTGCGGTCACAGGTTGGGATCGCCTCGTGGCCCGTGCCCTGTCCATGCTTCCGGCCTGGGCCCTGGCGCGCAGCGTGACGCCCCAGACATCCGCGCGGGAGCCCGCCGCCGTGCTCTTCACGGCGGGAACCACCGGCCCGCCGAAGGCCGTGGAGCTCAGCCACGGGAACGTGCTCTCCAACGTTCAGAGCCTGCTCGAGGTGCTGCATATCGGCCCCCGGGACCGGGTGCTCTCACCGGTGCCGCTGGCCAATGCGTTCGGATACACGGTGGGCCTGTGGACGACCCTGCTCAGTGGAGCGCGTGCTGTCCTCGTGCGCTCCGAAGACCCGGACCTGTGCTCACAGGTCGAGGCCCTGGCTCTGGCTGAAGAGGTGACCGTGGTCTATGGGAGCCCGGCCGCCTTTGCCGCGTTCACCAGGAAGGTCAAGCCTGCCGCCTTCGCCAACCTGTGGGTTGCGGCCTGCGCCGCGGACGCTTTGGACGAGGAGACGGGAGCGGCCTTCGCTGAGCACTTCGGCATCTTGCCCTGCGAAGGCTACGGCCTGACCGAGTGCGGTCCGGTCGTTTCCTTCAACGTTCCTGGTGGAGATAGCCACGAAGGTCGGCAGATGGCCCACCGACCGGGGAGTATCGGCCGGCCTCTGCCCGGTGTGGCGGTGCGCGTTGTGGATCGCGAAACCGGCGCGGTTCTGCCCCAGGACCAGAGCGGTGAGCTGCAGGTCAAGGGGCCCAACGTCATGCTGGGCTACGTCGGCGCGGGGGAGGGGGCGGGGAGTTCACGCCTGGAGGATGGGTGGCTGCCCACCGGGGACCGGGCCCACATCGACCGGGGCGGCTTCCTGATCATCGATGGCCGCAGCGGCGTCGACGATCCGCCGGTCTAGAGCGGCACCGCGACGGCCGTCTGACGGCCCGGATCGAGCGCGGCTTGCAGCTCTTCGCTCGGCGAGTCACCGCAGAGCATGGCGGCTGCCATCCGGCCCGCTGCCGCGCAGGCGGACATGCCGTGGCCACCGAACCCCGCTAGCCAGAAGAGCCCCTCGACCTGCGCGTCCGCGCCGAGCCAGGGCGCGTCGTCGTCCGTCAGGGTGCGCAGGCCGGGCCAGAAGTGGGCCATGCCAAGGTCCCCGCAGCTTGGCAGGAGGCGTAGGGTCTTCTCGGCCAGGAGGTGTCGAACGTCGGGATCCGCCTTCAGCGGCTCGGGTTGGACCTCGCTGATGTCGCAGGCGGAGACCAGGAGACCCGAGCTCTCGGGCCTGGCGTACAGGCCTGCACGGTCATCCCACACCACAGGCCACTCGGGGCAGACGTCCCGAGCCGGCGCACTCACCATCAGGTGTCGACGGGTGACGCGCATGGGGGTCGCGATGGAGAGCCGCGCGGCCAGGGAGGGCGCCCACGCACCGGCGGCGATCACCACCACGTCCGCTTCGAGTTCCTCACCATCCGCCAGGCGTACACCCGTCAGCCTCGGGTCGGGACCACCGGAGGTGATCCAGTCTCTGACCTCCCGCCCGGTTTCCAGGCGCACACCCGCGCGCCGGGCTCCGGATGCGAAGCGCTCCAGCAAGCGGGCCACCTCGATCTCCCCCGCGCCCGGGAACCACCAACAGCGCTCGCCCTCCGGATGGAAGTGCGGTGCCAGCTGGCGCTGTCGGGAGGTCTTGATGGGCTCCACCATGTTCCACTCCAGATGATCATCGAGCCAGGCGGGCAGGGGATCGCCCTCGGCGCCCTCGGCGAGGACGAGGCCGCGTTCATTCAGGAGGGGGGCGTCGGTGAAGCCTGCAGGTGGCTGCCGAAGAAACCTGCCGGTCTCGTGGGCGAGAACCCTGGTGGCCCAGGGGGCCACGGCGCTGCGCAGGATGGCGGCGTTCTGTCCCGTGGCGTGCTGGCCCAGCAGCCCCTCGCGTTCAAGCAGGACGGTGTGCCGGCCCGCTCCCGATTCAGCCAGCCACCAGGCCAGAGACGTGCCGGCCATGCCGCCGCCGATGATGAGAATGCGTTGACTCACGGTCGGTTGGGAGAGGTGCAGGGGTAGCGGGTAGTGCGTGTCACCGGGCCCTACTCCCCCGGAAACTGCAGGCCCATCTGCGCTCGGACCGTGTCGAGGGTATCCATGATGGCGATACTCTCGTCCAAGGGCATGAGGGGGCTCTGGGTTTCGCCAGCCGCGACACAGCGCGCCACCTCGCTTGCCTCCAGGTGCAGGCCGATGCCGCTGAAGGGCAGGCGCAGGCGCTGGGGCCGCGGTGTTCGCCGCGCCAGCCAGCGACTCATGGACCCACTCCAGCCCGCCGCGGTCCTGGCCATGCCACCGCTCGAGGGCAGGGCGCTGCGGAGCGAGCCCACGGCCCGCCGCCCGATGCGGCCGCTGAGGCTGGGCTTATCGTCCAGGCGAACCAGGTGCAACTCCACCGGACACCACCATGGGGCGGGGAGGTGGATCCGACCCCGGGTGCCGACGATCGTGGCCTCCTGGGATCCGGCGCTCTGGATGGACGAGCTGAGCAGAGCCACCGCCCCCGATGCGTACTTCAGGAGGGCCGCGGCGTGGCCGTCCACACCGGTCTCCACCAGGTGCCCCGCGCCCTGCACGCTCTGTGGCTCCCCGAGAACCATGTGGGCCAGGGCGACGGCATAGGTTCCCAGATCCATCCAGCTGCCGCCGCCCAACTCCGGGGAGTAGATGCGCGCCTTCGGATCGAGAGCGACGGGTAGGCCCAGGTCTGCGTGGACCTGCAGGATGTCGCCGATGGCACCTTCTTCGAGCAGGCCGCGCAGCTGGTGCATGGCCGGCAGGAAGCGCGTCCACATCGCCTCCATGAGGAACAGGTTCTTGGAGCGGGCCAAGGAGGCGAGCTCGCGCGCCTGGGCACCGTTGAGGGTGAAGGGCTTCTCGCACAGGACATGCTTGCCCGCGTTGAGGGCCAGGGTCACGTGCTCGGCGTGGAGGTGGGCGGGGGTGGCCACGTAGACGGCATCGACCTCGCCGTCGTTGACGAGATCCTCGTACGTGCCGTGGGCTCGGGGCACCTTGTGGGTGGCTGCAAATCCTTCCGCAGTGGATGCGCTGCGCGACCCGACGGCGAGGAGCTTCGCGCCCACCGAGAGAGGCAGGTCGCGGGCGAAGACCTCCGCGATGGTTCCGGTGCCGAGAATGCCCCAGCGCAGGGGAGTGGTGGTGGGTGCAGTCACGCCGGGATCGTGACGGGGCGAGAGGGGGCAGGCAAGAGAGGACTCGGGAATGGGGACGGTTGTCTTCCGCAGGCCGTTGTCCTTTGGGCAGATCCCTGGACCGGGACGCCACTTCAGCCCCTATCCTGTTCCCCATGCAGCCGCCCGACATTCCCGACCAGCTCAGCACCCACCTGACCCTGCGCACCCGTTGGTCCGATGAGGACAATCAGGACGTTCTCAACAACGCGGTCTACATGACCCTCTTTGAGGAGGCTCGCCACGGGTACTTCTCCGCCCTGGGCCTCCTGGAGGAGGGGAAGTTCCCCTTTCTACTGCTGCAGACCAACATCCGCTTCGTCCATCCGGGCCGTGGGGGACAGGACGTGCGGGTGGAGATCGGGACCACGCACCTGGGCCGCAGCTCGATCCGGCAGGCCTACCGGGTCGCCGACACCGATGGCACGCTCTGGTGTGAGGGTGAGGCCGTTCTGGTCGTGGTCGATGCCCAGAGCGGGTCCTCCAGACCCATGGACTCCCACTTTCGAGCGGCGGTCGAGGCCCACGAGGGTCTCGCCTAGCCGGCGCTAGCGGAGAGGCGCCCTTCGCTCAAAGACCACCAGCAGCGGCGCATGGTCTGAGGCGTCAGGGGCGTCCACGATGCGGATCGACTTCACACTCCAGCCCGGAAGGCGGAAGAGTACGTGGTCGATGCTCTTGGTGGGCTTGTCCGAGGGGAAGGTAGGGAGGGGTTGGCGCCCGCCCGCGCGGTCGAAGACCTTCAGGAGTCGTTCGACGGGCGGGGAGCCCACCTCGGCATTCAGATCACCCACGAGGACGACGGCGGTCTGATCGGAGAACGAGGCTTTGAGGGCAATGGACTGGGCCAGTCGATCTGCCGGGTCCTTGGTGTGGTCAAGGTGCGTGCCGACGAACAACACCTCTTCGCCACTCGGAAGCCACACCGGCACCGCCAGGGCGGCGCGTTGCTCGTGTCCGGGGGAGGCGGGCAGGGGATGGGTGCGTGGGGTGCCACTCTTCAGACCCAGCAGAACGGCCTCCCCGTATTCGCCTCCATCAAAATCGATGGCGCGTCCGAAGTGAGCCTCCATGTCCGTCAGGAGTGCGAGGATCTGTGCCTGATCAGCGTTGTTGGTGCGGCCTGTGCGATGGTCCACCTCCTGGAGAGCGACCAGGTCGGGGTGGGTCGAGAGAATCACCTTGGCGATGCGCTCCAGATCAACCTGACCGTCCGTACCGCGACCGTGATGGATGTTGTAGGTGAGCACCCGCAACTGTGGCCGCTCCAGGGAGACACAGGAGCCGAGGGCAAGGACCAGTCCGCCGAGCGCGAGGGGGCCGGGTCTCACGTTTCGTCGCCGCTGGTCAGGACCGCAGCAGCCCAGGCCACCCAGGAGGCGACGTCGAAGAAACCCAGTGCTCCCGTGCCCGCCTCGTCCGGCTCGTCCGCCTCGTCCAGCAGCGGCTTTCCGATGCGTGGCTCGCGGTACAGCCTCGAGAGGAGTTCGGTCAGGGTGGTGGGGTGGCGGCAGGCCAGATCCCTCAGGCTGTCGACGCCCGCGGCCCGCAGCAAGGGCACCCAGTGGGCATCCATGTCCGGCACGAGCATGAGCTCGGCCGCAATGCGACAGTCTTCCACCTGCTCGGCCTGCAGGCCGGCGGTCTTGGCAACGCGCGTGCGTCCCGGGCCGGTCGCGCAATAAACCAGCAGCTCGCCCGTCGTGTGGATCGAGAGGGAGGCCAGCTGGAGGCAGGAGCTGGGATCCAGCTCAGGCATCGCCTCAAGGGCGTCGCAGAGGAGTCGGTTCGAACCGCGCTGGGTCTCGTTGGCTGCCATGCAAGAAGTCTAGCGCTCCGGCAGGTGCGAGTGCACCCCCGGTTTCTGAGGACTACTCGGACCACTCCCTCTCACGGCGGGGTGAGAGGGGGATGACGTGCGGATAGGCCATGCGCGTGTTCCATTCTTCCCTCCAGGTCCGGTGCTCCCCATCGTCGGGGTACTCCAGGCCCGGCGGCGGCGGATAGATGCCCATGCCATGGTGGGGCAGGGGTTCGACCTCCAAGGCGGAGAGCGTGTTGGGGTCGCGGTCCTTTGCCCAGCCGTCGAGGTAGACCAGGTAGTCCCGGGTCCAGCCCTCAGGCAAGGGTGGCAGGTCACCGGCATCAAAGCGCAGCTCAAGTGCATCTCCAGCGCCCATGATGACGAACTGGTCGTCGACGGTTTCGAGCAATGTCAGCACGTCTCCGTAGCGCGTGTATGCACCCGGGTGCTGGTTCCACCTCGGCTGCTCCGAACGGGTGTCCCAGTCGAACATCTCTGGTGAGGTGTCTGACTCGGAGGGCAGAGGCGCGCTGAAGCCTCGGGCCCAGAGGCGCGCGCCTTGGACCGGCAGGGCCGTGGTCACCTGCGTGGCGTCTTCACCTACTGACAGGCGGATGGAATCCCAGTACAGACACAAGGTCGAGGAGATCCGCAGCCTGGGGTCGTCACGCTTCAGGATCGAGCTCACGTCCAGCACCATGGTCTTGGTCTTGCCCGCGGGGAAACCCACAGGAGGGCCGGTGGGCGACCAGTCGTCCCCGTCGGGAACCAGAATCATGGGCGGTACGAACTCGACGCCGGGTGTGCGCGCGCTGGCCATGTTCACGCTGGCGTCCGTCCACAGAAACCAGCCGGTACACACCAATCTCAGAGGGGCGTCGGGTTCTGCTTGGGCCAAGGCCTGGGCGTCGAACTCAAGCTCAAGCCAGTGATGATCCGCGAGACCGTAGAACTGCCCATCCGCCAGGCGCTCGAAGGGGGCAGCGTGCTCGTTGTCTATTTCGGCCAGGGCAGCCGTCCAATCCTCTCCATCGCTGCCCATGGCGCGCTGCGGGCTGTGCAGGGTTCCCATCACGTGGGTGTGCGCCTCGGGAAACGGCGGGAAGGTGAAGCGCTCGTTCGGCTGCACCTCCGTGCCCGCCGGGTGGTCCACCACGTCGAGGCGCACGTGGTCCAGGTAGGTGACCTCGCGCAGCTCCTCGGTGAACTGCAGGTGGAGCTCGCCGTCTCTCTCCACCAGTTGCTCTCCGCGGACAAGGACGTACTCATCGTGATCCGGCGGTACCAACATCCCTGGCGCCATGGGCAAGCCGAGGGGGGTGATGCCCAACACGTCGGAGACGAACTCGAAGGTCTCCCCGTTCCAGGTGTAGAGGAAGGGACAGGAGCCCACGAGGCCCTCGGTCTGGATGCCCAGGCCTGTGGCGCCCTCCAGGATCTGGTTGCCCGCCTCCACGTCCAGGTCGCTGGAGACGACCCCGTTCGGCCAGGTCACCCGCAGGACCTCGACGAACTCTCGGGATCCCAATCCATAGAGCGTGGTCGTTCCGCGCCAGAAGTGTCGGCGGTAGAGACTTCCGGCGCGCAGCTCCACCACGGCGCCGATGCCCTGGGAGTTGTCCTTCTTGCCCTTGAACCGGATCCGGATGGCCTTGCCCATGGGGCCGGTGCTGCGCTGCACGTGGACTCCGTCCGCCTCCAGGTGCAGGAGCTCCCAGGCGAGGGTGTCTCCGTACCCCGACTCAAGATCCGCGACGACCAGAGGGCCAAGAGACTGCCCCTCGGCAGGGCCCGCTCCGATCCGGCCGGCACGTTCACCAGCAAGGCCGACGTCAAGAAACCCCTGCAGCGCACAGTCCGCCCCCGGCCAGAGGGCGTCCACGGTGCCGTTCAGGTCCAGATCAACCTCGACCAGCTGGGCGCCGCTCGGGATGGAGCGCACGCCCGGCTCCATGGCTCCATCAGATTGCTGGAGGTACAGGCGACCCGCGGCCGGGTCGTCGGTGGGCGAGGGGCACAGAGCATCCACGCGCGCGTCTCCATCCACGTCGGCGAAGAGCGGTTGGCTCGGGAGGTCCGCTCCGCCGAACGTCTCGTCGCTCACGTCCACGAATCTCCCTCCGCGCAGTGAGGAGCCAACCCATAGCAACCCGGGTCCACCGCACAGGAGGTCGACGTCCTGGTCCCCATCGAGATCCTCGATGGCACACCAGCGCCAGTCGCCGGCCTTGGGTAGGCCGGTCTCAGCGCTCACGTCGGTGAAGGTCCCGCGCGGGAGGGGCTCGTCCCCGTCATCGCCTTCAGGGGCTCGACCCGCACCATCGTTGCGCAACAACTGGATGCCGTTCGCGCCCACCACCAACAGGTCCAGGTCGCCATCGTGATCGGCGTCGACGGGTTCCAGGTCGCGCGCCTTCGCACCGACCGTGGGCATGACCAGTGGCGACGGAGACCAGTTCACCTGGGCACCCTCTCCATCTGCTTCCAGTACCACGAGACCCTTGGAGCCGATGAAGACCAGATCGAGGGTGCCGTCCTTGTGCAGATCCAGGGTCCGCAGGGTGTGGGCGGCCTCTTCCCAGACAGAGGTTGTGTGGAACGAGCCGTCGCTGGCTTGCAGGGCGACGCGCACACCCGCAGGGCCCACGCTGACCAGGTCCGTACGCCGATCGCCGTTCAGGTCGTCGGCCAGTAGTTCAGCGCCACCGCCCAGCTCCGGGGCAATGATCTCGGCAGCTTCATATACGGGCGAGGAGCTCTCCCCCTCGGGCTGGTTGCCGATGGCCGGTGGCGGGAGGATACGTGCCAGGGTCCCCTCGTTGATCTCCGATTCCTTGACCGCTCGCAAGCCACGCTGCTGCAAGGCGGCCCACAGGTCAGTGTACTTACGCAGGGCCTCTTCGTCTTCGTTGAGCCAGTTGTGGATGCGGTACAGGAGGTAGACGGAGGAGACGTACCATGGGCCGCCGTCCTCGATGCCCGCGCCCTTGAGTTGTTCGCACAGTTCGATGGCTTCTTCGTACTGGTCCTGCTGGTCCAGAACCTGGGCAAGCGCGTACTGGGATGCCAGGTCACCGGGAGCGAGCGCCAAGGCCTTGCGGTAGTGGTCGGCGGCTTCCGGCTTGCCCTCGAGCTGCTCCATGCGTCCCCTGAGAAAGTGCACGGTCGCGTCTTGCTGTTCTTGTGCTGCCCGTTCCAGGAACCCGCGCGCCGCCTCCAGGTTGCCGTCCTTGAGCTCAATCACCGTGGCGCGCAGGAGATCCTCCGCCTGGGCGTTCTCCCGGGAGACCAGCGGCGCAAGAACCGAGCGGGCCTGGTCGTAGCGCGTCGCCGCCACCATCGCGGCCACGCGGTCACGGGCAAGCGTGTCTTCGATGCTCGCCTTGGAGAGGTCCTCCTCGGTCCGGGGGTCGGGTTTCGGGCTGCAGGCCAGGAGGGTCAGGCCCAATCCGACGATCAGGCAGGTCCTGGGAACTCCGATTCGGCGGGGCAGAGGTGTGGAGAGGGGCATGGGCCTGTGAGCAAAGGGAATCGGAGACAGCGGCAGGGCCAACCTAGCGTTGCATCCGGCCGGACTCCAGCGGCGGAACTCGCTGTACGGCAGGCATGAGCGCTGTGTTGGCTCACGAATTCCCTCCATATGCGTAGGTTGCAGAGGGCAATTGCATCCCTGAACCCCGAGGTTCACTATCGGCACCACTCCGGCACCGTATGGGCGTTGTCCGGTGAGACCCATGGCTGCCCCACGCACATTCCAAGCTCCTCCAGCCGGCCCACGGGCTCACGCGCGGCGTTGTCTCCTGGCCTTGTGTGCCTGGGTCGTCGTCAGTGCCCTGGGTTACTTCTCGCTGGATCATCAGGCGGTGGCCCCCCTCGCCGCGCCGGGCAACCAATTCTCGGCCCAGCGGGCGCGGGAGGCCATGGACGGGGTGCTGCCGGTGGTCATCCCGCACCCCGCGGGCAGCTCCGAAGCGCAACAGGTGCGGACGCGCATTGCTGACCATCTGCGCAGGCTCGGCTATCAGCCCGAGGAGCAGACCCGGTTCGCTGTGGGGAGCGGGGGCGTGGCCGGCACCATCAATAACGTCCTCGCAAGGCGCAACGGGCGCGAAGCAGGCCCGGCTCTGCTGTGTGTGGCTCACTACGACTCCGTCTGGGCCGGGCCCGGTGTTGCCGACGACCTCTCTGGAGTAGGGGTGCTCCTGGAGCTTGCTCGGATTCAGATCGAGGCCCGTCGTTCACGCCAGCCCGTTGTGTTCCTCTTTACGGATGCGGAGGAGCAGGGGCTCGTGGGCGCAGCGGGATTCCTCGACCACCCCATGTGCGAGGACGTGGGCCTCGTGATGAACTTTGAGGCTCGGGGCGGTTCGGGTGTGGCGTACATGTTTGAGACCGGTCGTGGCAATGCGGAGCTGATGCGCATGTACGCCGATTGCGTCTCGCACCCTACGGCGGCATCACTGACCACCGAGATCTACAAGCGCCTGCCAAACGACACAGACTTCTCCTTCTTCCGTGATGCGGGTCTGGCGGGCTTCAATTTTGCGTTCATCGAGGATATGCACGTGTACCACACGCCCCTCGATGACTTCGATCATCTCTCACTTGCGAGCCTTCAGCATGAGGGAGAGCAGGCGGCTCAGCTGATGGAGCGCTGGACGAACCATGCTCCACCTCCTTCGGGTGAAGAAGTGGGGGACTCAATCTACGGCTCCCTGCCAGGTGATTGGATGATCATCTATGGCGCGACTACTGGACGGTGGCTCTCGCTGCTGTGCCTCCTGGCGCTGGTATGGGCGGTGCACGCGAGTGTGATCCGAAGCCGGGTCCTCTGGAGCGAGGTGGCGGGCGGCCTGGGTCTGGCCGTACTCTGTGTGGTGGGTGGGTCTTTGATCTCGGTGCTCTGGTCGAGCGCGCTACGCTCACTTGCGGGTACACCCAACCCCTGGTTGGCTCAACCGCTGTGGCTGCTGGGCATCCAGCTCGGATGGGTCCTGTGCTTGTGGCTGGCCGTGGTGGCTGCCTGGGGGAACAAGGTCGGTCGCGTGGGGACAGTCTTGGGCGCGGTCTTGGGTTGGGGGCTGACAGCTCTGGCAACGGCCCTGTTCATGCCCGGAGCCAGCTTTCTGTTTACTCCGGTTGTTGTGGTCATGACCGCTACCTTGTACCTGACTCTGCGGGACGCACATCTTCACAACCGTCTTGCACGGGGGATGGCAGGCACACTTCCCGTGGCGGCCCTCATCTGGATTCCCGCACACCGTGGGCTGGTAGCTGCAGCGGGACCCGGGGTCGAGTTGGCACTGCTCCTACCCATTCTTGTTCTAGGCACGGTCTTCATGCCGTTGCTGATTGGAATACCGATCTGGATGCGGCGCAGCCTGGGGGGACTCGGTGTCCTCCTCCTGTGTATCTCGACTGTGGGGACCCTATGGGCACCTGCACAGAGTGCGCAGCGTCCCACCAAGCTCAATCTGGTCTACGCCCAGGACCTGCCCGCGGCGGGTGAGGCCCAATGGCAGGCCCGGACAAGTGGAGCTCCCCTGCCTGAGGAGTTCGCCCGGAACTGGAGCTTTGAAGAGACCGAATCTCGAGACCCGGGAGATTCCATTCGACCCCCCGGTTGGTCGGGCGGGCGCACCTTTGTTGCACCTGCTCCGCATCTGGGGCTCGACCCGCCTCGCCTTGAGCTCGCTCCAGGGGAGTGGGTGGGGGATGGTCGGGACCTTGCATGGAGGATCCTTGGCACCCTCTACCCGGGCGCGAGAGCGGCCGGAATCGACGAGCGGGTGCTGAGGTTGCACACGACCAGGGTGCGGGGAATCACCCGTGCAGCCGAGGAGTTCTTGATGACCTCCCCGGCCGATGAGGTCAGCGTCCGGACCCAGCTGTCGGTCCTGAGCTCTCCACACCCCGTGCGACTGGTGGCCCAGGGAACCTCGCTGGGAACGCGCAAGCACTTCACGATCCTGGACATCCCTGACGTGGGGATGCCGGTGGAGATCTGGATCGAGGCTGAACCATCCGGTGAGCAGAAAGGCCCGGCGCAGGATGTGTCCTCGGGCCCATCCGATGGACGTGAGCTGCATCTGCGGCTGGTGGACCGACGCTCGGGCTTGCCATTCAACGCGGCGTCCATGATGGAGGACCGGCCGCATGATCATGTTCCCGCCCACGATGGGGACGGGATCATGGTGAGCGTGGAAATGAAGCTGACCCTGCCTCCGGTTCCCACCGGGGAGGGGGAGGCCGAGTGAACCCTGAGCGCGTGGTGGGGAGCCTGGCAAGCGGGCGTCCGGGAAGAACACCCAAGGCTTTCTTGGCGCTGGCACTGCTCGTGGCCGCACTCCTGCGCGTGCCCTATTTCTTTGAACGCGGCTCGTCTGCTGATCTGCGCCAACCAACGGTGGACGCCGGCTTCCACGACGACTGGGCTCGCAGCCTGGCCTTTGGCTCCGAGGATGCGAGCGACTGGCGCCCCACGCACTACGCTGACCCGCACTTTGACTCTTCGCCTTACCTGCGGCCTCCGGGCTTTCCCTACCTGCTCGCGGGCGTCTACCGGGTGAGTGGTGGAAGTCATCTGGCTGCTGTGGCGGTGCAGATGATCCTGGGCTGTCTCTCGGTCTGGCTCCTGTTCTCATTGGCGTGCCGGGCCCTCGGTCCGGGAGCGGGCCTGCTGGCGGCGCTGCTCCTGGGGTGCCATTGGGCGCCTATCTACTTTGAAGGTGAGCTGCATGCGCCGGCTCTTCTGATCGCACTGGAGCTCGCCTTTGCCGCCTGCCTCCTGCGCTACCACGAAGGCCGCAGATGGGGCTGGCTCGCTGGCTCCGCCTTTGCGCTCGGGTTGGCCGTGCTCACGCGGCCCAATGCCCTGCTCTACCTGCCGGCCGCTTGCCTGTGGTTGGCATGGGTCGGAAAGCGCAGCGCCCGCGCGTGGGGCAGGGATGCCCTCTGGTTGTGCGCCGGCGTTCTGCTCACCGTGCTACCGGCCACCCTCCGAAACCGGGCGGCCAGCGGTCAGTGGGTGCCGGTGACCACCAACTTCGGGATCAACCTGTACCTGGGGAACCACGCGGGCGCCGATGGACTGATCGGCGAAGACCCCGCAGGCATCGCCACGTTCAAGACCTGCTACGACTACCCCTCGCTCATGGCGCGCTTGGAGACAATCCTGGGACCCGGGGCCTCCCATGGGGACGTGTCCGACTGGTTTGCCGATCAGGCTTGGGAGTGGATCGGGGATCACCCGGCCGAGTTGGTCGCCCTCACCTGGCGCAAGCTGCGCTGGACCCTGGGGCCCATGGAGGTGGGGCACAACAAGGAGGTCGCCCTGGAGCGGCGTGCCTCGCCCGCCCTGCGCTACCTGCCCATGCCCTTCCCCTGGATGTTGGGGCTGGCGAGCCTGGGATGTCTTCTCCACTGGTTCGGGCGACGAGGTGCGAGTCTGGGTGAGGCGCGCGAGGAGGAGGACTGTCGGCGGCATGAGCTGGCCGCGTTGACCCTGTGCCTTCTCGTGGCCTATCTGGTGTCGCTCCTGCCGTTTTTTGCTGCTGCGCGCTACCGGGTTCCGGCTCTGCCCTGGCTGGCTCTGCTGGCCTCGCTCTCGGTGCCCATGTTCAGGCTGCAACGCTCCCGTGCCATGCTGGCCTTGGGTGGGGCGTGCGCGCTGGTCGTGCTCTGCACCTGGGGGGCGCCGCAGGTCTCCCAGAGCGGTGAGAAGTGGCATGTGGAGCGGGCCATCGCCCAGGCCATGGCGGGGAATCCCGCGGCCGCGCGGCTGGAGTTGGAGTTGGCCTTGGATGTCAACCCGACCAGCCCGCGTGCACTCTACGAGTTGGCCCTGCTCGAACACGGTCAGGGGCGCCCGGCCAAAGCGCGCCAACTCTACGAGCGTGTGCTGCGTAGCCAACCCACTCACCATCTGGCGCTGTTCAACGTGGCAACCCTGCAGAGGGAAGCCGGGGATCTGGCCGGCGCCCTGTCGCGTTTTGAGGAGGCGGAGGCCGCTTCACCCATGTTCGCACCCGCTCCATTCAACCAAGGCCTCCTGCACCTGCGGGCAGGCCGCATGCAAAAGGCCGCCCGCTGCTTGGAGCGGGCGATACAGTTGGAGCGTCCCGCAAAGCGCCTGCTTCAGGAGGCCGAGCGGATCCTGGGGCAGGCCTTACCCGAGGCGCGCCAGGCGGGCCTCAACGTCGCGCCCCTTGAGGACCTGCTCCAACGCCTGCGGACCCCGCGCTGACCCATGCGAACTACCCTGCAATCCTTGTTGGTTGGCTCGCTGCTGTTGAGTGCCTGTGGGGGAGGTGCTCCGGCTGCTCCCAATGTGCTGTTCATCGTCACCGACACCCTGCGTGCCGACCGCCTCGGGTGTTATGGATCCGAAGCCGGGTTGACGCCCTATCTGGATCAGCTCGCGGCCGAGGGGCTGCGCTTCTCCGACGCCTCTTCCCACGCGCCCTGGACCCTGCCGTCCATCGCTTCGATGCTCACATCCCTGCACCCGGCCGAGCATGGCGCGGGTGGGAGCCTGGGCGGTTTCAAGCTGATGGACCCGGGGGTCACCACTCTGCCCGCCGTGTTCAAGGGGCGCGGCTGGCGAACCCACGCCATCGCCAACGTGGCCTTCCTGGGTGAGGCGTTCGGGACGACCCGGGACTTTGAGAGCACCGACATCGTCGCACCCACGAGCAACCTGGAGATGCGGATGGCGAGCGCCACGACCCAGGCCGCCCTGGATTGGCTCGACAAGCGCGACGAGCGTCCCTTCTTTCTGTTCGTGCACTACTTCGATCCCCACGCGGTCTATGCGCCGCCCAGTCCCTTCCGCGAGCGTTTCGCATCGGGTGTGGACGAGTCCTTCGTGTTCGGGACGCGCAAGCAGATGGTGGACCTGAGAGCTGGGCGGCTCAATGTGCCCGCCGGCGTGATTCGCCGCGCCGAGCGCCTCTACAACGGGGAGGTGGCATACATGGATGCACAGATCGGACGTCTGCTCGATGGGCTCGATGCCCGGGGTCTGGACGAGAGCACCGTTGTCCTGATGACAGCGGACCACGGTGAGGAGTTCCTGGACCACGGTGGCTACGAGCATGGCCACACCCTCTATCGGGAGCTGACCCACGTCCCACTCATCCTGCGTTACCCGGGGCGCGTCAGCCCGGGCGTGGATACCACGAGCGTCGCCCACGTGGACGTGGCACCCACACTGTGCGAGCTGGCGGATATTGCCCCCCCCGAGCAGTTTCTGGGGCGAAGTCTGCTGGCCGGCGCGTCGGGGGCTCCCGATGCGGAGCCCCGTTCGATCCTGGCCCACGGCAACATGTGGGGTGAGCCTCTCACTTCCTGGCGCGAGGGTCGGTATGAGCTGATCGTCGGTGCGGGGGGACGGCAGGAGCTCTACGACCTGGAATCCGATCCCCTGCAGAAGAGGAATCTGGCTCAGGAGATGCCCGACAGGGTGACCGAATTGAGACGCGGGCTGGATCGTGTCCAGTTGGCGCTGGAGGCCCTGCACAGGGGGCAGGCCCTGGACCTGGCCCCTGAGGTGCTGGAGTCCCTGAAAGAGTTCGGTTACGTGGGAGGAGACCAGTAGGGGGCCTCCACCAGCAGGGGTGCCATGGCCGCTACGGGGCGAGAAACCCGAGAAGCATGGCTCCCAAGTACGTAGGATGGGGCTGAGTGGCTCGATAGCCTATCCTTGACCAAACGGCACCCCACCACGGCCATGATTCCTGTTCTCCACGCGTGAAGAAACGCACCCTCGAGTTCCCCCTTGCGACCCTCCTCCTGGCGGTGATGGGGATCTGGTACGTCACCACCGGTCGTGCCCCTGAGGGACGCGACCGGGTGGTGGTGGTTCAGGCCGGGGGAGAGCAGGTCGACGGGGTGGATTCGGAGGCGGATCTGGCGGCTGTCAAGGGAGGGGAGGCCGAGCCCGTGGCTGAACGCGGGCAGGCCGCGCCCCAGGCGGCACTTGAAGTGGGGGGGGTCCGCGCCGGACGAGCGGGTTGGTGGCGCGCTCCCAAGAACTCCACCTGGGCGGTGGGCCGCGTGGAGCGACCTGAGGGAACCCCTGCGGATGAGACGCTCTGGGTGACGGCCCAGGGGTCGCGCTTCTCAGAGCACCAGGACTCTCGCGACACACACACGGTGATCGCCGAACCCGACGGGTCCTTCCGGGTGGCCTTCTCCGGCCGCACGCACTCGAAGGGTCGCTTGTGGGTTCGCGGGCGCTACTGCTACATGGACGAGCCCCTGTGGGTGCACCTCGAAGACCTGAAGGAAGAGGTGGTCCTGAAGCCCAAGCTGGGCGGCCGGTTGCTCGTCAAGGTCCTGCCTCCACGGGTCGTGGCTTTCGGGGACGGTGTGCTCGATGGCGTCAGCGTGGAAGCTGTACGCGGCCGTTTCCCGACCCAGACCAAGCTCAAGGGCTGGGCCCGAGAGGAAGGGGAGTTCGAGATCGGTGGGCTTGCCTCCGGCGTGGCTCACCGGGTGTTGGGCCATTCGGAGTTTTATGCTGACGGTGAGGTGCATGGCATCAGCGTGGAGGCTGGCGACACCTTGAACGTGGACGTGCCCCTCGCCTTGGGTGCGACCGTGGCGGGCACGGTGAGTGACTCCGACGGCACACTCCTCGAAGGCGCCCGCGTGTATCACATCAGCGCCGACCAGGCTGGGCAGCGCATTCCTTTCCTCAAGGCCAATCCGGAGTTCGAGAGGCTGACCCACGCCGGTCGCTTCGAGTTGACCGGTGTGCCCCCCGGCGAGCGCATCCTTGTGGTGGAGGCCGACGGCTTCCTGGAGGCGAACCATGAGCTTGGCAACCTGCGCGATGGGGAGCGACGGCTGGCCGTGGACGTGCGCCTCGATGCAGGGCGCAGTGTGGGCGGAGTCATCCTCTGGCCCGACGGCTCACCGGCTGTGGGTGCCGATGTGCGCCTGGCTCAGAAGAGCGACATGATGGGCATGGAAGTGGGCCGCATCATGGGTGAGATCCAGGCGGGGCCCGATGGGAGCTTCAAGTTCCCGGCCCTCGGGGATGGAACCTGTGAAGTGACCGCCAGCTCCCTGCATCCTGATGATCGCCCCAAGTCGGGCAGCAAGCTCTCGAAGCTCAAGGCGCGGCGCATTCCGCGCTGGATGGCCCGTGTGGAGGACGTGGCTCCCGGCAGCCACCAGCTCGCTCTCACTCTCACCTCCGGCAACGTGATCTCTGGCAAGGTCGCGGATGATGCCGGGGAGCCGATCAAGGCTTTTCGCGTCACGGCGACCCCCGAGGCCAGTGGGTTCATGAGCGCGGGCTCCATGAAGCCGGTGCGCGAGAAGTTCAAGGTCGAGGACGGGGAGTTCGCCCTGCAGGGCGTGCAGGTTGGCCGTTGGGAAGTTCGCGTTACTGCGACGGGCTACGGGGATTCCGATCGTCAGAAGGTGAGCATTCCAGGCACCAATAATTTGCGCTTCGTCTTGGCGCGTACGGGAGTGGTGACAGGCATCGTGCGGGCACCGGACGGCTCGGGAGCGGCGGATGCGCGCGTCATGGCCATGCACGGCGAGAACAAGACCATCGGTGTGGACACCGACGGCGAGGGCAAGTTCATCGCCGGCAATCTCGAGCCGGGTTGGGTCGAGATCTCGGCCTCGGCAGAGGGCTACTCGGGCAGCGAAACCCAGAGATTCCAGATCACGTCTGCGGCCAAGCGCGAGGGCATCGTCCTGGCTCTGAAGCCGGGCGCAGTGATCGTGGCCGAGCTTCACAGGGACATGGAAGACCGTGCGGGCCGGCAGATCAGCCTCTCGGGACCAACCCGTCGCCGCCTGGAGACGAACAGTGCCGGCAGCGTGCGCTTCGACGGCCTGGATGCGGGTCAGTACACGGTGAGCCTCGCTCCGACCGGAGCCCGCGGGGGCCGCGGCCGCGGCGACTGGGTCATGCGTATGGCCAACAGCAAGAAGGCAGACGTGGAGGTGCGCGAGGGCGAGGAGGCTTTCGTGGTCTTGGGCGCGCCATCGGCCACGGCGGTGAAGGTGAGTGGCACTGTGACTCGCGGGGAGGAGGCCCTCGCCTCGGCACTCGTCGTGGCCGCCCCGGAGAATGGGGACGACGACCTGACTTCGGCGGTCAGGGCTGACGATCAGGGGCACTACGAGTTGGTACTGGATCATCCCGGGGATTGGCGCTTCCAGGTGGGTTCCAGCCAGCGTGAGCTGGTGGTCTTCTCGGAGGTGGTACCCGGGGGCGACAACGTGGTCATCAACTTCAGCCTGCCAGAAGGCCGCATCGAGGGCCGGGTGACCGGTCCGGGAGGTCGTCCGGAGGAAGGGCTGCGCGTCACCCTGACCGGTGGGACCGCACCAAGTACGGGACCGGGCGAAGGGCGAGGCAGACCCAGCCCCTTCGCGGGCCGCTCGTCCACGACCAACTCCGACGGAGAGTACTCCTTCAAGGATCTCGCGCCTGGCGACTATCTGATACGGGCAGGGGGCGCTAGCGGTTGGGGCTTTGGGCAGGCGCAGCAGAGTGTGAAGCTGGGGCGCGTGCTGATTGACGTGAAGGTCGATTACGCAGATCAGGTGCAGCGCATCGACCTGCCCCTACCAGCGGCCGGTGAGATCACGGGAACGGTGCAGGACTCTCAGGGGGGGGCTGTCAGCGGCGCGCGTATCCAGGTCATCGACGAGGCAGGTCACAACCTCTCCAACTTCGGCAACGTACGCAGTGGGACGGATGGGAGCTTCTCCTACAAGGGCGTGGGTCCGGGCACCTACTCCGTCCACGCCGAGGGGGACACGAGCAGCCCCGTGAAGCAGATCAAGATGTACGAGGGGGGCCAGGAGTCGTTGCTGCTGGTCCTCAAGAGCAACTGAGAGTCCCGCTGGGAGAAGATTCGCCCGGGGACCGATTCCTCACAGAATTCAGGCTTGGGGTTCGCGCCTGAGCGTCCCATAGAGAGGGCCCGTTGGCAGGTTCGCCTGTCGACGACCACCCTCGGGTGGTGGGCGCTGCCCGTCCCTGGGGGGAATGGGTGGCGCCTATCTCGTTTCTATTGGGGTTGGCACGGGGAGCCATCCGGCTCACCCTGCCGCTCCTCTAGCGGGACACCTTGCGCCGTTTCTTGCGGCGGCCCTTCTTCTTGCCCCGTGTCTTGCGCTCGGCTCCGGCGGGCACCCAATCGGAGGGTGGTTCCTTGGCCTGGATCTCCAGCAGGAAACGCGAGGGGTGGCACGGGACGCGGTGGCCGGCGCGTGCGCGCTCCCGACACCAGGAGAGGGTCAGTCCCTGGCGGGCGCGGGTCACTCCCACGTAGGCCAGGCGCCGTTCTTCTTCGACGCTGTCGTCTTCCACGGAGCGGCCGTGGGGCAGGATGCCCTCCTCCATACCCACCAGGAAGACCCGGTCGTACTCCAGGCCCTTTGAGGCGTGCAGTGTGGAGAGCGTCACCTCAAGTCGGCGGTCCTTCTCGTCTTCCTTGCGATCATCAGCGCTCAGGCTCAGTTCGTTCAAGAAGCCGAGGAGGCCTGGCTTCTTGTTCCGGCGCACGTAGTTCTCTGCGAAATTCAGAACCTCGGTGACGCCCGTCCAGCGCCGCTCGACCTCGGCCTCGTCGCGGTACACGCGCACCACCTCGTCGCGATAGGCCACCTCCTCGACGAGGCGCTGGACGAGCGGCACCAGCTGCTTGCCACCCTTGAAGCGGCCCTTCAGGGAGCGCAGGCGCTTGAGCAGACCGTTGACCTTCTCCACGGCCTTCATGTTGATGCGGTCGATCTCGCCGGCGCGCTCGAAGGCCTCGGCCAGGGTGATGCCCTTGGTCGTGGCGAACTCGAGGCCTCGGTCAATGGTCGTCTTGCCCACCCCACGCGGTGGGCAGTTGATGACGCGCAGGAGGGCGGTCTCGTCCTTGGGGTTCACCACAAGGCAGAGGTAGGCGAGCATGTCGCGCACCTCCTTGCGATCGAAGAAGCTCATGCCTCCGATGAGCTTGTAGGGTACGTCCTGCGCTCGCAGCTCTGCCTCGAAGGGGCGCGCCTGTGTGGCGGTGCGGAAGAGGATCGCGAAGTCGTCGTAGTGGGCGCCGTCTTGGACGCGCGTCTGGATCTCGCTCACGATGCGCTCGGCTTCCGTGTCCTCGTCGCGCATGTTGACGGCCTGGGGCGGCTCGCCCGGGCCCAGGGCCGAGATGAGGGTCTTGGGGTGGCGCGCTCCGTTGTGCTCGATCAGGCGGTTGGCGATGCCCAGGATCGGCTCGGTCGAGCGGTAGTTCGTCTCCAGACGCACGACCTTGGCACCCGGGTAGTGCTTCTCGAAGGAGAGGATCTTGGTGATGTCTGCTCCGCGCCAGCCGTAGATGGACTGGTCGTCATCGCCCACGACGCACAGGTTGCGATGCCCATCCGTCAGCTGGCGCAGGATCTCGTACTGGGGGCCGTTGGTGTCCTGGTACTCGTCCACGTGCACGTAGCGGAACCGCTTGCGAAGCTCTTCACGTACTTTCTTGTTGTCCTTGAGCAGGCGCAGGGTCTCAAGCAACAGGTCGTCAAAGTCCAGACGCCGCGAACGCCTGAGCATCTCCTGGTAGCGCTGCCAGGTGCGTCCCACCAGCTCGTCCTGGTCGTCACCCGCCTTCTCAAGGTAGGTCTCGGGAGTGAGTAGCCGGTTCTTGGCAAGAGAGATGCGGGCCTGCACGGTGGGGGGGCGCAGGCGGGCCTCGGCGATGTGCAGCTCGCGCATGGCGCCCTTGACGAGAGAGAGTTGGTCGCGCGCATCGCAGATGGTGAATCCCTGGGGGTAGCCGAGCACGGCGCGGTGGGCCCGTAGGGCTCGCAGGCAGAAGGCGTGGAAGGTGCCCACCGTCAGATCCTCGCCCCGACGCTTGCCGACCAGCTGTTGGACGCGCTCGCGCATCTCCCCCGCGGCACGATTGGTGAACGTCATGGCCAGGATCTGACTGGCCGGGACCCGCTTGGCCAGGAGCAGGGCGATGCGGCAGGTGATGACCCGTGTTTTTCCCGATCCGGCGCCCGCGAGGACCAGCACGGGACCCTCGGTGGTCTCCACGGCCTCGCGCTGGGGCGGGTTGAGTTGGGCCAGGATCTTCTTCATGGATGAGGGAGGAGGCCGGGCGGGGCCTGGGGGGCAGCGCGTCCGAACGAAAAAAGGGGACAGCGCGTCATGGAGCGCCGTCCCTTTGATCGGATCCCGGTGCCAGAGGGGCCGGGAGCGTGGACCCGAGGGTAACGACTGGCTCCGGCCCACTCCAGCACCTCGTGATCTGCCAATCGACCTCAACCTCCCGGGCTCTACTTCGTAGGGTGCGCACATAGCCTCCGGGGCTTCCTCATTTGGGGCACGCCCGGGCACAAACCTGCCGATATTCTCGTCAACCCTCTTCTCCCTTCCTCCCTGCCACCCGCCCCTCCATGTCCGAACCCTCTGCACCCTCCTCCACGGATGATCCCGGGCCCGGGGGGGCCATTCGCGGCCGAGCGCTCGTCGTGGGCGCCAGCTCGGGGATGGGGATGGAGCTCGTGCGCCAGCTGGCCGGTGCCGGTTGGGCCGTGGGTGCCGTGGCCCGCAGCTCTGACAAGCTCGAGGCTCTGGCTGCAGAGGTGGCCGCATCGGCTCCCGCCACACCCAGCCATCCCGTGGGGCCCGTCACCATCGCCAGCTGCGATGTTACGCAGACGGATCTGGCGGACACCGCCTTCGCAGACCTGGTGGAGTCCCTGGGCGGGCTCGACCTCATGATCTTCGCCGCAGGGATCATGCCCGCGGTGGGACGCGAGGAGTACAACACCCCCAAAGACCTCGGCATCCTCGACACCAACCTCCTGGGAGCCGTGGCCTGGTGCAACCCGGCGGCCCGGCTCTTCGCCAGTCAACGCTCGGGTACCCTGGTGGGCATCAGCTCCATCGCCGGCGCTCGTGGGCGCAAGGGCAACCCCGTGTACGGTGCCTCCAAGGCGGGACTGGACCACTACCTCGAGGCCCTGCGCAATCGCCTGTCCGAGGTGGGCGTGCATGTCTGCACCATCAAGCCCGGCTTCGTCGAGACGCCCATGACCGCGCATCTGGAGCTGGCCGGGGCCATCACCGCAGCGGAGGCAGCGCGCCAGATTCTCAAGGCAGCAGAGAGCCGCGCGAACACGCGCTACGTTCCCTGGCGCTGGGCGCTGGTGGCGGCGGTGGTGAAGTCCATTCCCTCGGTGATCTTCAAGCGCCTGAGCATCTGATCGTGAGCCGTAGTCGATCCAGCAGTCCAGCGGCCTCCCACTCCTACGAATACGTGGAGGGTTGGGGCATGAACACGGGGGCCCACGGCCGCGTGCTCCGTCCGCGTTCGGTAGAGGCCATCCGCGAGGCTCTCTCAGAGGCCTCCAGCGCTGGACGCACGGTGGGGCTGCGCGGAACGGGCTGCAGCTACGGGGACGCGTCCATCAACTCGCAAGGCCTCAGTCTGGATCTGACCCACATGAATCAGATCCTGGGCTTCGATGCCTCGACCGGTATCGCCGACCTGGAGGCGGGGGTCACCATCGAGCAGCTCTGGAAGCACATCCTGCCCCAGGGCTACTGGCCCAAGGTCGTCTCGGGGACCATGTTCCCCACGGTGGCTGGAGCGGCCGCCATGAATATCCACGGCAAGAACAACTTCCGCGTGGGCACCTTCGGGGACAACGTCCTGGAATTCGATCTGGTCCTGCCCTCCGGAGAGCTGCGCACCTGCAACCGGGAGCAGAACACCGACCTGTTCCACGCCGCCATTGGTGGCCTTGGGATGCTGGGGTGTTTCTCCCGCCTGCAACTCCAGACCAAGCGGATCCACTCGGGCAAGGTCCGTGTGCGTGGCGAGTCCGTGCGCAACCTGGCCGCGATGATGGCCTACTTCGAGGCCGAGAAGGGCCGGGCGGATTATCTCGTCGGTTGGGTGGACTGCTTCGCGCGCGGGGATGGCTTGGGGCGCGGCCTGATTCACGATGCCGAGTACCTGGCCGAGGGCGAGGACCCCGAGCCGGAGCAGACCATGCAGGTGGCCTACCAGGAGCTGCCCGGTTCCATCTTGGGGTTCCCCAAGGGCGAGGTGTGGCGCTTCCTGCGCCTGATCAACACGCCCTTCGGTATGCGCCTCTTGAACGCGCTCAAACAACAGGCCGGCAGGGTCGAGGGGCACCAGGGCTGGTACGAACAGTCCCACGCCGCCTTCAACTTCCTGCTCGACTTCGTGCCCAACTGGAAGTTTGCCTACGGCCGCAAGCCCGGTCATGGGCTGATCCAATACCAGGTGTTCCTCCCCGCGGGCGTGGCCCACGACACCCTCCTGGAGATTCTCGGCCTGTGCCAGCGCCGGGGGCACGTGCCCTTCCTGGGGGTCTTCAAGCGTCACCGGCCCGACCCCTTCTGGATGACCCACGCCCTCGACGGCTGGAGCATGGCCATGGACTTCAAGGTGACGCCCTCGGGTCGCATGGACCTCTGGCAGACCTGTGACCGCCTCACCCGGCTCGTCCTCGAGGCCGGAGGCAGGTTCTACTTCGCCAAGGACTCGCTCATGGGCCACGAGGCCATGGTGCGCGCCTTCCCGGAGGCCAAGCGCGAGGCTTTTTTGGCTCTGAAGCAGGAGACCGACCCCGGTGGGCTGCTCGAAACCGACCTGTGGCGCAGGATCTTCACCTCAAGCTCTTCACTCACGGACGGTGTGGCGTAGCATTCGCGCGCCATGACCCGTCACACCTTCTTCGCCACCTGCGCCCCGGGCGTCGAGTCGCTGCTCTACGCCGAGGTCCGCGCTCTGGGCCTGAACCGCCCCGAACAGCAGGTGGGGGGGGTGCGCTTCGAGGGCACGCTCGAGGATTGCTGGAAGGCCAACCTCTGGCTGCGCACCGCCGTGCGCGTGCTGTTGCGCCTCGAGCGCTTCCACGCTCCGGATGAGGACGCCCTGTATCAGGCCGTGCTTGCCGTGGATTGGAGCCAGCACCTGTCCCCCGGAGGAACTCTCTGGGTGGACGCGCAGTGCAAGGACTCCAACCTCGACCACTCGCGTTACGTGGCCCAGCGTGTAAAGGACGGTGTCGTGGACCGCCTGCGTACGGAGGATGGCACGCGACCCGATGTGCAACGCGAAGACCCGGACCTGCGCCTGCACCTGCACCTCTACCGGGACCGCGCCACCCTCTCCCTGGACAGCTCGGGAGACTCCCTGCACAAGCGGGGCTGGCGCCGGGCCCAGGGGATCGCGCCCCTCGCGGAGACCCTGGCAGCGGCCGTGGTTCTGGCTTCGGGGTGGGATCGCCGCTCACCCCTGATCGATCCTTTCTGCGGTAGCGGCACCCTGCTCGTGGAGGCCGCGCTCATTGCCGGAGACATGGCGCCCGGTGTGTTCCGCAAGCGCTTCGGGTTTGAGGGCTGGCCCGGTCACGATGCCGAGGCTTATGCAGAGGTGCACGCCGCGGCCACCAGCGCTGGCGCGTTGCCGCGCAAGTTGCGTCTCCTGGGATTCGACGCTGACCGGGCACGGGTGGCGGAGGCCCAGGCAAACCTGGAGAGCGCGGGGCTTGCCCAGACCTGCGAGATCGAGGTGGCCCAGGCGCTGGAGTTCGCGCCCCGTCCGGGATGGAACGCCTGGATCGTCTGCAACCCTCCCTATGGGGAGCGCTTGGGGGACGACAAGAAGCTGATTCCCCTCTACAGGGATTTCGGCCGCCTGCTGCGTGAGCGCTGTGAGGGTTTCTCCCTGGCGCTCCTCAGCGGCAACCCCGATCTGGCCGGTCGTCTGGCGCTACCCGACTTCGAGCGCCGCACACTCCAGAACGGATCGATCCCCTGTGAGCTGATTCTCGGTCGTATCTAGCTGCTGGCGGCTGCGCCTGCACTCGCTGACGTGGCGGCGATGACCGCGGCGGCCTGCTGGGCGGCGATCAGATCCACTACACCCAGGAGGCGCGACGTGTCTGCGGCCCAGGTACTCTGCTCCCCGTGGGCGGCCAGCTCCTGAAAGGCCGTCATCACCGCCAGCCGGAACCCCTCTTCCTTGCCCCGGGCTCCGGTATGGGCCAGCAGCTCCCGGCGGTGGTCCAGAACGCACTCCACAATCCGCTCGGGCGTCTCGTCGAGGAAGGCCAGGGTCGCCACCAAGGCGTAGTCGCGCTGATTCATGCGCAGGCCCGCCCGCTTGAATTCGCCGAAGAGGTCCGCGAAGCGAGCCGCTGCCAGTTCGTCCTCAAGGGGACAGAAATACAGGAAGTGCGAGGCGGTCTGCAGTGCGTTTCCGCGCCAGAACCCCGCCTTGCGCAGGCCATCGTAGAGACCATCGACCCGGTCAAGAATCGCCTCAGCTTCGACGTCCGTGCGGCACAGGAGAACACAGGCCGGGTAGTCGTCGACTCCCGTCAGCATCCGCTTGCGCGACTTCATGGCCCTGAAGAACCCACCCAGGTGCTCCACGCTGGAGCGCGGCGTTTCCTTGTCCTGTTGGGCACCGCTCAGGAGCAGGATGGCTACCACCTCGCGCATGCCCCCGCGCGGCAGGCGCTCTTCGCGCATCATCCGCTGTACCCGGTCCAGCTCCACGGCGAAGCTGCCCGCGGACTGCTCACGCCGGACGAGGGTGGCCGCCACGGCGAAGCGCACAGAGCTGTTGAGGGCGCCGAACCAGCCCGCGCTGCGCTTCAGTTCGTCCGCGGTGTGTTCGAATCGGCTGGCGATTTCCTCAGGCTCACCACGGGCCGTGACCAGCCCCATGCACGAGAGGCGCTGGATCATTCCGTCCCGCCACCACTTGCGCGGTGGAACTGCAAAGGACTCGATCTGCGCGAAGCGTTCGAGGGGATCTTCGGGGATGAAGGGAGTGGGCTGCATGGGGACCGATCAGTTCGCTTCATCGGAGGGAGGAAGCGAGGAGACTGAGTACACGCGCGCCGCGTCCACATGCACACAGCGATCCTCTTCGGCGATCCAGGCCGTCAGGCGCTTGCCCCAGACGCAGCCCGTGTCGAGGCCGCGCACGCGTGGCTTCCGCACGAGACCCGCGCTGGCCCAGTGGCCATACACCACCGTGCGCGTCTCCTCCTCGCGCTCCTGCCAGTACGAATACCAGGGCCTGAAGGGTGGGCCGGGAGGCGGCCAGTCCTCGTCCGGTCGTGCCCCGTCGGCGTCGCAGGTTCGCACCCGGGTGGCGAAGTCGGTGTGGGGGTGGGAGGTCAGGGGGTCGAGGTCCTGTAGTACCGCGAGCGGGTCGTTCCAGTCCGGGTGGATGCCGGCGTGGACGCAGACCAGATCCGGCCAGACACGCACGAACGGCCGAGCGGCCAACCAGTCCAAGAGATGCGCGCCGTCCTCTGCGCCGAAGAGATCCTCCAGGGTGTCCCGCTTCCCGGAACGGCGCGTGCCCGCCCGCACACGCAGGGCGTGCATGTCGTGGTTGCCCAGAACGCCTCCCGCTCCCAGCTCGCGCAGGATCCGCAAGACCCCGGCCGAGTCGGGCCCGCGATTGATCAGGTCGCCCACCGGGTGGACGGCATCCCGGGCCGTGTCGATGTTCAGGGTCTCGAGCAGGCGCTCAAGTTCCTCGCGGCAGCCCTGGATATCGCCGATGAAGATGCGGCGCTCGGGGTCCTTGGCCTGGGTACTCTCGGAAGGGGTCACGGGCCCAGTATTCCCTACCAGAGCCCCCAGACAAGGGGATCCCCGGGGGGAGCCCTTGCCCGGGGTGTCCATCAGGGGTACAACCTTCGCCTCCAATGGCCCCTGGGGATCCCCCCCCTGTGCCAGCGACCCCCTCATTTCATGGCCAAATCCCAGTTCAAAGCCGGCGGACCCACCCGCGGCCGCAAGCGTGTGCGCAAGTTAGGTATGGGTGCTGGAAAGCACACGGCCAAGGTGCGCGCCCAAAAGAAGGGCTAGTCGCGCGTCGGGAGCCCGCCTGACGGGTTCCTGAATCGTCCCCGGCGTTTGCGGGGATGCGGATTGCTCAACATGCCTGCTCTGGCCATCGGTGCGGCTCTGGTTGCAGCCCTCACCTGGGGTCTGTCCGCGCTGCTCATGGACCGTGCCTTTCGGACCGCAGGTCCGGCGACCCGCGTGCATGGCCAAGAACCCGGTCCGGCGTCGGCCAATTTTCTGCGCAACGCCTTCAACCTGGTGGGCTTCGGCCTCCTGTGGCTGCTGGGCGGCGGCGGTCTGCCCTCCGATGAGGTACTGCACGCCCTCCTGATCAGTGGTGCGCTGGGCTTCGCATTGGGGGACGTCCTCTTCTTCTCCTCCTTCAGGTGGTGCGGTGTGCAGACGGCGGCCATGGTCGGCCTTCTGAGTGTGCCTATCAGCGTGCTCCTGTCCTGGGTCTGGTTGGGGGAGTCGCTGCAGCCCCGCACCCTCGGGAGCATGGTCGTCGTTCTGTTGGGCGTCGCCATCGTGGTCACCGACAGCTCTTCGAACTCGGAGCCGGGGCGCCGCCCTTGGCTCGGTGTGGCGGTCTGCGTCACCTCGGCCACCATCTGGGCCGGGGCGGTGGTCCTGGGTCACGATGCTCTCGCGGGTGTGGATGTGATCACCGGTGGCGGAGTGCGGGTGATCGGTGGACTGCTGGGTGCGCTTGTTCTGGCTGCAGCTATGGGTGTCGCCCGTCCGAGGACGAGTCCGCGCCGGGAGGTGGCGCACCTGACCGCGGGGCTTCACTGCCTGCCCGTGTTGCGGCTCCTGTTGATTCCCAGTCTGTGCGCATCGCTCCTGAACCAGATCCCGTACAACCTTGCACTGCGGGATCTTCCCGGCGGGGTCGCGGCCCTACTGTTCGCTACGACTCCTCTGTTCACCCTGCCCCTGGGCTACTTCTTCGGAGAGCGATTTGGCATGCGCATGATCTTCGGGACGGTCTTGGGCCTGGCCGGAGTGGCGGGGGTCGTGTTGGAACCCGGCCAGGATCCCTCCGCTCCTGTGGAGATCACTCTCCAGGTGCCGGCTTCAGCAGACCTGCAGGTGCGGACTCTTGAGGGCCCTGGGCACGAGGGGCGCTGGCCGCGCCTCGTGAGTGACGCGTCGGGGGATGTGCACCTGATCTGGACGCAAGCATCCAAGGGCACAGACCAGCTCCTGCGTTCGGTATTCGCCGATGGCGAGTGGAGTGAGCCGGACTCCTTGGCCACGGGAGAGAGCTGGTTTGTGAACTGGGCTGACTTCCCGGCTCTGGCAATTGGGGCCGATGGTCGTGTGGCGGCCTGGCTGCAGATGCTTGGGACGGGCACCTACTCCTATGGCGTGCGCCTGGGTTGGGAAGGCGGCAGCACCTGGTTGCATAGTGATACGAGTCCCGTTGAGCACGGCTTCGTGACCCTCACACCCCTGGATGGGGGACAGGTGTTCGGTGTGTGGCTCGACGCGCGCTACACCCTCGATGAAGAGGGCGACCTGGATCCCACGGGGGCCATGGGCCTCTTCGCCCGCTCGTTGTCCCTGGACGGCGAGCTGGGACCTGAGCTCTGTCTGGACGACCGGGTCTGTGAATGCTGTCAGACGGACGTAGCACAGCTGGACGACGGGCGCGTGCTGGTGGTCTGGCGCGACCGCAGTGAAGAGGAGATCCGCGACATCTCCTGGTGTATCGGTGACCCGCGGAAGGCGGGCTCGTTCAGTGAGCCGAAGTCCTTGCATGAGGATGGCTGGCACATTCCCGGCTGCCCGGTGAACGGACCCTCGGTGACCTCCCTGGGCGGACGCGCGAGCGTGGCATGGTTCAGCGCCGGTGGGGGAGAGTCCCGCGTTCTGGTCTCTTCAAGTCCCGTTGATTCCGATGGCTCCCTGCAGTTCGCCGAACCCGTGCGGCTGGATGGAGGGCATCCCCTGGGACGAGTGGACACCTGTCCCATGCCCGACGGCTCACTCCTGGTGACCTGGCTGGAAGGCCCCGAGGGCCGTGGCCGCTGGTGTGCCAGGCGTGTGCACCCGGGCGGCAGCTTGGGCACCACGCTGGAGTTGGCCGAAGTGGCCGGAAACCGCGGCGACGGCTTCCTGCGGCTTGTGGCCACGGAGCGCGGGGCGCTGGGTGCCTACCAGGACGCGGAAGCGAACGCTCCCGCCCTGGTGGAGATCATCCTCGCGGACTAGTCCTTCTTTCTGGCCGGAAGTGCCAGGAGCACCAGGCCGGGAAGTGCGAGCCAGGGCCCCCAGGTCGAGAGCCAGGTCCCGTCTGTGGAGAGGCGTTCCAATCCCGTCAGCACGACTACCGCGTTGTAGCCGGCGTGGACCAGAACGGCGGGCAGGAGGCTAGCCGAGCGCAGGGTCAACGCGCCCAGTAGAAGACCCAGGCCGGCGGTGGGGAGGATGCGGTAGAGGCTGGCGTGGGCTGCGCCGAAGAACAGGGCCTGCCAGAGGAGCGCGCGCATCGGAGTCAGCCCGCGGCGTAGGCTCCCGAGGATGGCGCCGCGGAAGAAGAGCTCCTCGCAGATGGCCGGGGAGATGGCCATGAGGAAGACCAGCGTGGGCGTGGAAAGGTGCGTAAGCGCCAGGCCGAGGGTTTCATTCTCCAGTACCGACTGGGGTATAGGCAGGATCCGGCTTTGGAATGGGAGGTAGACCTCGACCATCAGCTTCGCCAAGGCGGGGATCAGGAGCACGGCACCCAGGGCGTGCGCTCCGCTCGGCAGGGATAGGGACAAGAACCGTTTGACCGCCACCGGCCGCGTGGGTGTGGGGCGCGTCTTCAGGGCAAGTGCTGTGAGGAAGGGGAGCAGGCACCAGAGGGTCAATGCCAATCCCCAGGCCAGGTCCCACTGCTGGAGGCGAGAGCCGATCAGGTACAGGCTCAGCACTCCCACGAAGGCCCAGGTCTTGCCGTGGCCAGCCGAGAGGCCGCGTTGTCCGGCCTCGGCCGTCAGGTCCGTGCTCGACAGGGTCCGTTCGGAGTCGAGCAGGTTCTTCAGGCGCTCGAGCACGAGCCAGGTCCACAGGCCGTGGCTGGCAAACATGAGAAGGGTGGGCAGGATGGCGAACTGCCCGGCAAGCCCATCGCGCAGGATCAGCGCCGGACCCGCGAAGGGGACAATGCACAGGAGCAACGAGGCCTCCAGATCGGGCCGCATGACCACCAGCGAAGGCACGATGGAGATCAGCATGACCGGGAAGAGGGTGAACTGTCCCTCCCGGTAGGTGCGCGCACGACCGCAGAACAGGGAGAGCAGGGCCGCGACCAGGGTGCAGGCCGGCAGGAACAGCAGACCCGCCAGCAGGCGCGAGGGGGGCAGGCCAGCGGAGCCCCCGGAGAGGCCGGGCATCTCCACAAGCCCGCGCGAGGCACAAATTCCCAGGCTGATCAGGTTGATGAGGAGCGTGGCGAGCCCGGCGCACAAGACGGCGCCGTACTTGCCGAGCGCCACCACCCGGGCGGGCACCGGCTGTACCAGGAGGGTCTCCAGGGTCTTGCCTTCGCGCTCTCCCGCAAAAGCCCCCAGGGCGGCGAACGCACCGCCGGTGAGAATCATGAGCAGTGAGAACAAGGGCAGCGTTTGGCCCAGACCTGCGCCGCTCTTGTCCTCGGCGCTGGCCACATCGACGGACTCAAAGCTCAGGTGGGCGCCGGGGTCGCCTCCCGGCAAGGCATCCAAGCGGCTCCTGCGCCATTGGCCTGCCAGTTCCCTTACCACGGCACGACTGCGGTCCATGGCCTCGCGAGACTCGTCGCTCTGGACGTTGAAGAAGACGCGGAACTCATGGCGATCCGCCTTGAGAGGGGAGCGCCGGCCCGCGAGCAGGGCGTGGGCTTCACCCAGCAGATCGAGGCGCGCGAGGGTCACGGGGTCGACCTGTGAATCACCCGTGATCGGGGCGGAGTCCTTCGTGTCCCAAAGGGAGTTCGCGTCCCGATCCGTCGCGAGGTTCTCCATGGTTACCTCGCCGCTGGCCTCAAGGCCCGCGCGCAATTCAGTACTCAGGCTCGCATCCAAGTCGTCGAGAGCCAGGATCACGGTGAGTTCGCGCTCAGCCATGATCCCCTCCGCAACATTCTCGAGCTTTCCCTGGCTCCAGAACAGCAGCGGATACAAGAGGGCGGGTAGCAGCACCCCCGCGAACAGGGCGCGCCTATCCCGCAGTAGTTGGCGCATCTCGCAACGCCACAGGGTTACGGTCTGCTGGCCCTGGGAGGATGTTGAGTTGGAACTCATTCCTCGTTCGCAGGGGGGGTGGCCGCGGGGGCTTCGGTGTCCACCTCTTCCACAAGGGCACGGAAGACGTCCTCCAGCCACTCCTTGCCCGTCTGTGCGCGCAGCTCTTCCAGGCTGCCCACGGCGAGCAGGCGACCCTCGTCGATCACGCCGATGCGATCGCACAGGCGCTCGGCTTCCGAGAGGATGTGGGTCGAGAACAGAACGCAGGTGCCCGCATCCTTGCGCGACTGGATGAACTGGATCATGTCGCTGGCAGCCAGGATGTCGAGGCCGGTCGTGGGTTCGTCCAGGATCAGGACAGGCGGGTCGTGAAGGACAGCCCGCGCTATCGAGACCCGTTGGCGTTGACCGGTGGACAGGGATTCACAGCGTCCATCGGCGAAGGCGCGGATGGAGAAGGTGTCGAGCAGGTCCTCCACCCTTGCCTGGAGCTGCGCCTCATCCATGCCGTGCAGACGTCCGAAGTACTCCAGGATCTCGCGTGCGGTGAGGCGCGGGTACAGGCCTGTGCTGCCCGACAGGAACCCCAACCGCCGCCGTACTTCGAGAGGATCGTCGCTGACCCGGATGCCCGCCAGTTCAGCCTCGCCGGAGGTGGGGGCCAGGATGGTCGAGAGCATGCGCAGTGTCGTCGTCTTGCCCGCCCCGTTGGGCCCAAGGAGGCCAAAGATCTCGCCCTCCTTGCACTCGAGATTCAGGTCGCACACAGCGTGTACGGCTCCGCGCTTGGGGTCGTCGAAGGTCTTGCACAGATTCGTGGTGCGGATAGGGGGGGCTTGCATGGTTATCAACGGGTGGAGGCGGTACCGCGCAGGGTTTTCAGGAGGCGACCCAGGGGCAGGGTCTTGCCCGCGAGCAACACCGACTCGCGCGAGAGCAGGTGCAGTGCAAGTCGCAGAGCGAGCCAGGCGTAGAGCGCCAGAGCGAGGGCCGTGACACAGTAGGGCCCATACAGGGGTTGGCCCATGAGCATGGCCCGGAAGGCCAGGACCACGTTGATCACGGGGACCAGCGCCATCGAATAGGTCAGCTGAATGCCGGGGATGATGCCCACCATGGCGGGCAGGATGAACACCATCTGCACGGGCCCCAGGAGTGCCTGCCCTTCTTTGAACGTTGCTGCCAAGGAGGCGCAGGCCGTCAGTGACGCGCTCACGAACAGGGAGAAGAAGAAGGCCAGCGGGATGGCGCCGATAATGGCGATGGTGGGAATGGAGATGCTCAGGTCGACGGCGACCGGCAATGCCGATAACAGGTGCTCAGCGGAGAGGGACAGGGCAAAGAGGCTGAGGGCCGTCGCAGTCATGCCCAGCGCGCCAACAGCCAGGACCTTGCCCGTGATGATCGATGAGCGGGCCAAGGGAACGAGCAGTGTCGTCTCTGCCGTGCCGCGCTCTTTCTCTCCGGCGGTCAGATCGACCGCGGGAAAGAATGAGCCCATGACGGCCATCACCACCAATAGCAGGGGCAGCAGGGAGGCGAGCACTACGGCGCCCTGGGCTCCGCGCTCGGCAAGATCCACCGTGGAGACACTGATGGGGTTCAGATCGGCGGCCTCGAGGCCAGCAAGGTCTGCAGCCTCCATCCGTAGGTCGGAGGCATGGGATTCCAGTCGTCCGCGGGCCCGCTTGCTGGCGAGGTTGGATGAGCTCTCGGTACTCACGTGCAGGATCGTCAGGGGATCCAGGAAGAGAACCGCATCCGGCCTGTCCGGCGCCTCCTCCGTACTCTCCTCCTCGTCTTTCGTCAGCCACTCGCGGGCTTGTTCCATGTCCATGGATTCCGGAGCCCAGATGAGCTTCAACGAGTTCGCCGCAGGCTCGTCGGGGTCCTCGCTTGGAGGCGAGAGAGCGTGGATGAGACCCTCGGTGGCCGTGTCGTGTTCTTCGGCGGGAACTCCGGCCACCGCGATCCCCAGTGTGGTCTCGGTCCGGTCCTGCAGACCTTCTACGACCATGACGCCCTGGAGAATGGCCCAAAACAGGACAGGGTACATGCAGATGGGCAGCACGAAGGCGTACATCACGGTCGCCCGGTCCCGCAGGCTCTCGGTGAGCTCCTTCCTGGCGACTTCCAGGGCACCGCGGAGAGGGGAGAGGGTGCGGGAGGTCGGCATGGTGTGCAGACCATACGGGTGCGGGAGCGCGCTTCCTAGCCCCGGCGACCGTGGGGGTGGATTCAAGAAAGGACTGCCGTGACGCCGATACAGGCGTGAATGGACCCCGTCCCCCAAGATTTCCTCCCCCTTAGGCAGCCTGTTACAGCCGCTCTGCCGGTTGGGCCGCATGGCACGGTGCTGCCCACGGGCAACCCGGGGTCTCTCGCGACTCTCATGCGGCATGCGGGTGAGGTCTCGCTTGCGGGGGACTTACAGGATCTGCGCCCCGGAAGGGGCCTGCACCCTACGGTACCGAGGGCAACGCCTACACGCCGACCTTGGCGTCGCATGGGGCTGCGCCTCGTTGTGGGGCTGTTCTTCCTCTGGGGTCTGGCTTTCAACGTGTCGGAGGTGCGTGGCAGCTCCATGGAGCCGGGCATCCACGACCGCGACCACGTCATGGTGGACCACGTGACCTTCCACCTGGCGGGCCTCGACCGCGGCGACATCGTTGTGTTGCAGTACCCCTTGGATCCGAGCCTGGACTACATCAAGCGTGTCATCGGCCTGCCCGGTGACAAGGTGGTCATCAGTCGGGGCTCGGTCTTCGTCAATGGCGCGATCCTGGACGAGCCCTACGTGGGGCCCCACTCGGTCGAGCCCTGGACCCATCTGGAGACGGTGGTACGCGCGGATCACTGCTTCGTGCTCGGCGACAACCGCAAGCGCTCATCCGACAGCCGTGAGTTTGGGCAGGTCCCTTATGGCAACGTGCGGGGCAAGGCCATGTTCCGCTTCTGGCCCATGGGGCGTTTCGGAACCCTGGACTGAGTCGGGCTTACGGTCTGGGAGGATGACCTGGCCCCCCTGGTTTTGGTAAACCCTGGCCAGTGAATGAGCAAACCGCACGCCCTGTGGCCCTGGTGACCGGCTCTGGCCGGGGTATCGGGCTGGACACCGCCATCGACCTCTCTCGCAGGGGCTGGCGGACGCATGTCGTCTGGCGGAACAACAACCAGGCGGAGTTGGAGGAGCGGTTTCCAGGTCGGGTGCATCGCGGGGACGTGACCTCCGAGGATGACTGCCGGCGAATCGTTGCCGCTGTGCTGGAGACGGATGATCGCATCGATGGAGTCGTGCACGCCGTGGGCGAGTACACACCCGGCCCCCTGGAGAGCATGGGCGCCGACGACGTGCGACATATGCTGGAGAGCAACACGCTCTCGGCCTTCACCCTGATTCGCGCCGTGCGAGCCCAGCTGCGCATCGACCGCGGGGCCTACGTCTTCTTCGGCGCGGCCGGAGTAGAGGGTCTGCGGGCCAGGGGGGATGCGGCCGCCTACTTCATGGCCAAGACCGCTCTGCTCTCGCTGGTGCGTTCTGTCGCGAAGGAAGAGGCTCCTTTTGGCGTGCGCGTCAACATGCTCTCACCGGGTCTGGTGCCCCACGAGCATGCCAGCGAAGACACCAAGGCTCTCGCCGGCTCCATTCCCTCCGGTCGGCCGGGTCGGGGCGCGGACCTGGCCCACGCGGCGGCCTGGCTGCTCTCCGCTGAAGCCGAACACATCACCGGGCAAAACATGGATGTTGCCGGCGGCTGGATGCTCTAGGCTTGCCGGCCTCCGCTCCCCTTCCACCACTGCTCCCGTGCTCATCTCCCTGCAGACCTCCACCGCCGAGGATGCCCAGAACCATCGCCTGTGCTGGGCCATCCACCCGGCCGACCTGTTCACGCCGGTGCGCGCCTTCCGCTCCCTCCGAGCGGCCGGGCATCACGCGTGTCTGCTCGAATCCGTGGAGGGCCCCGCTCGTCTGGCCCGCTGGTCGTTCGTAGGAGTGAACCCGGGTGCCCACTTTCGCGGTGGCCCACAGGGCTGCACCCTGACCACCCCGGAGGGGACTGAGGAAATGGTCGGGCCGAGCCACGAAGCCCTGCGCGAGGTGGCGCGGCGCTACGCCACCGCTCCCGTGAATCAGCCCGGGTTGCCGCCCTTCACCGGCGGCTGGATCGGCTGCTTCACCTACGAGTGGGCCGCCAGCCTGGAGCCCACGGTGCCCCTGCCCGAGAACGATCCGCACCGGGTGGGCGAGGCCATCTTTGACCACTACTCCGATCTGGTCGCCTTCGACCACGCCTCCCAGCGCCTGATCCTCCTGGCGGGCTGTCCCCGGGGCGCCGACGATTACTCGGCCGCCTGCGAGCGGCTGGAGCGCCTGGCCGCGGACCTCAGCGCCGATGCTGGGGGACGGCAGGGGTTCAGACTGCTGGAAGATGAGCCGCGGCCCCAGACCACGCGCACCGCCTTTGAGGCCGGCGTCGAGCGACTGCAGCACGAGATCGGACAGGGCGAGATCTTTCAGGCTGTACTCAGCCAGCGCTACGAGCAGCGCTACGAGGGCGACCCCTTCATGCTCTACCGCGTGCTGCGTCTGGTGAACTCGGCACCCCACATGTTTTTCTTTCAGGCAGACGGGCTGACCCTGGTGGGTTCCTCTCCCGAGCGCCTCGCCTCTCTCAACGGTCGCCTGGCCCAGGTCGTGCCCATCGCCGGCACGCGCCCACGGGACCCCGATCCTGATCGGGACGAAGCCCTGGCCGCTGAGCTGCTGGCCGACACCAAAGAGCGCGCCGAGCACGACATGCTCGTGGACCTGGCGCGCAACGACCTGGGCCGCGTGGCGCGCGTGGGTACGGTGGCGGTGAAGGAGTACGGCGTGCTGGAGAAGTTTCCCACGGTCCAGCACCTGGTCAGTCGCGTGGAGGCCGAGCTGGCCAGCGGTCGCGACGCCCTGGACCTGCTGGCGGCGACCTTTCCCGCCGGGACGGTGAGCGGTGCCCCCAAGGTGCGCGCCATGCAGCTCCTTGCTGAACTTGAAGGCGCGCGCCGTGGTCCCTACGCGGGCGCGTTCGGCTATCTCGATGGTGCCGGAAACCTGGATATGGCCATCGCCATACGCACCTTGTTTCTGCAGGGGGACACCATCCACGTGCAGGCCGGAGCCGGGGTGGTCTTCGACTCAGTCCCCGAGAGCGAGTACGAGGAGACCCTGCACAAGTCCAAGGCCCTGTTCGAGGCCATACGTAAGGCCGCCTCACCGGCCTTCCAGCCCGAACAGGGTTCCAGTGCCGAAGACCTCACCCAACCCGATTCCAACAAGCCGGGGGTGCGGCCGTGATCCTGCTGATCGACAACTACGACTCCTTCGCCTTCAACCTGTACCAGTCCCTGGCGGGCATGGGTGCTCAGGTGCACGTCGTGCGCAATGATGCCCACTCGGTCGAGGCCCTGTTGGAGCAGGCGCCCACGGCCATCGTTCTCTCTCCCGGACCGGGCCGCCCGAAGGACGCGGGCGTGTGCCTCGATCTGCTGGCGGCCCTGCCCAAGGGGTTGCCCGTTCTCGGGGTCTGCCTGGGACACCAGTCTCTGGTGGAACACTACGGCGGAGATCTCGAAGTGGACGAGGGTCCGGTCCACGGCAAGGCGAGCCTTGTGCACCACGATGGTCAGGGCCTGTTCCGCGGGCTGCCCAGTCCCTTCCCCTGCGGGCGCTACCACTCCCTACGGGCCGTGCGTGCCACGCTGCCCGACTGCCTGGAGCTACGGGCCTGGACAGAGGCCGGGGATGTGATGGCGGTGCAACACACGGGCGAGGCGCACTTTGGTCTGCAGTTCCACCCCGAGTCCATCCTCACTCCCCAGGGGGACCAGCTTCTGGCCCAGTTCCTGCTTCTCTCGGGGGAGCCGGCCACGGCCCGCTGACCATGGAACTCTCCGCGGCTCTGGCTCTTTCCTTGGGTGGACAGTCCCTGGACCGGAGCCAGGCCTGTGCGGTCTTCGCAGGTGCGCTGCGAGAGGACACGGACCCGGTCCTCTTCGGGGCCTTTCTCGCCGCCCTGGCCCAGCGCGGGGAGACCCCCGAGGAGATCGTGGGCGCCGCCCAGGCCCTGCACGCGGCCGCCGTTCCCTTCGAGCACGATCATCCCCACGCCATCGACACCTGCGGTACGGGAGGCGATGGCCTGGGGAGCTTCAACCTCTCCACCGCCGCGGCCCTCGTCGCCGCCACCGCCGGGGCCACGGTCATCAAGCACGGCAACCGCAGCGTCTCCAGTGACTGCGGGTCGGCGGACCTGTTGGAGGCGCTGGGTATCGAACTGGAGCTGGATCCCGATCAGGCGCGCGCTGTCCTGGACCAGGTGGGCATCACCTTCCTGTTCGCTCCGCGCTATCACCCGACCATGCGCTTTGCGGCCCCCGTGCGTCAGGCCCTGGGGGTACGCACCCTGTTCAACTTCCTGGGCCCCCTGTGCAATCCGGGTCGCGTGCGGCGACAGCTTCTCGGTGTCAGCGATGGCGCGCGGGTGGGGGACTTCGCGTTGGCCCTGGAGGGGCTCGGGTGCGAGCGAGGGTACGTGGTGCACGGGGCTGGGGGAGCGGATGAGCTGACCCTGGAGGGCTCCAATCAGGCCCTGCCCGTGGGCACTGCTCCGGCGCTGCACCTGGATGCCGAGGCCCTGGGCCTGGCGTCTTGCCCTGTGTCCGATCTCCGGGGTGGTGGGGTCGAGCGCAACGTGGAGATCCTGTTGGCGATCCTGGCCGGCGAACAGGGTCCCTTGCGCGATGGAGTTCTGATCAACGCGGCTGGCGCGCTGCTGGTGGCCGAGCGGGCCGAAGACGGGCCCGGGGCCTTGGCCCTGGCCCGGGAGGCCCTCGACTCAGGGGCCGCCGCCCGCCGCCTGGAGGACTGGGTGCGGATCAGCCGCGCCGCGGCGGGGGGGGCCTGATGGGTTCCTCAACGGGAACCCGCCTGGATCCCATCCTCGCGGACGTGGCCGAGCGCGCCCGTCAGCGGCGCCGGCTCCAGAGTCTCGAGGCCTTGCGCGCTGGGGCGGTTCCGGACCCGGCCCGCGGACAGCGCTTCCTGGGCGGATTGGGGGCGGCGGGCCTCTCGATCATCGCCGAGTGCAAGCGACGGTCCCCCTCGGCGGGACAGCTGTCCACGGAGACCGATCTTCCCGCCCGGGCCGAGGCCTACTCCCGGGGTGGTGCCCGGGCCCTGTCGGTGCTGACCGAGCAGGATCACTTCGGCGGTGACCCGGAGGACCTGTTGGCCGTGGAGTCGGCGGGCCTCCCGCGCCTGCGCAAGGATTTCCTGTTGGACGAGGCCATGGTCTTGGAGAGCATGGCCATGGGCGCTGACGCCGTGTTGCTGCTCGCGGTCTGTCTGCCCGATCCACTCTTGGGCGAGCTGCTCGAGGTGGCCCGGGCCCAAGGTCTCGCGGCGCTGGTCGAGGTACATGACGAGCCGGAGCTGGAGCGCGCCCTGGCCTGCGGCGCCGACTGCGTGGGCGTCAATGCCCGCGACCTGAAGACCTTCGAGGTGGACCTGGCGCGCACCGAGCAGCTCCTGCCCAAGATCCCGTCCGGGGTGCTGAGTGTGGCGGAGAGTGGGCTGCGAAGTCTGTCCGACCTGCAGCGCGTGGTGCACGCGGGAGCCGACGCGGCCCTTGTGGGGGAGGCTCTCATGCGCGCTTCCGATCCACAAGCCACCCTTGCTGGCTGGATGGAGGGGCTCCAGCCGTGAGTGCTTCGGGGATCATCAAGGTCTGCGGCTTGTGCCGCGAGGAGGACGTGGATCAGGCCCTGGCAGCTGGTGCCAGCGCCCTGGGGTTCGTGCATCATCCACCCTCGGCCCGGCACCTGGAGGTGGAGCGGCTGGTCGATCTCGTGCAGCACGCCCGGGAGCACTCGTCCGCACACACTGTCCTCGTCCTGGTGGATGCCGTTCCCGAGCGGGTGCTTGCCCTGGCGGAGCGTAGCGGCGCGTCCCACCTTCAGTTGTGTGGATCGGAGGACCCTCGGGATTGGAGCGCGGACCTCTCCGGTCCATCCCTCTGGCGTCGGATCGCCGTGGGACCCGGAGCTCTGGAGGAGCTGGAACGCTGGACGGACCTGTGCGAGGCCTTCGTGCTCGACCACCCTGGCGCACCGGGTGGAACGGGGGTGGAGGTGGACGGAGTCCTGGCGCGGGATCTGGCCTCGCGGGCGCCCTGCATTCTGGCTGGTGGCCTGGATGGAGCCAACGTGGCGGCCCGTATCCAGGCTGTGGAGCCTATGGGTGTGGATGCTTCGTCGCGGCTGGAGCGAGAGCCCGGAATCAAGGACCCCGCCGCCGTGAGCGCCTTCACAGAGGCCGCTCGTCAGGCGCTGACAACGGAGGGCACCCCGTGAGCCACGAACGGTTCGAGCGGCCCACCCGGTTCACAGCGGGCGCGGACTCCTTCGGCGGGGTGTTCGCTCCCGAGACCCTGATGGACAACCTCTTCGCGCTGGAGACCGCCTGGATCGCGGCGGGGGAGGACGAGTCGTTCAACTCCGAACTCACGCGCCTGCTCGAGACCTACGCCGGTCGACCCACGCCCACCTATCACGCGCGTCGACTCTCCGAGGCCTGGGGCGTGGACCTGTGGCTCAAGCGCGAGGACCTGCTGCACACCGGTGCGCACAAGCTCAACAACACCCTGGGTCAGTGCCTGCTGGCGCGCAGCATGGGCAAGAAGCGCATCCTGGCGGAGACCGGAGCCGGACAGCACGGGGTGGCCAGCGCCACGGCCGCGGCTCTCCTGGGCTTGGAGTGCGTGGTCTACATGGGTGCCCTGGACGCCGCACGCCAGGCGCCCAATGTCGAGCGCATGCGTCTCCTGGGCGCCGGGGTGCGCATCGTCGAGCACGGTCAGCGCACCCTCAAGGACGCCATCAACGAGGCCCTGCGTGCCTGGGTCACCGATACCGAGGCCCACTACGTGTTGGGCAGCGCCCTCGGGCCCCATCCCTTCCCCAGCATCGTGGCGGGCTACCAGGAGATCATCGGACACGAGGCGCGCGCCCAGTTCCTGACCGCCCACGGCGGCCTCCCGGACCTGGCCGTGGCCTGCGTGGGCGGCGGCTCGAACGCCATCGGGCTGTTCCGTGGGTTCGTGGACGACGCGGGCGTGGAGCTGGTGGGCGTGGAGGCCGGTGGTGTGGGCACAGAGGAGGGCCAGCACGCGGCGCGCTTCAAAGGCGGTCGTCCCGGTGTGCTGCACGGTTGCCTGAGCTACCTGCTGCAGGACGAGGACGGCCAGGTGCAGGCCACGCGCTCCATCAGCGCCGGTCTGGACTACCCCTCGGTGGGACCCGAGCACGCGGCCCTGCGTGCCGCGGGCCGCGCGCGCTACGAGTCGGCCACGGATGAAGAGGCCCTGGCCGGGTTCAAGGATCTGGCGGCTCGCGAGGGCATCCTGGCGGCACTTGAGTCGAGCCATGCCCTGGGCTGGGTGCGACGTGAGCGCGAGGCGCTGGCCGGCCGTTCCGTGCTCGTGAACCTGTCGGGTCGCGGGGACAAGGACATGGCCACGATCCTGGAAGTGCTCGCCCCCGAGCAGGACGGGGAAGGTTCATGAGCGCCTCGCGGCTGGAAGCCGTCACCACGCAGCTGGCCCAGGCTGGTGAGTGTGGCATCGCGCCCTACGTGACTGCCGGCGACGGCGGGCTGGAGCGCACCCTGGCCGTGCTGCAGGCTCTGGAAGAAGCCGGCGCGGCCTGCGTCGAGCTGGGGTTGCCCTTTAGCGATCCCGTGGCCGATGGTCCCCTGCTGCAGGCCGCGGCCCTGCGCTCCCTGGAGGCGGGCACCACCTTCGAGGGGGTTGTGGATCTGATCGCCCGCTATCGCTCCGCTGGGGGAGCCCTGCCCATCCTGGCCTTCAGCTACGCCAATCCGATCCTCAGCCGCGGTGCCGAAGAGGCCTGCTCACGTCTGGCCGGGGCCGGGGCGGATGGTCTCCTGATCCCCGACCTGCCTGTGGAGGAGCAGACCTGTATCGCGGGCGCGGTGCAGGCGGCGGACCTGGCCAGCGTCTTCTTCGTCACGCCCACCACCGCCGACGCGCGCATTGTGCGCGCCGCCGAGCTGAGCCGCGGCTTCCTGTACGTGATCGGTCGCACGGGCATCACGGGGACGCGCACGGAGCTGGGCCGCGAGGGCAGCGAGTTCCTCGCGCGCGTGCGCTCCCTGACAACCTGCCCCCTGGGCGTGGGATTTGGTATCAACGGACCGGCGGAGGTGGCCGCCGTCGCGCCCCACGCCCAGCTGGCCATCGTGGGTTCGGCCCTGGTGGAGCACGTCCATCAGGCCGCCCTCGCAGCGGCCCCCGACCAAGACAGCGATGCCGTGAGCGCCCGCGCCGCGGCCCACTTCCTGACCCACCTGCGAGAGGGACTGAACCCATGAGCCTGACCCTGAGACATCAACTGACCGCCCTGGACCGCGCCTTGGCCCATCTGCTGGACGAGCGTGCACGCCTGTCCCGGGAGTTGGCCTGCGGCGCGCCCCTGCCCGCACCCGCCCTGGAGGATGTGCTCGCCCGCACCGAGGGGGACTTTCCGGCACCCGCCCTTGAGCGCGTCTTCGAAGTCGTAGACGAGGGGTGCCGCCGGGCGACCGAGGAGCTGTCCCGATGATCCTGCGCCTACGTATCGGAACCCCGTCTGAGGTGGTCTCGGAGCTGCGCACCCTGATCGAGGGTCAGGGCTTGCGTACCTTCCTCTCCCCCGAGCCCGCGCGTCCCATCGTCGCCATCGTGGACCATGCTTCTGCGGACCTGGTCGACCAGCTGGCGGCGCGGCCCGAGGTGGAGCAGGCCGTCGTGCCCCGCGGGGAGTGGCGTCTGGTGGATCGTGCCTTCCGCGAGGGGCCCACCTCGGTCAACGTGGGTGCCGTGTGCGTGGGAGCGGGGGAGTCGGTGGTCATCGCCGGGCCCTGCAGCGTGGAGGGTCGTGACCTGATCCTCGAGGGTGCGCGTATCTGTCGTGACGCAGGAGCCCACATCCTGCGCGGCGGAGCCTTCAAGCCGCGCACCAGCCCCTACGCCTTCCAGGGCCTGGGCCGCGAGGGCCTGACTCAGCTGAAGGACGCGGGGGAGAGTGTGGGCCTGCCTGTGATCAGCGAGATCATGGACGCTACCCAGGTGAGCGCCTTCAAGGAGTGCGACATCGACTGTCTGCAGGTGGGCGCGCGCAACATGCAGAACTTCACCCTGCTGAAAGCCATCGCGGCCGCGGGTCGACCTGTGCTCCTCAAGCGCGGCCTCTCGGCCACCGTGGCTGAGTGGCTGGCGGCCGCGGAGTACCTGGCGGCCCACGGGTCCGAGCAGATCATCCTGTGTGAGCGGGGCATCCGCACCTTCGAGACCGCGACCCGCAACACCCTGGACCTGACCGTTCTGCCTCTGCTGCGCCAGTGGACCCACCTGCCCATCCTGGTGGATCCCTCCCACGCCGCCGGGATCCCCGAGCTGGTGGCGCCTCTCTCCCGAGCAGCCATCGCCGCCGGAGCGGATGGGGTGGCCGTGGAGGTGCACCCGCGCCCCGATCAGGCCCGTTCGGACGGGGCCCAGGCCCTGCTGCCCGGCGAGCTGACCCGCGTGGTGGCCGAGTGCCGCGTGGTGGGTGCCGTGCTGGGGCGCGCCTTTCACGCCCAACCACAACCCAAGAGGGCTGCTGCTCTGGCTCCCTGAGCCCTACTCGAGTGCCTTGAGCATGGCGTCCCAGTCCACGTCCAGGGGCTCCCACTCGTCGGTGTTCGCGTTCGCCGCGGCGAACGCTTCGATGGCCGCGATGCGCTCCTCGTGCTGAGGGTGGGTGGAGAACCAGGCCAGGGTGTCGGGCACGTCACCGTGCTCCTCGGCCAGATGTTCGAAGAAGTGTGCCAGACCGGTTGGGTCGATCCGGGCGGCCATGAGCATGCGCACGCCCTCCAGGTCCGCGTCGGTCTCCTGGTCCTGGGAGTAGCCGTTGACCGAAGCCAGGGTGAATAGATCGCGTGCGATGGAAGCCAGCACGTCGGTGTTGCCCAGCACCAGCGTGACCGAGGCCCACAGGCCGACCGAGTGCGCCATGCGCCGTAGACCATGACGGTGCGTCACGTGGGCCATCTCATGGGCGATCACTCCGGCGACTTCTTCTGGTGAGGAGGCTTCGGTCAGGAGGCCCGTGAAGACGGTGATGTAGCCCCCGGGTAGCGCGAAGGCGTTGACCACCTCGCTGTCGATGACCTTGAACTGGAACTCGGCTTCGGGAAGCTCGGAGTGGGGCGTGAGACGGTCGAAGATGGCCTGCACGGCGTCGCGCACCTCTGGATCGCTGACCTCGTCACCCCCCAGGTCCATGCCGCCCCAGACCTGCTCCCCAATGACCTCGTCCACGCTGTAGGGCAGTGCCTCCACGGTGGAGTCCACGCCCCAGCGGAACAGGTGCGGCACGCTGATCGCGAACAGGACCGTCAGAGTGAGGCAGCCCACGCAACCCAGTCGGTGGGTGAAGGGTGTCGACGTCCGCGTGCCCTGCATGCGTGCCAGAGCATCGCTGAGGTCATTGCCGCCGGCGGCCTCCACAGCTCGCAGGAAGTCCGGGTCCTCGCTGAAGATGCGCTGGGCTCCATCGGCAGCGATGCAGTAGATCACCTCGCCGCCGGGCTCGGCGTTCAGTCGCATACCCTTCCAGGGGATCTGGACCGTGGTGCCGTCTTCGAGGCTGGCCACGATCCCATCCAGTCGCATGCGGATACGCGCGGGTTGGCGACCCTCGGGGTTTGAGCGCTGGAAGACCCAGCCATCCATGGACTGTTCCAGGTCGTAGGCCCCTGTCATGGCGTCACCTGGACCGCGGGCATGCGTTGGATAGTCGTCTTCAGCGCGCCGATGCCGGACACGGTGCAGAGCACTTCATCCCCATCATTGAGGGGGCCTACCCCGCTGGGCGTGCCCGTCAGGATGATGTCCCCGGGGTGGAGAGTCAGATGACGCGAGAGGGTGGCGATGGCCTCGGGCAACCCCACAACCCAATCCGAGGTGGAGGCCTCCTGGCGTAGCTCGCCATTCACGTGGCACGTCACGTCCAGTGTGTTCACGTCCAGGTAGTCGCGCGGGACGAAGGCGGGGCCCAGGGGGCAGGCTCCCTCCATGTTCTTGGCGCGCATCCAGGGGTGCCCCAGCTTGCGATCCGCGCCCTGCATCGTGCGTGCGGTGAGGTCGTTGGCCACGGTGTAGCCGGCGATGTGATCCATGGCGTCGCTGGTCGAGATGTCCCGTCCACCCCAGCCGATGACGGCCGCGACCTCGGCTTCGTGATCAAACCGGTCCTGGTACCAGCCGGGCACACACACCTCTGCGCCGTGGGGGACCAGCGTCTCAGGCAGTTTGTTGAAGAACAGGGGTTCAGTGGGCACCTCCTCACCGAACTCCTCGGCGTGGGCGCGGAAGTTCTTGCCCAGGCAGAGGATCTTGCCCACTTCACAAGGCAGCAACGGCAGGCCCGTGCCCACGGGGACGCCGTCCACGCATTCCACCTGGACCCGACGCAGGCCATCGGACTCCCCTTCCTCGTCCAGAGCACGCTGCAGATGCTCGCGATCCAGCCAGCCGATCTCGAACAGGTCGGCCAGGTTGGTGGGTTTGCCCCGGCGCTCAAGGAGTTCTGTGAGATCCAAGAATCCTCGCTCCGCGCATGTCTCAGGCCCTGGCCCATCGTCCAGGAGCAGGCGCTCGCGGGGCCCGGCCGAGTCCGGGCTCATGCGGTAGATCCGGATGGGTCCGCCTGGGGCGGGAAGTGCGCTGCCGGTGTCCATGGCGCGCAGTATACAGCGCGCGCTAGAGGGTCTCACCCAGGGTGAGCAAAGCGTAGGCCGTGGCCAGTACGGGATTGCCCTCCCACCAGCGCGGGGCGTTGGCATTCACCCAGGAGCCGTCCAGCTTGGACTGCATCGCCACAAGACGGCCCGCCAGTTCGGCCCGCCAATCGTGGACCTGTCCCTCGCCATCGATGACCTCCTTGGCACCAAACACCGACAGGGCGCGGGCCATGGAGTGGAAGTAGTAGAACAGGCCCTGGTAGGCGGCCGTGGGGTCACTGGAGTGTTCGAAGCCCGGGTTCACGTCCAGGGTGTAGTGCTCGCTGAGCCACTTCCAGCAGGCCTGGACGCGCTCGTCCTCGGCGTCGAGACCCGAGAAGACCAGCCCCTTGAGCAGGGCGTAGGTCATGGACCCATAGGAGCGAGGGATCTTCGTGCCGTCGGCCAGCACCTCGAAACCCGCCTTGGAATCGCCGGGGTAGTAGCCCGCGCCACCGTCGTTGCCCGAAACGATCTTGCCCTCGGCCGATCGCAACTCGAAGTCGTTGGACTCCGAGCGGTTCTGGCAGCGCTCGAGAAAGCGCACGGCGCGGTCGAAGGCCACGTGGTCCTCTTCCAGGCCCGAAGCGACCAGGGCCTCAAGGGCCATCTGCAGGTTCGAGAGGTCCGGCCGCTCGTCGCCTCCGTACCCGATGCCGCCGTAGAAGGGGTGGTCAGCGGAGTAGCCCTCGCCCTCATCAGCTTGCAGGTTCACGAGGAACCCCTGGGCGCGCTTGATTACCTTGGCGTAGGTCTCACCCTCGCTCTGCGCCAGGGCCAGGACGCAAGAGGACGTGACGTAGTTGGCCAAGCGGCCCTGGTGAATGGACCCGTCTTTGCGCTGCATGCTTGCGATCCACTGTAGACCCTCATCAATCACCTTCTGAATGTCATCGGGCCGTGGCGTCGGGACGGCCTGAAGGGAGGCGATCACCATGGCCGTCAGGCCTGCATCTGCTTGGCCGGGTGCGCCCCACCGGCCACCCTCGCTCGTGAGCAACAGGAAGCGGGCGCCCTTGTGCATGGAATCCCGGACGGCTTCGGTGTCCACTCCAGCGATGGCGGGCAGGGGCGTGGCGCCCGAGGGGGTGACGGAAGGAGCTGCGAATAGGGGTCGGCAGATCGACAGGTCGATCACGGCCGCGGCGGTGGCCCACACGTCTTGAGAGTAGGGGCCGCTCCAGGAGCCATTGCTTCGACGCTTGGCCAGCAGGGACGTGGCCCAGGCGGCGGCTTGTGCCTTGCTCTCCATGAAATCGCCCCGGTCCACCCAGGGGTTGGGGAGGGGGGTCCCATCGCTCGGGTCGGACACGCCCTCTTTGGCGAGCCACGCCACGGCACGACCCAGCGCCGGGGTGGTCACGGGGTCGACGTAGCCGAAGAGTGCCACGGCTGCTTGGCGCGTCTGCATCAGGACGCCACCCGGTTCGGCACCCGGGGTGGAAATCGATCCATCCTCAGACTGCAAGCCGATGAGGTAGTCCAGGGCTGTGGCGACGAAGGGGCCGTCGGCGCGTGTGTAGTGTCGGGGGCTGGTGGCCAGCGCCGTAAGCACGGCGGATGTGTCCTGGACGCCGGAACCGTAGCTGCCGACCTTGGGGTCCTGGACGGACCGCAGCCAGCGGATGGAGAGGTCTATTTCATCCTTCAGGCCGCTCAGGTCCTGGGGCGCAGGTTCCGTGACGGCGGGGAGGATGGGGGACGCAGCGGCCAGGAGGGCCAGGAGAGGGGATAGCATGGGGCGTGAAACGCTCGGGCTGGGGAGGGGTTCAACGGAGCCGGGACGGGGCTGCCACAGGGTAGCGTGTGCTCCCCGGTTGTGGGTCCGACCTCCACTGGTTGGGGTCTAGCGGAACCGCTGGCACCACGTGCTCTTGGGATCCTCCTCGTACCAGGCACGTGCCCCGGTGTCCTCGCCGACACCCTGGTCGGCATACCCCAGAGCGGCCAGCTGGGCCAACTCTTCGCGGTCCTGTAGGCCGGTGGCCTGGGAGAGCCCGCACTCATCGGCTGCGGCGAGCCAGTCCATGAGCTGACGGCGCAGGTAGCGCGCGCGTTCCATCTCTTCATCCACCAGGTCCACCAGGCAGCCGGGGTCATCGGCCAGGCGGTAGAGCTCCACCTGGTGCGCGGTGCGGGCGGGCTTACCCGAGTTGCGCAGGGACAGGACCAGGAACCAGCCGTCCTCCTCAATGGAGGCCGAGTGGGCGTGGGAGCTGATGGCGAAGCGTGCTTCGCCCTGCCGCTCCACGTTGTCCAGCCAGCGCATGAGGTTCTGGCCCGGGAACTCCACGTCCACCAGACCGCTGACGTCGAGCAGCGTGCGCCCCAGGTCGAGGTGGCTGACGCCCTGCGTGATGGTGGCACCCATTGGGCTGCCGGGCCACGTCAGGATCAGGGGAACGCCAAGCGTCTCCGGGTAGAGGCCGGCATGGGTGAAGTAGAGGCCGTGGTTGCCAAAGGACTCGCCGTGGTCACCGGTGATGGCAATGACCGCGTTCTGGAAGCGTGGGTGAGAGAGGAAACCCTCCAGTTGAGTATCCAGATACGTCACCTCTGACATGTACTGGCTCGTGACGAAATCCACGTCACGCACCGCCGCGTCCCACGGTACCCGTGCACCTTCGGGGAGTTCGAAGGACTCGGCATAGGGGTCCTTGCTCTCATCGTAGTAGCGCCAGCGCAGCTCATCGGGAACCACGTACGGGGCATGTGCATCGAAGACGTGCAACCACACGAACAGTGGCAGGCCATCCGCTTCTTCCAGCCACTCGTCCAGGTGTTCGATCGAGATGCGCGAATCCACGTCGGCCTTGCCGCTGGGAACCCAGAGCCGGTCGAAGCCCTGGGAGAGACCACTCTGCCGGTGGTTCATGTGCCCGGCGCTGAGGGCGGCCAGGGTGAAGTAGCCTGCCTGCTGGAACCGCTCCGCCAGGGTCACGGCGTGCTCGGCAAGCACCGTGTTGTTGTCCACCATGTGCGTGTCGCGCGGGGAGAGCGCGGTCATCAGGGATGCATGGGAGGGGTTGGTGATGTTCGTGGAGGAGTAGGCGTCCTCGAACATCACCCCCTTGTCGGCCAGGCGATCCAGGAAGGGCGTCTCGACGCCCACATTGCGCGAGGAGCCACCCACATGGTCGGCACGGTGGGTGTCGGAGGTGACGAGCACCACGGTCTTGGGACCCGCCCAGCGTCGCTCGATACGCGGAGAGGACAGGGCCACCAGGCTCGCGCCCTCTTCCTCGGAAAGCAGCGAGAAGATCACTTGAACGCGACCGGGGGTTGTGAGGGGGAGGGGCAACTCCGCCTCGGTCCAGACGCGGGCGGCCTTGCCGCGCGGAAGGGGGAAGGAACCCTTGGCGAGTTCGACCGGCGGATCCTGTTCGGCGTCCATGACGCGTACCTTGATGCGCGGGCGTTCAGAGGCTCGGCGAACCGCTTCCGTACGCGCCATGCCGAATCTCAATACGGACCCGGGAGTGGCAGAGACCTCAGCTTCCATGGGGACATCCTTCGACAGAGCGATGGACGTACGGAACTCGTTCTCCATGCCTACCGCGTCGGGCCGACTGGGGTCCGTGGGAAGGAACCCATGCAGCGGCGCGGAGAGGAGTTCGACCCCGAGGAACACGGAGTCGTGCTTCAGTCGGTCCATGAGAACGCACACCCCATCGAAGGGTTCGGAATGCGCCAGTACTCCGGGGATGTCCACGAAGACGACCCCGGGTAGCCCCGCGCCGGAGTAACGCAAGAAGGCGCTCGTGACCACGTTCTTGCCGTCCCGGGTCAGGGCCACGGCGACGTCCACCTTGCTCTTGCACATCAGGCGCACCGCAGCTCTGTTGACGGTCCCGGCTGGGATGGCCACTGGAATGGCAACGCTGCCCTTGTGCGCCGAGAAGCCCAGGCCCATCCATGGACCTCCCCAGCGCTCCTTGGACTCGATCACCAACTCCGGGTCAGCTCCCGTGACCTGCCACGAGTCTCGGTTATCAGGTCCCACGTCGAAGCGACCCCGGGAGAGGATCTCGTTCGGTGGCTTCGGGCTGCCGGGCTTGGCGCTCAGATCGAGGCGCACGATGTGCTGCGCACCGCTGTCAGCAGCCTCCAGTTCAGCCTTGGCGCAGGACGCGATCAGCGCGAGCAACCCAAGGGCCAGATGCCGCGCGTAGCGCTGCGCATGGACCCTCTCCGGGGGCACATTCGGTGCCCAACACAGATGGCGTTTTTGGGGTCGTACGGTCACGCTGGAGGCGAAGAGACAGGGCGAGGTCGCCTGGACATCGGGAAACCCCTCGCAGACGACCCCCAAGAGTACCTCAGCCTGGGTCCAGCGGTGTGACGGTTGCCCCGCTCGTGGGGCTCTTATTGGCTGCTCTCCTCGTCCTCCGTCCCGGAAAGAGTCACTGCAGTCCCGTAGGCCACCACCTCGGCCGCCGCCTTGGATACCTG
>PBIX01000074.1 GCA_002720975.1 Planctomycetota bacterium | reverse complement strand
GCAGCACGCTGCAAGTGCAACAGGCAAAACGGATTCAGCCCAAGGTCTTCGATGGAGTTTGTTCGGCTGTCTGGCTAGGCATCGTCGACTTTTTTCGACGTAACGGGATAAGCCCCAGAACTTGTATCGAGTTTGTTCGACGGAATGACCAAGATACATTGAGTTTTTTGACAATGGTCTGATGAGCTCTCGCTTTGACGAGAAAACTCGAAGATGTGGCCCCGACGGCTGTCAGTGAGAATCTCGAATGATTCTGGCCTCCAAACGGGCCTCCAGGAGGCCAAATCTGTAGAGGATTTGATCGCTTTTGGCCTCCGAGCGATCAAGGGCCCTTAGGGGAGGCATGTGCCCGAGTTTTTTCGACGAAACCTATCTGGTCACAACGGCGTGTCGCTTGCAAGGGCAAATGCACGTAAAAACTCAAGCTTTAACGCCTACCCTTGAGTTTTTTCGATGAAGCGCGCTTTTCGTCGAGAAAACTCGAGCTTGAATGCATGCATCTGAGTTTTTTCAACGAAGTGCCTTCCGAACGTGACTGCAAAACATATACAAAACCCTACCGATTTTGAAATTGATGGCACCAGGGTTCGAAGAAAGGGCTTAACACATTTGGTCGAAAAAAGTCGAGCCTGAATGCATGCACCTGAGTTTTCTCGACGAATCGACGCATTCATCGAGAAAACTCGATAAAATCAATGGGGCTTAGCAGTACGAGTTTTTACGCGTTTTCGGAAAGCACGTAAAACACGTCCGTTTATGCAAGCGCTAAGCCCCAGTCGTTTTTGTCGAGTTTTCTCGACGTCATGCAAGTGACAAGCCTATAAAACCCGACCGATTTTAAAATTCGTGGCACGAGGGTTCGCAAATAGGGGTTAAGCCCTAATTTTTAGGACGAGTTTTCTCGACGATAAGGGGCTATACACCCAGCGGTACTAGCCCGTACACATGCCCTGCACGGCCGGACAGAATTCCTGATCCTGAGCCCTTAATTTATGATTAGTTAACCCTCAATCGCTCGTCGCCTCATAAATTAGCTATTGCGGATTTGTCTGAAGGGCTTCGCCGCTGACTCGGAGATCACCGCTGACTCGGAGCATCGCGATGTCGGATTTGTTTGTCGAATTGGCCGGCCCGCAGGGCCTCACGCTCGCTCGCGCGCGCGCTACGCGCGCACGCGCGCTACGGGCGCGCGCTACGCGCGCGCGACGCGCGCTTTTCGGACAGAGGCCCCTTCGGGGCCTCAACTCTGAATGTAAAGTTAAGTTCTTCGGTGTGCATTTAATTGTTTGAATGCTGTAAGACGGCCCGCAGTTGCGGAATCACTGGATCACTGGTATCACTGGTTGTGTTTTTTGTCCATATAGGGCTGGTCATTTTACCGTTTGCGTTTGGGGGGGGGAGCAAGCTCCTTTTTTAAATATAGTTAAAAACTAAAACTTAAAAAATTCATCTATGGCTAAAACGGTGTTTGGTAGTTCGGCTGCCGCCATATCTCCAACAAGTCCGACCAGTGATGCCAGTGATCCAGTGATGTTGCCCGGGGGCGCCGCGTAGAAGCAATATGGCAAGATCGTTGCCTACGAAGGCCCAGTGATGAACCAGTGATGTTGCAGCCCCTGCTAACTTTAAAGCCTAGGCCATAAACCTCGTGTCCCGCCTAAAGCCTAGGCCATAAACCTCGTGTGCCGCCTAAAGTCTAGGCCATAAACCTCGTGCGGCGCCTAGAGTCTAGGCCATAAACCTCGTGCGCCGCCTAAAGCCTAGGCCATAAACCTCGTGTGCCGCCTAAAGCCTAGGCCATAAACCTTGTGCGCCGCCTAAAGTCTAGGCCATAAACCTCGTGTCCCGCCTAAAGCCTAGGCCATAAACCTCGTGTGCCGCCTAACCTCGTGCACCGCCTAAAGTCTAGGCCATAAACCTCGTGTCCCGCCTAAAGCCTAGGCCATAAACCTCGTGTGTCGCCTAAAGTCTAGGCCATAAACCTCGTGCGCCGCCTAAAGTCTAGGCCATAAACCTCGTGTCTCGCCTAAAGCCTAGGCCATAAGCCTCGTGAGGACTTGGCTTCGATAACGGGGCGGTCTGAGCGAAAAGTAAGGGGCAGCTATATAGAAAGGTGGGTCGCGGAGTCGCGGAGTCGCGGTTCTATCTCTTCCTACAGAATGGGCACCGCGCGTGCGGGTAATCTAATATATTCTGATAGTCTTTTCCAAATGCCGCGTCCCCTCCGCAGCACCAGGAAAACAACCGCTTCCTATTAGAGCACATGCCCACCCTATTCAGTAGGCTTCGCTGCAGATTTGGCCCGCGTAAGCAACGCCGCATAAAGCATATGGAAATTGATTTGGTGGGCGCGGATGCATTGAGTTCGTTTGAATGTGAGGTTATGAAGCTGCATTGATTATTACCGATAGGTACATAATGGAGCTTCAGCATTTTATTTTTTTGGCGACCCCTCCGCCCTATGATAATACGATCACACGCGCCACAGAAACACAACGGAACCAGGCCCTACGCCATAGTCTACAAGCCTCCCGCCGGTTAGCTCAACACCTAGATGTACAAGCTTCGCGCGAGCATTGACGCCATACTCAGCTTCCGCGACAGCGCGGAAGCTTTCCACAGAAAGATCGAAGCTGCACTTGCAGAGCCTGCTCTGCACGGAGGTCCCGAACATCGCCAGCTGGAAGGCCCCCTTGGCCCAGATCTCAACGTAGTTCTTTGCCTCGCGTATCAGCACCTGCATCACCGGGTGCTGTGACGCCGCGTCGGTCGACCATATCTCCACCGTGTCCTTTCCACCGCGACGGAATACGCCCCTGCGCCAGAGCATGTGGACGTCGGCTCCGCAGGTCCAGTAAGCGAGCTGCTTATACACACTGCCGCTCATCGAAACCCGCATTTTTGAAGTCACAGCCTTGCTCAGCAATTTCTTTGTGATCTTCGTCCACTTATCTCGATTTCTAAGTGCCTGCAAAGCCCTCTTTGCAATAAGCGCCCAGAGGTCTTGCCTCGCCAGTGAGGCGAACTCGACCAAGGCTTGCTCGTCGGCCCGCGCATTTTCTCGTCGTCGCTGGCCACGCCTCTTTGATGACGCTATTTTTGTTTAAGCGCCGCTTCACTTCGCGTTCTCGAAGCCTCGCCTCGGCAAAGGCGCGATCGACCATTATCTCGGCGGGCGCACTTTGGGAACGGACGCGACCCTCGCACGGCCAGCGCCACTCAAGAAACGTATTGCTGACAACGAGCATCGCTGAACTTTGGCATGAAATCTACCCTTGAGCACTCCCTATAAATACAATCTCGGAATAATAAACACACTCCTTCATATCCTTCATATCGACCGAGGGACCGAACGACAGGGCAAGATGACTCATAGTTTGCCACATTTTCTCTGTGATCCCCCCCCCCGTGGTCGCCGTTCAATTGCGCATAGTGTGCATACGACGGCGAGCTACCCTTGCTCAAACTTGAGCCGACTGAGGCACATCCAGTACCTGGTGCGACGGCGTCCATCGGCGTTCGTTCGGCTCGTCGTCCCAATGAGATGATGCGTACCCGTCCACTTAACGTGGATCGCGGCTGTGCGGAAGACATGGCAAGCTGTGTGCGGCCCGCACCAATCAAACCCGCTGGCCGGAGTTACTCTCACACCGTCACAAAAGAGGTCAAGAATGCCGTGTGCAGGGTTCCGCCAACCAAAAACGGATAGTGAGTAGTTTCCCTTTTTCAATTCGACGCGTAGGGACCACGAGTCGCCGCCCGCAGGAGGGTCCTGCGCTTCGGTCACCAAGTGCGCGCATCTCCCCACATATATTCTGCAAAACACACTTCCGTGTTCGACCCTGCGCGCATCAACATGCCGAAGATCGACTGAGCAAGCGCTCGGCGTATTCTCGAGAGCGCGCAAGTCCCCAATGGTGCCTCCAACGATCACGAGGGCGTGCTGCGCCTCCATCGCCCCACGCACGAGGCATGCAGAAGCGCGATGGAATCTGGAGCTCGTTACGCAGAGCCGTGCAATGTCCCGAGCAGAGAGCATCACCATTGCGTGCTCAGACACGACAGGCAGCAGCAAAAAATCGGCCCTGCAGAGGCTCGCCATGGCGACGCGGGGGGGGGAGAGCGCACTCGAGCCAACTACAGCTGAGAGTTGCTTGGTATGGACAAAATTGACAATGCGCCATGACATAAAATGAAGTCCTGCCTGTGTGGCGACAGGCGTCTGGTTCATCCGGTCCAGCGATGGATCCGTTCGGACGGAGCTGTGATTTCGCAGGTGGAACGGCTGCTGCTGGACGAGGAAGCCGACTATCTGATCAAAAAGGCGGGCGAGGTCGGACTGAACCGCTCAAAAACCAGCGAGGGCATCGCAGACATTCGCACCTCGCGCACCGCGTTTTTGCCCATGAACGACCGCGTTGTCGAGTGTGTCGGGAAGAGGCTGGCAACCATCGCAGGCATGCCCGAAAAATCTCTTGAGCCGTTGCAGGTGACCGACTACACGCACAAGCAACGTTATGATGCTCACTACGATGACCTTGGGGTTGGCCCCAAGCGTCTGAAAACACTTTTTGCATATTTGAAGGACGAAGGTCTCTCTGAGGGAAGGTGTGGAGGTGCCACCGTCTTCCATCAACTACGCCGAGACGGGCAACATCTCCGCGTGTACCCCAGCAAAGGCAACGCGGTGATGTGGTCCAACTTCACGCCTGAGGGCCGTCACAACGACAGAACGCTGCACGCGGGCGAGCCCGTGACGTGCCCAGGTGCCCACAAAATCGGGCTGAACGCTTGGTTTCTCGATTCCCCGGGCCGTAGGAGGAAAAGCCGTCGCTCTAGTCGTCGCAAAATATCAAAAAAACGGATCAAGAAGCGATCGGCGCACTCATGAAAACAACTCGCGCCCGCTTGGAAGACCGCCCTCGAGCACAGAACGAAACTCATTGACTGACATCGAACGACCGAGCCCGTAAATTCCATTCTTACTAGAGTATAGCGATGCGTTAAATAATATTGCAATGCCAGCCATAATCTCAATCCAGGAAACCACAACATTTTCTCTGCGCGATCCGGTAGCCGCTCCCCTCGCGGTCACCGTTCTCCTTTCGTAGGCTATGCAACTCGCCCGCTCCTCTATATATTCCCCACGCGCCCCATATACGATTGTGGCGCCAGGCCCCTATGCGAGGAACGCTTGCTGGCACGGCCCGCAGAGCCCACTCACCAACCACTCACGACACGACTGGCCCTTCAAAGTCGCCAAGTCGACCGCGCCCACACCGACACAAGGAGGGCGCAGCCTGGCCATCAGACGTAACTGCTTGTTGCGAGACTTCTCTGGAACCATGGTATCACCGCAGGATGGCATCATCTCTCGAGACTTCTTCAGGAACCTCACGCGCGCCAGGATGTCCGGTCGATCGAAGCCCTCCGCCTCTGCCCATGCGAGAGCCGCGCGGAAGTCGCCTGTCCGCGCGGATGTCCGCGCTTGTGACGCCTCTCCGCAAGCACTGCGTGCAGTCGGCTTGTCCTCGCAGCGGCCGACAGCCACGCACGTCAGCGCAACAGGGCTGAGGTTTTGAGTCTTCACCGCCTTGACCCCGCTCTCAAAGATAACGCCCCGTCGCTCTCCCCGCTTGCTCGTAATAACACCGAGCTGCCCGTTCAGGTGCCTCGCCGTCTGGAGACCAACCGCGCGCACGCACATGCCAATGCGGAACGCCTGCAAACTTGCAATGTCCGTAATCCGTCTCTGTTTCTCTGCGTCGACGGCCTGCGCCTGCTCCGAGAGCCACTTGGAGTAAGCCTCGGGGAAAGGCCCGGACACCCGCAAGAAGTCTCGGACACCGCGCTGCCAATCGGCATCGCAACCCCCGTCGTAGAGACTCTCGCCGGCTGAGAAGAGCGTGGGAAACAGAACAACTTCGATGCGACCGTCGCCATTGTTGATCCAGTTGAAGAGGCGTCGGTCAAGAAGGCCATGAAGAGCCGTCAGCCCCAGCATCTGTTCGTCTGCGATGTGCAGCGCGGAGAGGCACACGAGGGCCGACCCCAGCAGATTCGACCTGGCGTCGCGCAGCCACGGCGGCTCTTCCCCGCTCTCGTGAGTGCACGCCAAAACCGTCGTGGCCATAGCACCTTCTACGTCGCCTTCGCCGAGCAACCGCTCCACATCTGCCGATTGCTCAAGGAAAGCAAGCATAGCGTGGGAACAAATGAACCGGGAAAAGCTTGGACGGGGGCAATCTTGACCTGGAGGCACATACTATGCTCGTGTATATGCGCGCTATAGAGTATCATAGGGGATGGAAGCCAACACTACACAGACCAAGTGAAAATACACCGCATGATACAACAGTCTTCCATATTTTTATGCGCAGAGAGCAATAAATATTGTAGATACGCTAACGACTTCTCCCCGCGATGCCGCCAGCTAAGTCTAGTGGTCTCACACGCAGCAACCGCACAATGAACATATCATATTGAACTCGCCGTTGTCTCGTGGTCCGGCAGTGTGCTGCTTAATGGGCACGTGCTGCCCACCCGGGCGACGGCAATCAAGTGGAGAGAGACTCGGCTCGCCAAGCGATCGGAGTAGTTGTCCTTCCGAGTTCTCGTGTGCCAAATAGTACGTCAGCTTCTCGATCCGCGCCTTGCCGAGGCAAGTGCGGTCATCGATGCGAACTTTCTTCATGCCGCCCTCTGCCAATGCTTTTTGGATGGCGGGTAGAGTGCCAAACTCATCCAGCAGCTTCCGTGCGATGCGCTCAGAGATGGATGGGATGCACATCAGCTGCCGGAGCCAGCATGTTTCGCGGTCCGCATCGCGCTTCCGCTTGGCCACCGGCGGCGTTAGGCTTGATGGTAAACCTGGGCAGCTACCGCCCTTTTCAACGAGATGACGCACCACCGCCGCAGTCTCCTCCAGATCCATCGTTCGGATCACGTGCGAGCCCTTCCGCAACTCCGCGTTGACGCATGCGCCGAGTAGACTCTCGTGACCCATGCTCGTAGAGCGCAGATCACCCTCGACCAGGAAGAAGATGCGCCGACTGCCCGTCGCGTGCAGCCTGTCCAACTGGTCCCGCCAGCGTCCCGTTTTGATCGACTTTGCCAGATCGTCGGCGCGCTTGCGCTCTGCGATCCACGTGTTGCCCTCCTCGTACACGCACACGAGGTCGCCCACGGGTAGAGTCTGCACCGTGTGCGGAACACTTGCGAGAGCCTCGATCAAGCCACGCTCGCGGTAGTCAACGGAGAGGGCCATTGTTCTATATTACGGAGCACTGATTAATGTTTGAGCCACGGCATGCGCACTCATTCATATACATAGACTACGGTTTCCCCCCCACTCTTGCAATAAGCTGCGTTATGTTACACAAATATTATATCTGAAAGCACGTACCCCACACGACTCTCATTGTACATGCATCCCCTGGCTCAGACCTGCGTTTCCCAGAAGGCCACCGCCTCGGCGATCATGAGGTCGATCTGCTCGCAGAGCACCTCCGCGTTCATCGGTGTACGTCCGCGGCGACAAGGCTGGACCTTCAACGAGTACATCGTGACAATCGGCTCCGGAATCTTGCGCAAGTGCTCCTTGAGCTCTGCTGCATCCGCGCGGTCACGCCTCACCCGCGTCCACAACTCTTCGTGAGCGCACTCGAACCCGCGGACCACGTCGAGAGACCAGCTTGCGAACACGTCCGACGCAGCGGCCATGGTGTCGAACGCGGACTCCGGGAGCTCTAGACTTGGAGGTCCTGTCTCAGGGCTCCGCGAGGGTCCGAGCACGGGAGCCGGTGGAACGAGCTGGCCACCGGAGCGCAGAAACCCTGACCCCTCCAAGCTGACGCACTCCAAAACTATTGCGAAGACGTCCTTAATCTGGCGGAAGAGAGCGTTGTACATGACACAGTCGCCGCCACGGCGCTGAAACTCAATTGCGTACGCGTCCCCCCCCAATGCATAGAGACGGGCCTTTAACTTGCAACCCATCCCTGGCGTAGACACCTCGTCCCCAGCACTGGCAACGATGGTGAACTTACGGCAGTTGATTTTTTCTATCTTAGCTAGTAAGCTCAGCTCGTTGACCAAAACGTTGCCAATATCATGCGGAGTCTCCGTCGTGATGTATAGAGTGGTGGTGCCAAGCGGGAAGGGCAGATTGTCAGTCAAAGGCGGGACATCACCAAGCTTGAAAGGTTCCATGGCACGAAGGGAACTCGACACGGGGCGGTACCATGAGATAATAGCTTGAGACCCGCGCTATATAGGTGCAACGGCTAGACACTATGTTATAACAATAGGAAAGTAAAAGCTGTAGCATGGAGAGCGGTGCTATAATATTTTGTACAGCGGTGAGCGGGTGCGCTAATATTATTGAAAACAGATTACAATAACAATAGAGCAGTATAATTACAGTATAATACATGAGTGAGCCGCGCAACCCCAAGACGCAAGCTCACTAACTCCCTATCGGCCGACCCACAGAGCGCACGCCCGGTCACCCTTCCTGGCAACCCTTCACTCGAACCGCCAATATCGCAGCATGGCAACGTCGGAATGTGTTGCGTTCGCCCCCCGACGGCTCAGAGGCAACGACTGGCGCACCACGAAGGACATGTAAGGGCTTGCGCGAGATGTACAAGGCCACGTAACCGCATGCATGAAAGTACGGCACCGCCGCCTGACAGAATCCACAGTCACACTGCAGCATCTCGAGGAGCAGGCGCCAAGCTGCCTGAGGCAAGCACGGAATTAGTAAGTCGAGGTTCTCCATGTCTTCGACAGCCCTACGCTATGATACCCAAACGAACTCGAGCCAACCACAACTCTATTCAGATACACACTAGCAAGCGAAATATATCAGCGCGAGGCTGTATAACAACACTCTGGTCGCTCTATTGCAATGTTTTTTTCATGGAATGCGCGCTCCCCTCGCACACATTCCGTCCCCGACGCCGAATGATATTGTCTTCCTCACCTCTCGGCCAAGGCGTCGCGCAGCTGCTTCACGGCCGTCGCTTTGACCAAAGTCCTCGCCGGCTTCGCATCAATTCGCACCTCCTTCCCGAACATGCTCTTCGTCTTCGCCGGGCTCGCCGCCTTGCGTAGCAACTTGAGAGAAACGAAGGCGGCCAGCTTGAAAGTTCCAGATCTGCGGAGCTCCCGAATGGCCACCTGACGGATGCCGTCCAGGACCGACTTCGTATCCTTAGCGCTTACGCCTGCCACGTCCGCAATGTCGGCATACACGTGCGCCGCGCGCGCCTTCGACTCCCTTTTTTGCTCCGGCGCGGGCGGAGGTGGTGCTGCCCTCGAAGCCTTCGTCGTTGCCCGCATGGCCTTGGCCACCCGCATGGCTTTAGGCGCCATCGCTGCAATCTATATAGAGAGTAGCAGGGCGGAGCAGAGCCGAACGGCACTTGAATATTCATTCGAAATATTCATGCTATAATGACCCAATAATCTAATATAAGACAGCAGCCGATAATACAGTATCTAGTCTAGTACCTATGTAGTGGGAGTATCTATGTGTATATTATTATTTGCACAGCCCTCTAGATATCACAGGTCGCACGCCGCCGACGACACCGCACAGCTCGCGACCTCGTGCTCAACAAGCAGCCGTATCTCGCCGTCGAGCCGCGGCACGTTGATAACCCTCGGCGATAAGAGGTTCGGGTGCACCACGAAGAGGAACATGGAACTGACCTCGTAGCCGTACTGGTCTTCAAGGATGTAGGCGTAAAGGTTGAGCTGCAAAGCGTACGTCCAATAATTGCAGTCAGGTAGATTCTCTAAGGGTTCCTTCAAGGACCTGAATGGATTTTCCATGCGAATCTCTCGCGACCTCTTCCAGTCGCATACCACCATACGGTCGTCACCGTCGAGGCAAAGGAGATCAGCCTGCCCGGCAACGCGCAGACCCTTGTGGTGAAGACACACCTCCGTGCGGAAGGGACGCAAACCACGAGCCAAGATGAAATCGTCGATCACAAGCCGCGCCTGCATCAGTTCAGGCGAGTGTGGCTCCTCCACCTGTCTGCCATTCAGCACCTGCTCCGCTTGGAAATGGAGGAGCTGCCCGCGAGCCCGTTGAACTTCACCGTTGAACTGCCAATGCGCCAGAATTTCGTCATCAGTAGACCCCGCACCACATGCAGCGAGCTCCTCACGCTTTTCGGGCTTCATCAGAGCCAGAGCCAACGTGGGATTGAAATCCTGGGAGTACGCATGCAGCAGCCCCGTCACCGATCGTGGCACACGCTCACCACGGAACGTGTACACGTGGTCCGCCTCATCGAATGTTATGAGGCTCTCGCGGGGCATCGGGTGCCGTTGAGCGAGAACGTCGTAGCACAGGGAAGGGCAAGGCAGACGGAAAGTGGCAAGGAACTCGCCATCCGAAAGACGCCAATCGCCAACATCGCCATGGCGCACGGGCGGTACCGACATGGCGGGCCCGGCACGGCGCAACAATGTCGCTATATTATACAATATTACACATTGCCATCTGCAGGGAAAGGGTGATGTATATCAATTGTGATGCTTTTTCGGCAAATTGTTCGTCTGATAATCTGTCGATCTGTTTCATGATATAGCGCCGCGTGTCTATATCATGGCAAGGAGAGCCATGATCTTCTTCCCGCAAGCGGCGCGACCTTGAAGAGGAAACCGCTCCGCCACGAGCACGTGCGCTCGCATCGCTAGCGTCAGAGCGCGGGCCTCCACGACATGCAGCCGCATCGCATGCATGTAGCTCTGTGCCAAGAGGCGCTGCGTCGGCTGCCTTATGTAGGCACGGTCCCCATACGAGAAAACGGGATGGCCGCCCGGACTGTAGCCGAACTGCATGGCTTTCCTCATCGACTCACGCAATGCATCCAGATCTACGTCAGCTGTGTACAGCGCGACGACCTCCAGCGCCTCCACGGGGAGCCTGCGCCGCAACGCAAGCAAAGTTCCGAGCCGTACAGTATCCGCACGGACGCATTGCACAACTGCTGGGAGCACAACAAGATTATTCAAAAGCGCATGCACCGCCCGGATCTGCAACTGCGCCCGGATGAGCAACACCTCGTCACGCCTCCGGGGCACAAACCGCTGAAGGAGGACGAGGACCTGAGCCGCCGCCTCGGCCCGCTCCCCATCGGGCAACCGCTGGAGAGCATGTGTGTAGACACCCGTGTTCAGGCATGCAATCTGCGCGAGGCCCCACCACACACCGTGTCGCGTATCCTCGTTCGCCAGGAGCGCAGTCAGCACCTGCGGCTCGCAGAAAGCACAGCGCGTGGCGGGCAGTCTGCAAAAGTTCGGGGCCCCGAGCACCTCGTGCGATAGGCCGCACGGGGCGCTTTCGGACCCAAGACAAGGCGTCAACCTGATCAGCGGCATCGCTCAGTTGCGCGAGGCGCGCGTGAACGTATTTGAGCCATGGGCCAATAATAGGGGGTCTGTCACGGTCTTCGAAGATCTGGTCTATGGTACCTCTTCGCTTTAATTTTATGATACTGGAAAGCGTTAGAATGACACGTTATACAATCTTTGCTATAGGGGATGAAAGCGATAACTAAGTGAAAACATTTTCTGCATTTGTTGTTCCGAGCCTCCCTGATACACAAGGTTCCACTTACATTGCCTAGCGGTTGCTCCCCTCGCGTTATGCCAGCCAATGTTGCACCCCTACTCAGTGTTACTGTCCTACGTCTGCCTACGATGCCTGCGCGGTCGCGTCGGTGACCTTGTCAATCGTGAAATGTAGGGAAGTGATCTGCCGCAACTCGTCGACAAACTCGGCAACTTCAGAATCATCCTCAGGAGTAGAGTCCAGGACCACTTTGATCGCGAGATTCTTGAAAACGTGTCTGGTCATGTCGAAGACACGCTGCCGCTGCGCTTCGTCCGAAACATCGATGCTTTTCATGAGGCGGGTGTACTTCCGATCCTCGTCTCCGCCGTAGTACGCACCAGGCACGCCGTGAGATTCCAGGCGGCTCCTGAAGTTCCAGATGTTGCCCATCATGAGCACTGAAACGGTATCTGCGCTCTCTGGCTGAATGTGCATCTGGACAACCTTTTTTCCCCACACGGGCTGCGCCTCGAAGATGCCAAGGGGCAGAGCCGGCGCCGCCTCGTGAAGTGTATAATGCTCGTACACAAAGTTGTCCCGCGCATCGGTGATGTTCACTCCAGCGTGAGGGTGGATGTGAATATCCAAAGGCATCTCGCGAGCCATCGCCTCACATTTCTGTCCGACGAAATCATCCAGTAGGAACAAGAAATTGTTCAAGGCTGTCTCGGAGCCTGCGACGTAGAAAGCGACACGCCATTGTACAAATCCGACGTCGTCCGGATCGGTGCGATCCGTCAGCACTAGCTTGATGCCCGCGCGCTGCTGCAGATCCGCCAGGGACGCGGGAATCGCGTTGTCGCGCGCATGGGCCTTGCACAGGAAACGATTGAACTCGTCGACGATGCCGAAAGTGATGGAGGGCCGCGCCTCGTGCTGCATCTGGACCTGCCACAGCTTCACGCCCTCTCTGCCCTCGTACAAGTTCCAAACGTCAGCGGCCTCGTCGGTGTATTTGTACACGCATACATGAACAGGCGCATGTGCCGGAAGACGCTTCGCAGAACTTTGCGGCTTCGGGCCCTGTTCGAGGAATGTGCAGTCGCTTGCCTTGGGCACCTTGAAAGCGCGGCCCCCTGACGACTCGGCGGCGCGTTTCCCTTGAAAAGAGTCCTGAACCGCGGCGCCCATCTTGAACTTGATGCCGCCCTTGGGAGCCATCGGCGCGCTTGTCTCGAGGGGGGCTGAAAGAGTATGACCTTGTCCCATTGAGCTATACCCGTTGCGTAGACAACAACTCACTATAGACATGCTGGCTATATTGAATCTAGCAAACTCTAAGAAATTATGGAATCTGAATTTGAAGGGAATCAATGTTGGGAAACGGAAGCCGCGAATCCGAGGGAGTCAAATTGTGTTCTGGTTCACTGCGTTTACAATTTTAGTTATGGGAACTCCGAGACAACGAAACTGAAATCGCCGACTATTGAATCTCTTTGTTGAGCTCCGGGCCGCGAGTCCGAGGGAACCAAGTTGTATTCAGGTCCCCTGCGAATGCCGATTTACAAATTAATTATGGGAAATCCGGGACAACGAAACTGAAATCGCTTTCGTTCTTTTACTAGCAGATTCCTCAATGATACTAATATTAATCTTCCATGGATACCCATGGCCAAAAAACATTTGCGCGGCTGTGGTCAGGAGTCGCCGCAGGACAAACAGGTGAACAATTATTTCAATTTTGTAGATTCCTCAACAATAATTATAAGAGTATGTTTGTTTTATGCTCGAACGTCGCTCCCAAGAGATAGATACACAAGACAGCAAATCGCTCCCCCCGCGATTTGTCCATTGTCACCCTGTCCTAGGAGCTCTTAGCGTGCCTGTGTGGAGCTGACGGCGGATGCGTCAGCAGCCTTATCAATCGCGAAATGGAGCGAAGGGATCTCGCGCATCTGCTCCACAAATGCCGCTACGGCTGTGTCCTGCTCAGGGGCCGAGTCGAGCACTACGCGCATTGCCAAATTCTTGAACACACGTTCGCCCACCAACTGGAGAATGCGCTGCCGCTGCGCCGCGTCCGACACGTCAACGTTCCTCATCAAGCGGCAGTGCTTGCGGTTCTCATCACCGTCCTCTGCAAAGTACGCTGAGGGCACGCCGTGGCTATCGAGGCGACTCCGAAATTTGAACGTGTTTCCCGTTATAAGAATGCTCATCGTCTCGGGGTTCTCGGGCTGAATGTGGAGCACGACGATGCGCTTCGAATAAACGGGCTGCGCCTCGAAGACGGCAAGAGGCAAAGCTGCGGCGGGCTCATTGAACACGTAGTGCTCATACTGAAAGTCCGTTTCCTCAATCGCAACTCCGGTGTGCGGGTGGACGTGCACCTCGAAGGGCCTCTCCCGGGCCATCGCACGCTCCTTGAAAACAAAGAAGTCGTCCAAGAGGTAGAGGAAATTGTTCAGGGCATCTGTCGCGCCTGCAACGTAGAAGGCAACACGCCACTGGACGAAACCCGCATTGTCGGGGTCTGTCTTATCGGCCGAAACCAACTTAATGCCGGTTTGTGCCTGAAGGTCTGCAAGCGTCGTCGGAATAGCTTCGTTGCCAGCATGTGCCTGGCGGAGGTAGTCGTTGAAACTCTGGATCACACCGAAGGTGACAGATGGCCGAGCATCGTGCTCCACTTGAACTTGCCAGAGTGAGACGCCATCCTTACCTTCGTATGCGTTCCACACATCACCAGCCTCATCCGTGTATTTGTACACGCATACGTGAACAGGCGCATGGGCAGGAAGCCGCCGCGCCGTGCTTGCAGATTTCGGGGGCTGCTCCATGAGTGTCACCTCACTTGCTTTTGGCACCTTTGCAGGAGAGAGTGCCGCCGCCTGCAGCGACTCAGATGGGCGCTTCGCAGGCGTGGCCGCAGCGACGGCATCCATGCTGAACTTGCAGCCCTGAGACGACATCTGATAATCGCTGAGAGTAGAGCAACGGGGGTGTCTTTGGAAAAGCCTTTCCTCCTACGCAGAGAGGTTTGAATCTCGGAAACGGCTTTACGACGAAAACATATATGTGGGGTGCGCGTGGGGGTGCGCGTGGGGGTGCGCGTGGGGGTGCTGTGGGGGTGCGAGCTCATTGCATTATACCGTTATCTGAATATGACACCAATTTAGTCATTATTTTCCTGCACGGCGATGCGCGGGTTCCCGGCCGCGCGTCGCACCCCATATCACTCTACGCCTAAAGCCCGGACTGCGCTGAGGAATCTGCCCTGGAAGAACGGCAAGCGCGAGCTCTGACCCGGAAACCACATGACGTCGAGGACGCTGAACTCGATCTTCCCGGCTCGGGTGCGAATGGCAATGGTCAGGGCGGCGAAGTGCTTGGCCCAGGAGAGGGCTGTGGATAGAGCACATGCGTTTGTCTCGCGCCCGGGTACGAAAACGAGCGCCTTTTTCCTGTCAAGGTGCACTGTCACCACGCCGCTCGGAAAGTCCCAAGCAAGTTGGTCGGCGAGGCGTCGAAAATCATTGACGCTTGCCCCGAAGACGTCATCATCGTCAGACGACACTTGCACCGCGACGCGCCCCATTCGCACAGTCAAGTTGTGCTGAAGTTGGACGGCACCACCCACGTCCCATGCGCCGCTTACCCGATCGAACTCATCCCATTCCCTGGACTCATCGCAACCGCCCGTCCCCGCCACTTTTTCCACGCAGATGTCCTCCTCCAAGCTTGAGGGATGACTCCCCTCGCGGGGAGAGTCCCCGAAGTCGTTGTTGCTGCCCTGCGGCGCGCACACGTGGGTGCCGATACAACTGTCACAAAGCGCAAGCCCGCACAATCTACACGAACCAGCGGGAGCAGCCACCGCGCCACATGTCGAACACCCCAAGCAGCAGCGCCAATGTGCGTCACCACAGCCCGAGCAGACGTGGTTGCCACACCACGAGCAAAAGGGTGAAAACGTCGGCCCCCTACAGTAAGCGCACGCCGCGACAAGATAGATTGGCACGTCAATCCGCGCCTGCTCGTGAGGGTAGATCATGGGAAGGAGTGCAACTACGCCGCCCGGCTGCACTCCTTCCATCGCGTCACGCTCAAACCGGGAAAAGATACGGAGCTAGCTCGAGCCTGAAAACCAGAGAAACATACTGATATTACATCGTTGTGTCCATATTAACAGGGTCGCCGTGCAATGCAAACAATCTATGATTAGATTACAGTATAACAGTATATTAGTGATTGCGCGTTTCTGTATGGTTTCTCGACTCACTTATAGTGTGAAGTGTACACCTCCCCTCGGCGCGCCTCACATATATGGGAGTTACCCCAGCGTTTCAGTATAAACCCTCCCACCAGTTCATGACAACCGGCTCGCGGAACTTGCGCGGCTCGAACATGAGCTTGGCTGGCAGCCCGTAGACCTCCGCGAACTGCTCGTCGTTCAGACTGGGCTTGAGCGGGGGGCGACCCGCATCGCGTACGAAGCGCAAGCTCTCGAACGGTGAATCGCACTTACAAAAGTCGTAGACGAAGAGAAGCGGCTCAGACGACTGAATCCTACAGGCCTGGTGCTCACTGGCAAGTTGGATGACAACCGAGCAAGGGTCACGGTGCGCCATGGCGCTTGCGAGACGTTGCATCGCGCCGCCCACCCACATACCGTCATCGTTTTGAGGCGTCTCGTCGCTTGTCTCCAGCTCGTGTTGGAAATGCTTATCGAGAAGAGAATATACGCATGCCAAAGGCGATTGCTCGTACCCTTCGTCATCCGTGCCGCTCTCGACAGTCTCCGCCTCCAAGGCCGCTCCCCAGAGCAGCGTGTACGCTCCCCTCGAACCTCCACCCACAGGCACACAGGCGCCCGAAATCCTGGCGTCTTCAGCGCTGCTCCGCCTGTGGTTTTCGCAGAACATCCGTTCCGGCGTCTCGGCCACCCGCACCTTCGTGCTGTCCAGCACAACGAGCCGCTGCAGGTTCCGCATGGAGGTGCCCTGCTGAGTAGCACTAACTTTCAATTGGGCCGTCTCAGGCCGCTCGGCGCGCAGCCCGACATACTGCGACACTGAAATCTCCATATCCTTGTTGTACGGGACCCTCGGGTCGACTTTCAGAAGCAAGTCGTACTTGCGAAGTAAAATGTACTCGGAGCTGCGCAGCTGACTCGAGACGCGGGCGGGCAAATAGCCAGGCACGGCGATCGCAAACCCCCTCTTCGAGTACTTCTCCAAACGGCGACAGTAGTTGGTGCTGGCACGGGCAGAGTCTGCGATGTTCACACCGTGCTGCAGCGCACGTTGGCCGCGGGTCGTGCATACTACCTTATGTTCGTCTGCCAAGAACGCGAAGCAGCAGCAATCCTTCAATG
>PBIX01000073.1 GCA_002720975.1 Planctomycetota bacterium | reverse complement strand
TGGGAATACCGCGACCGCAATAGCTACCGCACAAACAGCTACCCCCGGCCTGCAGTGGTTCTGCGCTCCCTCCAGGCGATTGTGGGAGACAAGGCCTTCCTGGCGGGCATGAGGCACTACTCCGCGCAGTGGCGCTATCGGCATCCCTACCCAGAGGACTTCTACGCGGCCTTCAATGAGGGCTCGGGCGAAGACGTGGACTGGTACTTCGCCGATCTGTTCGAGAGCACGGCAACAGTCGATTGGAGCGTCGACGTTCAGCAGAGTCGCACGCCTGCCTTGAAAGGGCTGGTGCTCGGCGCCCAGGGCTTTGCGAAGGTCGAGGTGCCGGAGAGTCCCAAGCCCGACCCAGCACCTGAGCCGGAGCCCGAGGCCGGATCTAATTCACCAAAATCGGCCACTCCTGAGGAGGAGCCCGCGGAGCCCCCGCTGGACTGGGTCTACGACGTCGTTGTTTCCCGTAAGGGGACCCTTCGCTTGCCGGTGGAGATTGAGGTTCGGTTCACCGACGGGACCACCAGACCATTCGAGTGGACCAGGGAGGCCCAGGAGGCGACCACCTGGTGGCGTCTGCCCCTTGAGCCGGGCCCCAAGAAAATCGACCGCGTCCTGATCGATCCTGCGCGTCGCTACTATCTCGACGGGAACATGGCTGACAATCAGTGGTATGCCGGCAAGGACTTGGTGGCGCCGCTGCGATGGTCCGAGCGCGTATTCACCCAGTACGCCCACCTCCTGCACTGGTATTCATCCCTGGGGGGTTGATCATGGCGCGCACCTACTTGACTGACGAGCCGGTTCCCACAGGGCCCCTTCTGTTCTTGCGCTCCATTCGCAAGGTCGCGGAGCGTCCTCCCCTGTGGCTCATTACCTGGAGCCTGATCGCGCTCACCGCATTGCCTGTGGGCGTGGTGTGGAACACCTGGTTCAGGGATGCCGTGGCCCATCGCTACCAGCCCGATGTCGCAAGTGAAGCCGGAGACGGTTTTGCCTGGGACGACATCGCGTACTCACTTACCGCTAGTTTTACCAACGACCACGCTGAAGGGCTGTCCAACCTGAACAAGGCTACGGCCAATCTGGGTGCAGTCTTGGCATTCACTGCCCTCTTGCTGGGTGTGTTCGCTGCGGGGGGGTGGTTGCAGGTCATCTTGGAGCGCACCCACGGCCATGCCCTGCGCAGGTTCTTCCTGGGGGGCGCGCGCTACTTCTGGCGCTTCCTGCGCTTGCTGCTGCTGTCAGCGGTGCTCCTGGCGCTCTGGAAGAAACTGATCTACGGGGACCTGTGGGACAAGTACGTCTTGGGCATGCTCTCTGGTGTGCCGGAATCGGACTGGAAGAACCTCGAGAACCTGGATTCGGAGTGGGGAATGCGTCGCCTGGAGTGGCTCCGCGATGGTTGTCACGCGGCCGGCTTCGCCCTGATCCTGGCATGGGGCACTTTCGCACGAACGCGGATGGCGCTCCTTGATGGATCATCCGTGCTCAAGGCGGGCTTCCTGACGGGCTTTGCCATCCTGTTCCATCCGATCAAGACGCTGCGCCCCCTGATGTCGATCTTCCTTGTGGAGCTGGTCTTGGTGACCCTGCTGTTGGGTTGGGTGACCCGGAGCCTCGAGGGTGTGCTCGAAGGCAGCCCCTCACAGGGGGTTGTTATTGCCATGCTTGTGGTTGGCCTAGTGGGCCTGATGGTGCGCGAGATCCTACGTGGCGCGCGTTACCACGCGAGTGTGAAGGTCAGTCAGGAAATCGTGCACCGACCGGCACAACAACCGGATCCGTGGCGAGCCGTCGGTGGTCCCGGCGGGCCGCAGTATCCGGTGGGCGAGGGAGAGGGCGAGACCTACGTCTCGCTGTAGCCGGAACCCTCAGAGTTCGATCGCCAGGGGCTTGAGGAGAGTGAAGCTGCGCGGTTCTACATGCGTGGACCAGGCCATGGCCTCCACTCCCTCTGCAACCACTTCTCGCAGAGCCTTGCCGTAGGCCGGATCGATGTCGTCTGCAGGTGCAAATGTGGTGACGTCACTGCGTGAGACACAAAAGAAGATCACGGCCCGATGTCCCTCGTGCACCATGTCGCGCAATTCATGCAGGTGCTTGAGTCCCCTGGTGGTGACCGCATCGGGAAACCGTGCCTGTGAGCCCTCCGCCATGGTCGTGCTCTTCACCTCGACGTAGCAGCGCTCCCCGTTGTCCCGCTCCAGCAGGACATCGATGCGTGAAGCCTTGCCGTACTTCACCTCACGGCGCACCGAGTCATAGTCGGTCAGGCCCTCAATCAGCCCGTTCTGGATGGCCTCGGTTACCAGGGCATTGGGTAGGCCCGTGTCGACGTTTACCCATGAGCCGTTCACCTCGATGCTCTGAAACGTGTAGCGCAGCTTGCGCTTCGCGTCCTGGCTGTCGCGCAGGACAACCCGCGCACCCTCCTCCAGACAACCCTTGAGGGAGCCGGTATTGGGACAATGGGCCACAAGAATCTCGCCATCGGGCCCTTTGACGTCTGTCAGGAAGCGCTTGTAGCGCCGCACCAAGAGACCCTCAATCGTGGGTAATTCGATCTGCACGCTCGGACTTGTATCCCGCCACCGATTTGCAAGCAAGGTGATGTGGGGACTTCCCTGCCAAGCTCCGCCCGCTAGAATCACCAGCCATGGGTGCCCTAGAAGATCAGCTGGATATCGCCAAGGAGCTCCGCAGTCGGTTCAACCAACTGCAGGAGAGTCTTTGACTACCCCAAGCACCTAGCCCGCTTCGAGGAGATTGAAGAGGCTCAAAACGATCCGGATTTCTGGAACGATCCAGCCAAAGGTCAGGCTCTTGTAGCAGAGATGAAGGTGGCCCGCGCAGTCGTGGACCCCATCCGAGAGCTTGAAGGCCACCTGGAAGAGGTGGATGTTCTCGCGGAGATGGGTGCGGAAGCGGGCGAGGACGAGGTGCTCGACGACATCAAGGCGGCCCTCCATGCGGCGCTGACGCTGGTCGAGAAACTCGAATTCCAGGTCATGCTTGGAGGGCCCAACGATCGCGCTGGGGCATTCCTGCAAGTAAGTGCGGGAGCGGGCGGAATTGATGCCTGCGACTGGGCAGCCATGCTGATGCGGATGTACACGCGTTGGGGGGAGGCGCGCGAATTCGACGTGGAGGGCATTGAGGTGCAGGAGGAGACCCAGGGCGGAATCCGGCACGCGACGCTGCGCATCAGTGGCCCTTTTGCCTTCGGCTATCTGAAAGCCGAATCCGGCGTGCACCGTCTCGTACGCATCAGTCCGTTTGATGCTCAGGCCAGGAGGCAAACGGCCTTTGCCTCGGTGGACGTAACACCCGAACTGGACGACAGTATCCAAATCGAAATCAAAGACGTGGACCTGAAGGTCGATACCATGCGAGCCGGCGGAGCTGGCGGCCAGCACGTGAACAAGACTGAGTCCGCCGTGCGCATGACCCACATTCCCACAGGCGTTGTAGTGCGCTGTCAGAATGAACGCAGCCAGCACAAGAACAGAGCTACAGCCCTAAAGCTCCTCCAGGCCAAGCTGATCGCCCTGGAGGAGAGCAAGCGCGACGCGGAAATGGCCAAGCTCTATGGGGAGAAGGGGGAAATCGCCTGGGGTAGCCAGATCCGCTCCTACGTGCTCAATCCCTACCAGATGGTGAAAGACCATCGCACCAACGTGGACAACGGCAACGTGCAGGCGGTGTTGGATGGGGAGATCGACCCCTTCATCGAGGCCTACCTGAAGAGTCGGCGCTAGGGCCGCTTCTCGTCCCAGCCGGATCCGAGGGCAAGGCACAGGGTGTCCACCACCTCCGGACGCAGGATGTCACCCGCACAGAATTGGACCCAAAGAGCCTCTTCGAGGGCGTGAAGCTTGGGCCTGCGCGCGTAATCCCCTGTGGTCAGCCCGGCGTCGGAATGTGTGGGATCCACAAATTGGCGCATCAGGGTCGCCGCGCAAAGCCGCATGAGTTTGCTGCGGACGGCATCGCTAAGGCCGGCCTCGATCTTGGCCTTGTGGAGCTTCTTCAGCATGGTTTCGGGCATGCTGGCGGGAAAGAACGGCTGAGCGTTCAAGCTGTGCATGACCTCGTATAGGGCATGCTCTCCAAGGATGGAGAGAGAGAAGCCCTCGGTGGCGACAACGCTGACCATGCTGCCATTCGCTTCAAGCAGAGAGCGACTGGCAACCCCCGCCATCTGGCGCACCAACTTCACCGGTACAACCCAGTCCGCGGCCTTGATTCCAAGCCGATCGTGCAGCCCCCCGGCTATCCGCCACTGGAGGTCTGCAGGAAATAGCGCTGTCAATTCCTGCGCACGCGCCTCAAGGGCACCCTTACGGCTAGGCCATTGCTCCTCCAGCCACTTGGGTGCCAGGGCATCCAAGTGAGCCGCGAGCCGGGCGGCGGCGTTGGCGACCCGGATACGCTTGACGCCCTCGGCCATGTGGCTGCTTGGAGGTAGAACACGCTTGCTCAAACCAATGGCAAATTGACCCGGGACGTCGATCGCAGTGAATGCGCCATCGACAACCGGCCAGGAGAGAGGCGTCGCCAGAAACGTCTGGATTTCCCTAATCTCCGCAACGGCCTCAGCAAATTCCTTGGGGATCTGCGCATCCTGCAGTGCGGCGAGGGATCGGACCTCATAATAGAGCTCCGGTCCCGGTGCGACATGGAACTCGAAAACGCCGGGGCGTACCCACGAGGGTTCCTGTACGACTTCCTGGCTTGGGCCGGGGGCACAGATCAGGGCCATCAGGGGAGCGCAGCTTAGTATCATCATGGTCAGGCCCTTGGAGTCTAACCCACCTCCCGGTGAGGAAGACCCGTCCCTACCGAACCCTACCCTATCCAGAAATGCTTTCCCTGTCTCACATGCTGGCGCTGGTTCCGACTCTCGTCTTGACCGCCGTGGGTGGCGTGGCGGTGCCAGGATCAGCGAATGTTCATTCGAGCCAAGATCCGGAGCGACCCGTGCGACAACCCCTGCCCAGCCAAGAGACGATTGGGGCGCTTCCCCCAGACGGTGGCGAGGAATTCAACCGATTGGTCTTCGAGAAAAGCCCTTACCTGCTACAGCACGCTCGCAACCCAGTGGATTGGTACCCCTGGAGCGAAGAGGCGTTTCGTGCTGCGAAGGCCCAGAACAAGCCCATCTTCTTGTCCATTGGCTACTCCACATGCCATTGGTGTCACGTGATGGAGCACGAGAGCTTCGAAGATGAAGACGTGGCCCGTCTGCTCAACGATGGATTCATCTGCATCAAGCTCGACCGTGAAGAGCGTCCGGATCTGGACCATGTGTACATGACGGTCACCCAGGCCATGAATCAGGGCAGCGGGGGCTGGCCCATGACCGTCATCATGACGCCGGACAAGAAGCCTTTCTTCGCGGGAACGTACTTTCCCAAGAGCGGCCGTTACGGCCGGTGGGGCATGACTGATCTGCTGCCACGCATTACGCAAGCCTGGGACACACAGCACGACGACCTCATCCGTCAAGCAGATCAGGTTACGGCGCAACTCGCCCTATTCGTCAAGGGCGTGCCGGGCGAGAAGCTCGATTCCACCATGTTGGATGCGGCCTATGCGGGCCTCGCCCGGCAGTTTGATCCGGGTAAGGGCGGCTTCAACACCGCACCCAAGTTCCCCGTGCCCCACAACCTGCGGTTCCTTCTGCGCTACCACCGCCGTAATGGGCAGGCCCACGCTCTCGAGATGGTGGAGACCACCCTGCGGGAGATGCGCAAGGGGGGCATGTGGGACCATGTGGGCTTCGGCTTCCACCGCTACTCCACCGATCGAGAGTGGTTTGTGCCGCATTTCGAGAAGATGCTCTACGACCAGGCTCTGTTGACGATGGCCTATCTGGAGGCCTGGCAGGTCACGGGCCATGAAGGGTACGCCCAGACCGCGCGTGAGATCCTGACCTACGTCTCGCGTGATTTGACGGCGCCTGGAGGCGGGTTCTACTCCGCCGAAGACGCCGACTCGGAGGGCGAGGAGGGCCTGTTCTATCTGTGGACCGAGGAGCAACTCGCTGATGTATTGGGCGAGGAAGACGCCAAGTTTGCTGCCCGTTGGTGGGGAGTGACTACGGAGGGCAACTACCACGAAGAAGCTACGGGCAAGGCCACGGGCCAGAACATCCTCTTTCTGGATCAGGATCTGAACGAACGTGCCGTTGCCTCTGGTGAAGATCAGGCCGCGAATGGTGAGCGGATCGAGGACATCAGACAGAGGCTGTTTACGGCGCGGGAGCCGCGCATCCATCCCTTTAAGGACGACAAGATCCTGACGGACTGGAACGGCTTGATGATCGGCGCCTACGCCATGGCCGCGCGTGTATTGGATGACGCGGCGTACGCGCAGATTGCCGAGCGCGCAGGAGACCACCTGCTGAACGTCTTGCGCGCCGATGACGGGTCTCTGTACAAGGTGGCGCGGCTCGGCCAGGCAGCGGGTTCGGGTCTGTTGGAGGACTACGCCTTCGCCTGCTGGGGCCTCTTGGAGTTGTTTGAAACCAGCCAAGAGCTGCGCTTCCTGCAGGCTGCGCAGGAACTGGCGGACCACATGCTGGCGGAGTTTCAGGACACCGAAGTCGGGGGCTTCTTTCTCTCTTCCGCGAGTGGTGAGCAGCTCATCGTGCGGCCCAAGGAGAGTTCGGACGGGGCGATCCCGTCCGGAAACTCGGTGGCGACCTTGGCCCTCTTGCGCTTGGGGCGCTTGACGGGGCAGGTGCGCTACGAGACGGCGGCGGCCAAGAGTTTCGAGGGTCTCTCAGGGACCATCACCCGCGCTCCCGCGATGCACACCCAGTTCCTGATAGGGCTAGACTTTGCCCTGGGTCCTACCAAGGAGGTCGTCGTTGCTGGGGATCCTTCAGACCCCAAGACCCAGGAGGCTTTGCGCCGGATTCACCGTCCCTTTGTGCCGAGCAAAGTGGTCATTCTGCGACCGGCCACGGGTCACCAAGCCCTGACAAAGGTGGTGCCGTACGTGGAGTCGCAGGGCGTCGTGGGTGAGGGGCCCACGCTCTACCTCTGCCAGGACTTCGCATGCCAGGCGCCAACGGGCGACGTGCAATCGGTCGTGGAGACGCTCATGGGAGTCGCGCGAAGCGAGGAGAAGACTCCTTAACCGCAGGCTCCATGAGCAGTGTCCACATCTCGCCAGAAGGGCCCGAGTGCGAGTGGAAGGAGATCCTGCCACGGTTGGATCGCGTGGCCCGAACCCTTGCGGCCTTTGCCAACGGCGTGGGCGGCCACCTCTGGGTGGGCATCACCGATGATGGCCTGCGCGTGGGGGTCCCCGATGCCAGGCAGGTCATTGCAGACGTGCGATCGGCAGGCGAACTCTGTCACCCGCAACCCGTTATGAACCTGCGCCGGCACAGAGATGGGGGATTGATTCTGGTGGAGGCCCGGATAGAGCCGGTACGACCAGGGCCAGTTGAGGTGACGGTTGAAGGGGCCCAGCGCGTCTTCGTCCGAGATGGTTCCTCCACGCGTCCTGCGGAGGAGGCGGCCCTGCACCGCATGCGCCGGAAAGATGGGCCGACTCGTGCCCGACTGGACAAGAGAACCGCGCGGGTACTGAGTCTCTTGCAAGCCAGCAGCCCCCTGGATCAGGCGGAGGTGGCTCGCTCCGCCAGCATGAGTCGCCAAGCGGCCAAGCGCGCTCTGGTCGAGCTGGTCCAGGCCGACCTGGCACAAGAGGTTCAGGGTCGCCGCTATTCGCTGACTCCCTCGGGCCATCGCAAGGCGAGGGGATCGTCCCGAAGAGGGAGCGACTGACGGTTGCTCGCTGTTCGGCACAATTGGGCCCGCTCCGCCGTCGTCTTGGGCGAGGCGGGAAGCTAGAATGGCCTGCCTGTTTTCCAATTCACCAAGGATCCTTCAGGCCCGGGTGGGCCGGAGTGAGAGCATGCAACAAAAGATCCGCCGCGCGCTGTTGAGCGTTTCCGACAAGACCGGACTCGAGGGCTTTGCCCGTAATCTGAGCCAAATGGGAGTGGAGTTACTCTCAACGGGGGGCACCCACCGCGTACTCGCCGAGGCGGGCATTCCCGTCACCGAGGTGGCCGAATACACGGGCTTCCCGGAAATGATGAACGGTCGAGTGAAGACCCTCCACCCAAAGGTGCACGGCGGCATTCTGGCACTGCGCGACAATCCCGACCACGTGTCGGCGATGGATGAGCATGGCATCCAGGGGATCGACCTGGTGGTCGTCAACCTCTACCCGTTTGAGGCAACCGTGGCCCAAGAGGGCGTGTCGCGAGCCGAAGCCATCGAACAGATCGACATCGGTGGACCGAGCATGGTGCGCTCCGCAGCCAAGAACCACGCCCACGTGGGCATCGTCACTGATCCATCAGACTACGGGCGCGTGCTGGATGACCTTCAGAAGCGAGATGGGTCTCTCTCCGATGAGTTGCGCGCGGAGTTGGCATTCAAGGCCTATGCCCTGACGGCACGCTATGACAGCGCCATCAGCCGTTGGCTGTTCGAGAAAGATGGGGCAGATCACGCGGGGGATTCGGAGTTTCCCAGTGGCTTCAGCATGGGCGGGGTCAAGGCCTTGGACCTGCGCTACGGGGAGAACCCCCACCAGAACGCGGCCTTCTACAAGACGGGCGCAGCCGGTGAACCGAGCGTGGCGGACGCAGAGGTGCTGGGCGGCAAGGCTCTATCGTTCAATAACATCGTGGACCTGGACGCGGCATTCGCCCTGGCCAAGGAATTTGAAGAGCCTTTCGTTTGCGTCATCAAGCACACCAACCCGTGTGGTGCCGCAGTACATGAGGACATCGAGGAGGCGCTTGAGGAGGCCTGGTCCGGCGATCCGATTTCAGCCTTTGGTTCGGTGCTGGCGTTCACGCGACCACTGAATATGGCCAGCGCGCAGTTCCTCGTAGATGGCAATCGCTTCGTGGAGGCGATTATTGCGCCTTCGTTCGACGAGGATGCTCTGGACCTCCTGACGCATAAGCCGAAGTGGGGTAAGAGCGTGCGCCTGCTCGCCTGTGGAGAATACGGGCCCTCCTCTCGCAACTCACGAGACGTAGAGGTCAAGAAAGTGGTGGGCGGCTTCCTGCTTCAGGAGCGAGACCTGACGGCAGAGGGGCAAGCCGAGTTCCGGTCCGTGACGGAGGTTTCTCCCTCCAGCGAACAGGCAGCCGCGCTGGCATTCGCCAACCGCATAGCCAAGCACGTCAAGTCCAACGCCATCGTGCTCTCCGGACCGAGGACCGTCTATGGGGTCGGGGCCGGTCAGATGAGTCGCGTGGACTCGGTGCGTCTAGCGGTCAGCAAGGCCGGTGACCGCAGCGCGGGCTCGGTCCTGGCATCTGATGCCTTCTTCCCCTTCCCGGACGGAGTCGAGGTGGCCATCGATGCGGGCGTCGTGGCGATGGTTGAGCCCGGGGGCTCGGTGCGCGACGACCAGATCATCTCCGCCTGCAACACTGCGGGCATTCCGATGGTGTTCAGCGACGCCCGGCATTTCCGCCACTAGAGCGTCATCGGGGGCCGCAAGGCGCAAGAAGGTGCTGCGGGTCCACCCTACTGGGGGATCAACTCGCCGTAGCCGCTGCGCTCCAGCCAGTCGTAGATGTCCCCCAAGGGCGTCACGAGGCCCATGTGAGGAACCACTGTGCGGCGTGCGCCGTGGGTGTACAGCTTGGAGACGATGCCAAGGAGGCACAGGTTGCGGGCGTCGAAGACGCCCCCGCCGGAGTTGCCGATGAAGGTCGGCGCGTTGATCATCCAGTAGCTCTGGCCATCGACCCAGTGGTCAAGGGCGGAGATGGCGCCGTGGCTGGGGACGGGATCACTACCGAGGGGGCAGCCCACGGCGTAGACCGGATCAAAGACCTGCACGTTCGCCAGATGGGCGCGTGTAGGCAGGGATGTTCCCTCGAGATCAGCGTGCTCTCCGACCAGCTCAAGAAGGCATGAATCAAGATCGTTCTCGTAGGCGAGGAGCTTGGCCTTTGCATTGAGAGTCACTCCATCGTGACGATAGATGTGCAAGGGAACCTCTGAATGGCCATCACCACCATCAGCGAGGATGTCGCGTACGACGTGCCAAGCCGTGAGAACGCGGACCGGCCCATCTTCGCGAGTGGGCATGAGAACTCCGCTGCCCACGGTCATGGGGCTCGCCAACTGAACCGTGGGGGCCAGCAGTCCCTGCCACAGATGGTTGGAGCCTGGAAGCAGCTGATCGTGCAGCTCGGAGAGATCGCGCCCGGCCGCTTGGACAAGGCTGGCGTTCGCATCGACGGTCTGGGCCAGCCCGCTGTAGCGACCAAGAACCTCGGCGTCCAGTTCGTCAATCCGACCCAAGAGCTCATCGGCCTCCAAGCCGGGTCGCTGGGTATGGAGGACCCGAATCTCGTCCGAGAGGCGGTCCACGTTTCGGGACAGGACCTCCATCTGCCCCGCCATATGCCCGAGGCGATTGAACAGGGCCTCGCTCGGGTCCACTCGTTTCCAATCGGCCACTTTCACCCAGCCGAAGGCCAGGAGCGTCGTTGAGGCGGCGAGTAGAATGGTGGGCCGGTGCATGATCGGGGGGCGCTGAGCGCCCCGCTCTCATCGGCACCCGCGTGGGGAGGAATGGAGCACAGATGAGCACTTCTACACATTCTCAATACGGTGCATGTCTCGACGTAGGTCATTGCCCAGCAAGGACTTGCGTCACAAGCCTATTGGGTTCTCCACAGCTGTCCCCAAACGGGAGCAGGTACCTGTGGAGAGGGTGTTGGGGACCTCCCGGGGGCAACCCAGAGAGCTCTCCTGGGCCCATAGCCGCACCCACTCCCCATCCCGTATCCTGACTGATTGCCCCGGCAGCGAACAACTCTCTTCGGCCCCTCCAGAGCCCGTCCAGACCATGACCCTGTGCACCATTTCAGAAGCGCTTGAAGACCTGCAGGCCGGGCGCATGATCATCTTGGTGGACGATCCCGATCGCGAGAACGAGGGCGACGTGATCATGCTCGCCGAGCATGTGACCCCCGAGGCCATCAACTTCATGGCCAAGGAGGCGCGCGGTCTGATCTGCATGCCGATGGATGGGGCAACCTGTGATCGGCTCGGGCTGGATAGTCAGGCACAGCGCAACACCAATCAACACGAGACGGCATTTACGATTTCCATCGAGGCCGCCAAGGGCGTGACCACGGGAATCAGCGCTGCCGATCGCGCCAAAACCATCGAGGTTGCGGCCCGGGCGGACTGCAAGCCCGAGGATCTGGCGAGGCCGGGTCACGTCTTCCCGTTGAGAGCCAAGGATGGCGGAGTTCTCGTACGCGGGGGACAGACGGAGGGCTCGGTAGATCTGGCAAAGCTCGCCGGAGCTCGTCCGGCTGCCGTGATCTGCGAGATCATGAACGACGACGGAACAATGGCGCGAATGCCCGATCTGGAGGTATTTGCCGAGACCCATGGCCTCAAGATCTGCACCATCGCGGATGTGATCGAGCACCGGCGGCGCCACGAACGCCTGATCGAATCTCTACAGCTGGACCTTCCCTTGGCGACCAGCCACGGCAACTTCCAGATGCACCTGTTCCGGAGCCTTGTGGATGGCAAGGAGCACATGGCATTGAGCGTCGGCCTTGACGGCGATCTCGAAGCATCCGGTGAGCGCACAGCAATCGAGGAACCCATCTGGGTGCGTGTGCACTCCGAGTGCTTGACCGGGGACGTCTTCGGCTCGATGCGCTGTGACTGTGGTGCTCAGCTGGCCCAGGCCATGGATTTCCTGGCCAAGAAGGGGTGTGGGGTGCTGGTGTACCTGCGCCAGGAGGGTCGCGGGATCGGGCTGGCGGCCAAGCTCAAGGCCTATGAGTTGCAGGACGAAGGCCTCGATACGGTCGAGGCCAACAACGCCCTGGGCCTGCCCGCAGACCTCCGGGAGTACGGAATTGGCGCTCAAATCCTCCATTTCTTGGGTGTGCGCCGTATGCGTCTGCTCACCAACAACCCCAAGAAAATCCATGGACTGGGAGGGCACGGGCTCGAGGTGGTGGAACAGACACCGCTAGAAATAGCACCTAACCCCATAAATCTCAGGTACTTACGGACGAAGAGAGATAAGTTGGGACACACCCTGGAGGGCTGCGACTACGACCAGCCCCTTAGGGAGAGCCGGGAATAGAACGGCCCCTCCGGCGTCCAACCCTGGGCCATGGCCCTCAAGCTCGTGCAAGAAGCTCCGCTCCAAGACGCTGACCTCGTTCGCGAGGCCATTGCGGGCAACCCGCTTTCCTTCCAGCTACTGGTGGAGCGGTACCAAGGTCGTCTCTTCGCCCTGGCGCGTCACTACACGTCCAGTCCGGTGGAAGTGGAGGACATCGTCCAGGACACCTTCCTCAAGGCCTACAGCCGACTCGACACTTTCCAACATCAATCGGCCTTCTATACCTGGCTGTACCGCATCGCAACCAACACCGTCTTGGACTTCTTGAAGCGTCGGGGTCGCTGCCCCGTGCAGGCTGTTGAGGATCCCGAGTTGGCCGGCTCGCCCGAGACCGATCGTCGCATCGTGCGCCCGGACGCGCGCCTTGAACGGCAGGAGGTCGCCGAAATCACCCACGCCATCCTTGAGGGGATGCCAGAGATCTTCCGCACGGTGCTCGTCATGCGCGAGCTCGAAGAGATGGCTTATCAGGAGATCGCCGACGTTCTCGACATCTCCATCGGAACCGTAGAATCGCGCCTCTTTCGGGCGCGGGCCCGCTTCAAAGAGAGGCTGGTCACCCAATACCCCGAGTTTGCCCAGGGGATCAACGAATGAACTGTAAACATGCCCGACCGCTGGTGCCCCTCTATGTCGACGGAGAACTGACCTCCGTGCAGAGCGCGGAGTTGCGGCCGCATCTTCTCAGCTGTCCCGCTTGTCGGAGCTTGGCCCAAGCGGAACAGTCCCTGCACGCTTGGTTTGTTCCTACCGACGAGATTCCCGTACCGGCGGGTTTTGCGGCTCATGTGGCGCGGCGTGCGGTGGCGGGTGACACCGGGAGCAAGAGACCCCTCGCCCCGGTGGAGGGCTCAGGCCACGAACACTCAGAGCCCATCCTGCAGTTTGTCCTTCACGCCCTTGCCGTAGCGGCCATCGCCCTCGTCGTGGCTTCCATTGCCATGCGGCGTCTGGACCAGCCAGCCGCCGAGGAGCTCAAGGCTCACGAAAGCCAGGCTCTGGACGCGAGCCTCTTTGCCTTGGACCAGATCAACCGCGAAGAGCTGCGTGCGGCGAGTATTTTCAACCCCCAGGGGGCACAGGAAGGGAGCTCAGGGCGGTGAAGGACCCCCGGCCCTGGATCGTCCTGCTCTGCTGTGTGACCTTCCTGGGTGGGGCGGGCGCTGGGGTCATCTTCTCGCGCTCGACCACCGCAGAGGCTCCAGAGGGGCCCTTCAGCGGCTATGCCACTCTCCTGAACGACGAGTTTCAATTGAGCCCGGAGCGGCGAGCCCACTTGGAGGTCATCCTGCGCGAGTACGATGCGGACATTCGCCAGGTCAGCGTCGTCCACCGGGCGACGTATCACGAATTGCTGCAATCAGATTTGCGACCGATTGGAATCGAGTACAACGGCTACATCCGCGATAAAGTTTTGCGCCCCGAGCAGCGTGCTCGGTTTGACGACCTGACCCAGGGCATCCCCTTTACCTCCGAACAAGCGCAGCGCTGATCATGGCCCGATCCTGTGGTATTCACCTCGGAACCCGCCGATTCGAGATAATCGTTCTCGACGGGGGCTCCAAGAACCAGACCCTCGTGGCCGCCGAGGCCGGCGAGCTCGATCCCAACGCCGACAATCCAGGGAAGGCTCTGAAGGAGGCGTTGGCGAAGCACAAGGTGTCCAAGGAAAACGTGGGGCTCGTTGTTGATACGGGTAGCGCTGCATTCCGGCGCATCACCTTGCCCCTGACAGACGCCGGCAAGATCGAGCAGGTCCTGAAGTTTGAAGTGGAGAAAGACCTGCCCCAATGGGACATCGACGAGGTGGTCGCTGACTACCTGGTCTTGGCCAGCAACGATATGTCTTCGGATCTCCTGGTCACTGCAGTTCCCAAGGAGCAACTGAGCGCGGCCTTGGCCACCTGTGAGCGGGCGGGGGCGGAACCCTATGAGGTGGAGCTTGAGACCACGGCCATGGTCAACGCGGCCTTGCACTCCGACCTCTGCCCGATAGATACAGCTCAAGTCCTGGTCCATGTTGGCGAGCACTCCACCGCCGTCGTCATCATGGATGGCGGGCAGGTCAACGAGATGCGCGTTGTGCACCTGGGTGCCTTTGGGGCTGACGTGCCTAGAGGTTCCGAAGAAGATTCTCCCGAAGGGGAGGTGGGGCAAGACGATGCCGAGCTCGACAGCCAGCAAGACACCATCAGCCACGAGGCCTTGCGCCGAATCCGACGCGAGCTTGGGCGAAGTATTTCGGCGGCACGTACGCGAAATGACATCGGGGCGGTCTACGTCTGCGGACAGAACCTGCCAGGCCTCGTAGGTGAGAGTGTCATGGACATTCCGGTCGAGGAGTTGAGTGCCTTTGGACCCGAGGGCTCAGCACTCAAGCAAGACCTACCCACCGAAGAGCGTGGCCGCTGGGTTGTGGCTTATGGAGCCGCCCTGCGTGAGCTCGGGGGTGCCAAACTGAGCCCCAGGTTACGCCGCGAAGATCTCACCTATGCGGGCACCTGGGAGCGAGTGGAATTCCCACTGGCAGTCTGCAGCCTGCTGCTCGCAACCCTCTTGGCGGTCATGTTCATTCTGCAGCAAAAGGAACTCAAGATCCTGAACGCCCATGGGGCTGGCCGATGGGCGACCTGGTCCAACGCCTACATGATGGGCAACCCGAAGAGAGGCGATCGGGGCAAGCTCTCACCTCCGCCGGACGACATCCGCACGTTTGTCAAGAAACTGCAGGCCGGTGAAGGAGGCTCGGATGGCAAGCCCTTCAGCGACGACTACTACGGGGCGACCAAGCGGATTGATGGGCTTCTGCGAGACGAGGTGGCGAAGCTCAAGAAAGAGCTCGGTGCAGATACCTCGATCGAGCAACCCCAGTCCGCGCTGGTCGGCGCCCATCTTGTTCTCGATCTTCTTGAGAAACACCAAAAGGACTGGCACCCATCTATTCGCCATATAGATGCCGTCACACAAGGTATGGGCAAATCAAGCGGTTCCGAATCCGTGCGCGTGACCGTGACCCTGGTGCTCTTGGCGGAAGACATTCAAGCGGCGGCATCCAACTATGAAGCCATGCTCAACGAATTGAAGTTGCAGCCGTGGCACAAGAACTCCACCCGCTCCAATGTCGTGTCGCTGGAGAACGACAAGGGTCTATTGATCGAACGCCTACCCATCGAGGTGGACGTCTCCGTGTACTACGACCAGCAACGCCGCGAGGCACTGGAGGCGGCACAGTGAAATTCCTGAATCAGATTTCTTTTGCGCAGAGCATGATCATTGTGTGTCTGCTCGGGTCTTTCACACTGGGCCCCTTCCTGTACGGGAATCACAAAGCAATCAACGAGTTGACCGAGGCCGTGGCCGAGGGGGGTGAACTCTCACGGATTGTGGCGAGGATCCAGTCCAACAGCCTGCTATACACCCAACTTCATGCGCAGAAGAGCGGTGAGACCCTGCAGGGGCAGGATCAAACTACGGCGTACATTATGCGCATAGCGGGCGATGACAACGTGGAGATGGGCAGATTCAACTTCCCCAAGCCCCAGCGGAGCGTGTCCGGCGGGGGAATCATTGACGAAACGTTCACCATCAAGCCTGATGACCCTCGGCGGGCTTTTGACCGCATCAATGTCGGCAATTTCCTGTTTTCCCTGGAGGACAGAACGCGGCGTCTGCGAGTGACTCAGTTGAGCATGGATGCCCTGAATGCTGCGGGCAAGACAAACGTTCCAGCCGAGCAACTCCCTTCAGACAAGTGGACCTTTACCTGCAAGGTCACTTCCCGGAGCAAGCCTGCATCCGAATAGGCGGGTCAGAGCCCATGCGGGCACCGGGCCCTAGGCCTCGACCGCCTTCTCGATCGGCTTGAGGTCGGCGTGGTACTTCTGGAGGCTGCGCACCGAGAGCTCTTCCCGTTGCAGTGCGCTTAGGGCAGAGACCACCATCCGGATTCCAGCCAGGGTGGTCACGCATGGAATGCCTACAGAAATAGCCGATGCGCGGATCGCGGAGTCGTCATATCGCTGCTGCTTGCCTGCTGGCGTGTTAAGTAGGAGGTCCAGTTCACGGTTCTTGACCAGGTCCACGATATGTGGGCGCCCCTCATGAACCTTGTTGACGCGCGTTGCCTCAAGCCCCGCACTGGTCAATGCCTTGTGTGTGCCGTCGGTGGCAATCAACTCAAACCCCATGCTGGACAGCATGCGCGCTTCCCCGACGATGGCGCGCTTGTCGGTGTGCTTGACCGAGATCAACACCCGGCCGCGGAGGGGCAGGTGTACACCCGCTGCTTGGTAAGCCTTGACGAATGCACAACCGAGGTCGTAGTCGATTCCCATGACCTCGCCGGTGGACCGCATCTCTGGGCTCAAGATCATGTCTGTGCCGGGAAACTTGTTGAACGGGAAGACCGGGGCCTTGACGGCGAAGAAGGGGGGGGTGATTTCCTCTGTGAAGCCAAGCTCCTCCAAGGTCATTCCCGCCATCACCTTGGCGGCCAGCTTGGCCAGCGGCACACCAATGGCCTTCGAGACGAAGGGCACCGTCCGAGATGCCCTCGGGTTGACCTCGATGATGTAGATCTTGTTGCCCTTCACGGCGAACTGGACGTTCATCAGGCCAAGGACGCCCAACTCCATGGCCATGGCCTTGGTGGACTCAGAGATCTCATCGACGATCTCTGTGGCAAGAGTGTGGGCCGGGAGGACACAGTAGGAATCGCCAGAATGTATGCCGGCCTCCTCAATGTGCTCCATGATGCCGCCGATGACGACACGTTCGCCATCGCAGATCGCGTCGACGTCGACCTCAATGGCGTCCTCGAGGAACTTGTCCACCAGGATGGGGCGGTCGGGCGAGGCCTGAACCGCATTCTGGATGTAGCGATCAAGGCTCTCGTCGTCATAGACGATTTCCATGGCCCTCCCACCCAGAACATAGCTGGGCCGCACGAGCACCGGGTAGCCGATGTTCCGTGCAGCTTCGAAGGCCTCGGCCACATTGGTAGCGATTCCGTTGGGTGGCTGAAGTAGGCCCAGCTTGTCGAGGAAGTGTCCAAACTGCTCACGATCTTCGGCGCGGTCAATGGAGCTGACGGACGTGCCGATCAAGGGGGCACCAGCACGGTCGAGGCCTCCTGCAAGGTTCAGCGGTGTTTGCCCGCCGAATTGAACAATGATTCCCTTGGGCTTCACCGCCTCCACGATGTTCATCACGTCCTCGTGCGTGAGAGGCTCGAAGAAAAGATCGTCAGAGGTGTCGTAGTCGGTCGAGACGGTCTCAGGGTTTGAGTTGACCATCACGGCATCACAGCCGATCTCTTGAGCGGCAAACGCAGCATGGACACAGCAGTAGTCGAACTCGATTCCTTGGCCAATACGGTTGGGCCCGCCCCCGAGGATCATGATCTTCTCGCGCTCGGAGGGTTTGAACTCAGTCTCGTCTTCCCATGTTGAGTAGTAGTAGGGAGTGACGGCCGGGAACTCTGCGGCGCAGGTGTCGACCAGCTTGTATGTGGGGACGATACCCATGTTCGTGCGTTCGGACTTGATCGCATCGGGTGTGGCCCCCACAGCCTGTGCAATCTGAGTGTCCGCATATCCAAGACGCTTGGCTTCGCGCAAGGTGGGTTCGTCCAGCAACTTGCCCGCCAGTTCCTGCTCGAACTCCACAAGCTGCCGCATGTTCTCTAGGAACCAGCGGTCAATCTTCGTGGCCAAGTGGATTTCCTCGGTGCTCCAGCCTGTGCGGTAGGCGGCCCGCAGCCACAGCAAGCGTTCCGCATTGGGTGTCCGCAACCGTGAGGCCAAGAGTTCGCGATCGTCCGCCAGGGCTTCGATCTGATCCCTGTCATTCAATCCGAACCCGGGATTCCCCGTCTCAAGTCCACGGACGGCCTTCTGTAAGGCCTCCTTGAACGTGCGCCCAATAGCCATTGTCTCGCCCACGCTCTTCATCTGTGTGGTCAGAGTCGGGTCGGCTCCCGGGAACTTCTCGAACGCAAAGCGCGGGATCTTGACGACGCAGTAATCGATCGTGGGCTCGAACGAGGCGGGCGTTTCACGGGTGATGTCGTTGCGGATTTCGTCGAGGGTGTATCCCACGGCCAACTTGGCGGCGAACTTGGCGATGGGGAATCCCGTCGCCTTGGAGGCCAGGGCCGAGGAGCGCGAGACGCGCGGGTTCATCTCGATCACCACGACGCGCCCGTTGTCCGGGTCGATGGCGAACTGGCAATTGGAGCCCCCGCACTCAACGCCGATTTCACGCATGATCGCCAGTGAGGCGTTGCGCAGGTTCTGGTACTCGCGGTCCGTCAGGGTCTGGCTGGGGGCCACCGTGATCGAGTCTCCCGTGTGTACGCCCATGGGATCGAGGTTCTCGATCGCGCAGATGATGACGACGTTGTCCGCCTTGTCGCGCATCACCTCCATCTCGAACTCCTTCCAGCCCAGGAGGCTCTCCTCAACCAGGACCTCGTTGTTCATGGAGAGCGATAGGCCGCGCGTAACGATCTCTTCGAATTCCTCCACGTTGAAGGCAATCCCGCCACCTGCCCCGCCAAGGGTGAAGGCAGGCCGGATCACGCAAGGCAGGCCGATCTGTGCCATGACACGTCGCGCATCATCCATGGAGCGGGCTACACCCGAGCGCGCGCACTCCAGGCCCGCATTGGCCATGGCCGTTCGAAACAGATCGCGATCTTCGGCTTTGCGGATGACCTCGGCGTTGGCGCCGATCATCTCCACCCCGTGGCGTTCGAAAACTCCCTGGTCGAACAGCTCCAAAGCCGTGTTGAGGCCGGTTTGGCCCCCAAGTGTCGGCAGGACAGCGTCCGGTTTTTCGAACTCGATGATCTTGGCTATGGTCTCAGCGGTGATCGGCTCGATGTAGGTCTCATCGGCCGTCTCCGGATCGGTCATGATCGTCGCCGGATTCGAGTTGACGAGGATGACGCGGTAGCCTTCCTCGCGCAGAGCCTTGCAGGCCTGGGTCCCCGAATAATCAAATTCGCAAGCCTGCCCGATGACGATGGGGCCGCTGCCGATGATCAGGATTGACTCGAGGTCGTCGCGTCTCGGCATGGGGTGGGCCGGGCGAGGGGCAGGTGGGTTGCGGGGGCGGTATTGAAAATGGGACCCGGACGGCGGATCCTAAACTGCCCCATTGAATCACACCGTGCGCCGGAATGCGACGCACGGCGAGCGATTCACCTCGGCTCGTAGGCCTGACCTGCGGCGAGCGTCTCCTCGCCTCCGGGCCAGAGGATCGTGACAGGTTCACTCGGGTGCAGGGGTTTGCCGCGCCACGGCCCCTCTTGGCTCGATCCACGGTCCAAGAAGACCACCCGGCTCTTCTTGGCCTTGGCATCTTGGGCCACAGGCCAGGGCACCAGCTCCAGATTCCAACGTACCGCCGCCAGATAGCGTTTCTGGGGATCCGCCGAGAGGATCCTGTCGGAGGGCTGCAGCTCGTCTCTCATCGCTGGGCGCCACTCGCCCAGTGGGTCTTCCTGCTCGAAAGTCGAAGCAAGCCCCAGCAGTATCAGAGCCTGGGGAAGGAGCAGTACCGACCCCATGCCCAAACCAACGGGGCTTTGTTCGCGTCGGGACAGCCAGTCTGCCAGCCCCACAGCTGCAGCAGGCAGCAGGAAGCCTCCCGCAGGCCCAAAGTCTGTCCTGCCGGCAACCACAGGCGCCAGGGCGACCAGACACCAGGGAACGACCCAACTTGGGGGCGGAGACTCCTGGGGCAATCGCCGACCGAAGAGGAGTCCGTGGATACCCAGCCAGCCCACGCCCAGTCCTCCCACTCCTACCAGCAGCCAGTGGGGCGCTTGATCCAGCCCACCCCCACGGCCAGCGAGAAGGCTGTCCAGGAGGTGCTGCACCGAGCTCTCCTCGCCTCCGGGGTCCAGGAGGATCCACAAGCACACAGCAATCAGCATGGAGAACACGACGGCTCCGGTGGCCCCTCCAAGTCGGTGCGGGGAGCGGTGCTGGATGAGGGCCCAAGCCGCTGCGGGAAAGAGCAGCAGGTTCTCCGGGCGCATGAAGAAGGCAAGAATGAACGCCAGGCTCACTCTCCACAGGTACTCGCCCGGAATCCGCTCTCCAACCCGGAATAGATTGAGCATCAATAGCGTCGCCCCCAGGACCCCCGGGGCAAGATCGCCGGGTTGTGTTGAGCCCAGCCAGGCCAAGCCGCTCAACAGCGTTGCAAGAGCCGCCCAGAGGGAGACACCTCGCTGAAAACCAATCATCCCCAGCAGAGAGACCAGTGCTGGGAGGCAGAGCCCATAGGCCAAAGCGGAGACCAGAAAACAGGCTTGTTCGGGATCCAGGCCAAAGCTGCGTAGGCCCGTGGCGAGGGGGAAGACCAAGCCGTAGGACAGGCCGCCCCCACTACCCGCCACCATTCTGGGTAGCTCCATCGACCCCCACAGGCGTTCGGATGAGAGTCCCAGGGCCAGGAGCGCCAAGCCCAGACCGAGCGCCCAGACCTGAAGGTGTCCGCGAAGTCTTGCGGCTCGTTGAGCACGATTCACCAATCCCACGAGCTCCTCCCGTGGGTAGGACTGGTTCTCGATCGGATCGGGCGGTTCCGATTCCAGGGGGTCAGCGCCTTGCATGGGTGGATTTCTGCTCAGTCGATGAGCGATTGCAAGAGGGAGTCTTCCATTTCAACTCCCAGGACCAGGTCGCCCAGACCACGCACCAGAACAAACTCGGGCTTGTCCACCGCGCCCTTCTTGTCCTGGGCGAGCCCGATCCGCAGGCCATCAGGTCCCAATTCATGCTGGGCGCGCAGGTCCGCCAGAGAGGAGGGCAGGCCGAGCGCTCCCTGCAGCGTGCGCACACGCTCCTGAAGCCCCCCGTCCTCGAGGAGGCCCATTGCCGCACTGGCTTCCAGGGCCAGGGAGACCCCGACAGCCACCGCCACTCCATGGGGGATGGTCCCATAACCGGCGCAGTGCTCAATGGCGTGGGCAAAGGTGTGTCCGAGATTCAGGGCGCGCCTCGGCCCCTGTTCCTGAGGGTCTTCGGCCACGATGCGGGCCTTGGTTTGCACACAGTCGCCCACCAGGGTGGCGGTTGCTTCGGGCTGCAGGTGCACGAGCTCGGGGCTCAACGCCTCGAGGTTGCCAAGAGATTCCTCACCTCCCAGAAGGGCGGTCTTGAGGGCTTCGCCCAGGCCGGAGGCCCACTCCTCGGCTGGCAGGGTCGCGAGTACCGTGGGGTCGGCAAACACGTCCCGGGGTTGATGGACCGTCCCGGCCAGGTTCTTCCCGAGCTTCAGGTTGATGGCTGTCTTGCCGCCCACCGACGCGTCCACCTGGGCCAGAAGTGTGGTGGGGCAGTGCACTACATCGACACCACGCTTGAAGAGCGATGCCGCAAGCCCACCAAGGTCGGAGATGGAGCCCCCTCCAAAGGTGATAACGGTGGAGGCGCGGGACAGCCCGGACCGGGTCAGCGCGTCCAGGACGCCCTCCAGTTGCAACAACGACTTGGCTTCCTCTCCTCCGGTGATCTCCAGCCGCGGCGCGTCCTGCAAGCCCACCAGGGCCGCCCCGTGGAGCTCCCAGGCCCTCTTGTCGGCGAGGACGAATACTCCTCTCTCGAGCAGCCCGCCCCCGTGTACCTCCCCCAGGGCGGAGAGGCCCACGTGGACCCCATAAGGCGGGCTGGTTTGGACCTCGATTCGGCGGAGGCTCAAGACGTCTCCGCGCTGGCCCGCTTGTTCTCGGCCCGTGCCTTGCGGCGACGCACGAAGTCCTGCCTCAATTGCTCGGCTGCAATCTTGTCTCGACGCAAGAGAAACACCACCAGGGCAACCATCAACAGGGTGACGCCCAAGACGCCGTACATGATGTAGGAGGGCGTCGGGTCGTGCACCGGAATGAACGGGGTCACCTCGCTCAACACGAACAGGGGCGCGCGATGCGGGCTCTGATCTTGCTTGAGGTAGTAGATGTTCTTGAAGAAGTAGCCCTTGGCCGTCACGAGTCGCGCTCCACCGTACCGCTGGTCAAGCTCGGGCTGATTGAAGGGGGCAACCCACTGGATCACGCCGGTGGCTCCGGTCCAGCCAAAATTCCCGATCCACCCGTGGGTCATGGTGTCCAGGCGCAGGCCGTTCTCATCGGCACGCTCGGTCCAGGAACCCAGGTTGCCGCTGACGGGGATGCGGAATGGGATACCGCGAAACGCCTCGCCTCCCTGCAGGATTCCATTGAGAGCCTGGTTGTTGAGTTCGGTGGCCGCCTCCCAATCTTCGGTTGCGCTGTTTTCTCGAGCGTAGAGCAGAAGTTGATCCAAGGGTTCTCGGGGGAGGCCGGAGACGTCCTCGATCTCATCGTCCTTGACACCTTTGAACAGAGCGAGACGCAGGGCCTGTGAGTCGAGTAGAGCCGTGGGCGGGGTGGACCGGGTCGCCGTGCGCGAGGCGAGCAATGGCGCATCCACAAATCCGTCGAGGGTCTCTGCTCGCAGCATCTGAACCAGCACGCCTTCGACCATCAGGTATTCCCCGATTCGGGGCGCATCATCCGGAGGCGTCATGAAGGCAAAGTGGGCATGCCCGCCTCCATCGAGAGCAAGGGTTCCATAGAACTCGGTGAACTTGGCTCCTGCCCGCTGGCGGCTCGAATACGCCTCGACCTGCCCTCGGGCTCGCAGTGGCGCGACGCGCGCGCTGCCCGGGTCAGCAGAGATGGTTTTGCAGCGATCCTCATCGAGGTCCTCGATACCCAACGCCTCGTAGTTCCTTCGTGTGAGGAGCTTGGTGTAGTAGAGCAGCGCAGTCAGAGCTTCATTGCTGACGTTGAGGCGCTCCTCGGGCGTGCCGTCCAGGATGCTGGCCAGCAGGTCCGCTTGATCGAAGGGGATGGTCTCGACGGCGGGCTCGAGAGGAACCTCAGCGTTCTGGCTTCCGGGTAGCGATCCGCCGGTACCCTGGCCTTCTTCGTTCATTCGGGCAAATACGTAGAACGCCGCCAAGGCGATCGCGCCTCCACCCATGAGCAACAGGCGCCGCTTGTCGCGGCGTGCGAGCTCTTGTGCTTCCTCCAGGGTCATCTTCTTGCCCATGGAGGAGGGAATGCCGGGTTTCATGAGGGCTGGACCTGGAGTGACTTGGTTGGGGTGTGGTCTTCGGCTGCCGCTATGAAGGAGCGGAAGAGGTCGGTGTGTGGGGAGTGTCCGGGGCCTGCCAGTTCAGGGTGCCACTGCACGCCCACGGCGAAGGGGTGCTCAGAGTGCTCGATGGCTTCGATCAGTCCCTCTGAGTCCCAGCCTACCGCAACCCAGGGGTCGGGCACCCGCTCGAGGGCCTGATGGTGACGCGAGACGACCTGAACCTCTTGTGAGCCTACCCCCATCGCGGATGCGAGTTTCGAGTCGGTTTTGATCCGGACACCGTGCTGGACGCCTCCGCTGTGCTCCTGACCTTCTGGTCGGTCCTCAGGAAGGTGCTGCAGGAGGTCCGCGCCTCCAGCGATCCCCAAGAGCTGCATGCCGTAGCAGATTCCGAGGACCGGCAGGCCTGTCGCAAGGGCCCTGCGAGCCAGGTGCAGATCCTGGTCCTGTTTCTCGGGAGGTGTGATCACGGCCGTGGCGTGGGTCTCTCCCAGCCCCAGACGCTGGGCATCAAAATCGTCGCCCCCGGTGAGGAGCAGGCCATCGACCCGCCCCAGAAGGGCGTTCCATTGTTCTGGTGAGCCCAGGGGGGGGATCGCCAGGGCTACGGCGCCCGCCTCCAGTAGGGGCGCAACGTATCGATTGTGCAGGCGCAGGCTCGGGGATCCCTCGGCTTCGAGCAGGCCGTTCACAGCGATCAGGGGGGTACGGGACATGTCGCCATTATGGACCGTCAAGGGCGAGAGACCAAACCGCGGGCAACGAGGAGTCTGGAGAGGGTAGGATCTCGCCCCGATGAGCTGGGTTCTTGACTTGCTGGGGGTGGTGCTGGGTTTCGTCCTTCTGGCCAAGGGCTCGGGGTGGCTGGTGGAGGGGGGATCTGTCCTTGGCCGGCGCTGGGGCGTTGCACCCTTCGTTGTCGGTCTCACCATCGTGGCCTGGGGGACGTCTCTTCCCGAAGTAGCCGTGTCGGCCATGGCCGCAGTGAAGGGGCGGCCGGCGGCAAGTCTGGGCAACGTCCTCGGATCCAACATGGCCAACATCGGGATGGTCATGGGTACCGCAGCCCTCATCCTGCCCGCTGTCTTCAGCCGCAGACGCCTATTGGGCGAGGGCTTTTGGCTCTTGGGATCCTTGGTTCTGCTCTGGGTTCTGCTGGCCGACGGAGAACTAGGGCGACTGGAGGCCTTGTTGCTGCTCGGCGCTTTTGTCACCCACTACGTGCATCTGTTCAGGGGGCGAGACCGGAAAGCGGCTGACTCCTCGACCGACACGCAGGCTCCGACGAAGGGCAGGGGGGCCCCATGGCGGTTGGTGTTGGTTGGCAGCGGCGTGATCTATGCGGGCGCTGAGGCTGTCATGTGGGCTGGCACGCGCGTTGCCGAGAGGTTGGACATGGGCGACACTTTTCTGGGTTTGACGATCCTCGCTCTTGGCTCCTCTCTACCTGAGCTGTTCGCTTGTCTGACCAGTGTCCGGCGAGGGGATGCCGACATGAGCTTGGGCAACGTGTTCGGGAGCAACGTGTTCAACACCCTGGCCGTCACGGGCGTGGCAGGGACCTTGAGCCCCTTTGGAGGGGGCGAGCAGATAAATCTTGCCCTGAGTCGGGACTTTCCCCTCTGCGTGGGGTTTACGGTTCTGCTCTTGGTCCTGCCCTCGCTAGGTCTCGGCAAGGCAAACACCATTGTGGGCAAGCTGCCCGGACTCCTTCTGCTCTCGTGTTACGCGGCCTATCTGATCTACATCAGTCTGGGCCAGTGAGTGACTCCCTGGACCCCTTACCGCGCGTGAGAAGTGCCGTGCCGATCAGCCGGTAGAGCAGGCGAGCCCCGACGGCGGCATCCCAGCTCTGGCCTGTCAAATCGCCATGGGGCCCGGGGCTCACTTCACACAGATCGAGGCCCACGATTCGGCGACCTGAATTGGTGAGCTCTTCCAGCCAGAGCATGGCCTCGTGCCAGGTCAAGCCACCGGGTACAGGGGTGCCGGTTTGTGGGCACAGGCTCGGGTCGAGCCCATCCACGTCAAAGGTCACGTAGACCTCGGGTGGCAAGCGATCGAGGCTGCGGCGTACAAGCTCTCGTAGGCTCAATCCATCCAACCGGGTGCGAGCCCATTGATCGTCGAACACGGTGTGGATAGCGCCGCCGCTTTTCTCTATCGCCCGTGCCTCGGATTCCCCCAGATCGCGCACGCCCACCTGGACGATCTGACCCAGATCGGCAGCTCCGCCAATCACGTTGTGCAGAACCGACGCATGAGACCAGGTGAAACCCTCGTAGCTGTCGCGCAGATCCGCGTGGGCATCGAAGTGCAGCAGACCCATGCCTGGGTGTTCCTCGGCGCACGCCATGATCGCGCCGTAGGGAACGGAGTGGTCACCACCGAGGGTGACAGGCAGCTGTCCTTGGTTCAGGCTCTCGCGGGTCCGATCGAACACAAAGGTGTTCAGCTCGGCGCCAATGGCGTTGACCCGCGCGAGCATGGTCTCGCGCTCGGCGGATGAGTCCTCCTGAGCGTGCAGGCGTTGCGCCAGAGCGGAGGCCTCCTCATTCCAGGCGACCACCTCTGGTGCGACCTGGGCCAAGTGGATGCCACTCTCATAGGGCCTGCCCGTCTGGCGGTCATGCAGATCCACTTGGTGACTGGCTGCCTCGATGGCGAGGGGCCCCCCCGCCGTACCTCTGCGGTAGCTTGTGGTGGCCTCGAAGGGGACCGGGAGGACCCGTACGGCCGCCTTCTCCAGGGGGGAACCCAGGCCAAACAGTCCGCTGCCCGGGGGGGCGGGCGCGTCGGGATCAAAGGCGTTGGTCACAGGCTCAGGGTTCCACCTTGGGGGGCGTAGCGCAAGGTGCCGTGGCATTCCCGGACGGCACTTCAGCACGGATCTGGGCTAGACCTAGCAATGTAGCCAAAGAAGCGTTGAATGGGCAGGCGCTCCGTGGGTACGGAGTCGACCACCGCACTGTTTCCCCCGGAATTCACCATGGCAAGAACTATCGACGTGGACGGACGCTCCACCCATCCCGACCCCCAAGAGCCCCGTGACGGAGGCATCAAGATGCTCTCCCCCAAGGTGCTCAGCGCCGTTCTCATCAGCATGGCCGCAGGCCTCCTGGCACTCATGGCCATCACTGGACGGCTGGGGGTGGCAAATGTGGGCACCAAGGAGGTGGCTGTAGTGGTGAACTACATCTCAGGCGCCGAGCGCCCGGTCCTTACCCCCGGCTACTGCTTCTACCTGCCCTTCATCGAAGAGGTCTTCATCTTCGATCGCAGCATGCAGGAGTTTCTCATGAAGGGGGGCACTTACAAGGACTCCAACCATGTACCACAGTTGACGGTGCGTGCCAGCGATGGCTCGAGCTTCTACTTCGAAGAGATGCCAATTCAATACCAGGTCAGGCCGGAGATGGTGACGACTCTGCTGCAGGACTCCGGCCCTGGCGAGCGTTACAAGGAGGAGTGGGTGAAGGCTCATGCCCGATCAATCTTGCGCGATGAGTTTGGACGCTTCACTCCCGTCGAAGCGGCCAACCCCACGGTTTTCCTGCAGGCCCAGGCCGAGTGCAAGCGGCGCCTGAACGTGGCCCTTGAGCCACACGGTATCGAGGTCGTGCTGATCGGCACGCCTACCCCCAAGTTCGACAAGGCCTACGAGCAGGCCATCGAGGACCGCAAGTCCGCCGACCAGGAAGTCGAGCGTCTGGAGGTTGTTCTGGACCAGCTTGTGGAGGAGCGTGATCAGAAGCTCGCCGCGGTGGAGCGCCAAAAGAGCGTGGAGATGGCCGAACTGACGGGCGAACTGAAAAAAGAGCTCCTCGAGTCGGAGCGGCAGAGAATCCGGGTGGAGCGTGGTGCCGATGCCTATGCGGCGCGCCGCAGACTGGAGGGCGCCGCCAGCAAAGCCGGTAAGACCGAAGAGGCACGCGGTCTCGTGGCCCGCTACTCGAAAGAGGCTGAGGGCCTCGCAAGTCAGGCCAAGGCCCTGGAGTTGAAGGGCGACGTGGTGGTAAGGGAAGCGCTGGTCAAGAAGCTGACCAGCATCGACTTCACGCTCGTTCCATATAGCCGTGATCCACAACCCACACGACTCGAACACGTTGACGCCAAGGGGATGGATGCGATGGCCGGATCCGCTGACGAAGGGAGGGGCAACTGATGCAGAAACTAGCCAAGACCCTCGTCGGTTGCTTTGCGGCCGTCATGCTGCTCTTCATCGTGGCCAGCGCTCTGCTTGAGCGCGTACCACCCGCAACCATCGGCGTCAAGCAGAACATGCTGGGTGGCGGAATCGTGGGGGAGGACTTCCACACGGGATTCCACATAGGCATCACGGGCGTTCACAAGTGGCACCAGCTCGATGGAACCACACACTTCTTGACCTACGCGCAAAAATCCAGCGGGAAGGGCTCGGGCACGGAGCGCCCGGTGCTTGACATCCGCACCAAGGACAACAACTTCGCCTTCTTTGACGTCACGGTGACTTACAAGATCAAGGCTGGCGAGGGACACATGATTGTCATGGATGGCAACCAGGACAAGTACCGGACCATGGCCGACACGGCGGTCAACAAGGTACTGCGCGCGGAACTGGCGCAACTCTCCTCTGAACAGGTGTATGACACGGACACGCGTCTCGAACTGGTTGAGCGCGCTTTGCCAGCATTGACTACCGAGTTGGCCCCCGTCCACCTCGTGCCTCAAGGGCTCTTGATCCGCGCCGTGAACTTCCCAGAGGTCTACGAGAACAAACTGCGCATGAAGCAGTTGACTCAACAGCAAAAACTGCTCGCCACTGCCCAACGCAAGGTGGAGGACAAGCAGGCGCTGACGGAGGGATACTCGGCTGCGACCATCGCCCAGGAAAAAGAGAAACGCGGTGACTGGGACAAGAAGCTCCAGTCAGCGAGTTCGTCGAACGAAGTGGAGATCGCGTCCATCGAGGGCGAGGCCGAGAAATACAACCAAGAAACCCGGGCCGCTGCTGAGGCAGACTACGAGACGGCTGTAGCGGACGGTGAATTGGCCATGACCAAGGCCCAGGCCCTGCGCGATGAGTTGCGTAATCAGGCCCTGAACACCCTGGGTGGGCGAATCTACCTGGCGCGTTTGGCGGCCGAGAATCTGCGCTTCGAGAGCGTCACCTTGAACTCCAACGACCCTGCCATCCCCTCCATACTCGACGTGGACGGACTCGTGAAGATGTTGGTTGGCGAAGATTCGGGCGACTGACAACCGGGTCTGCGGAAGTCAACCCAACCGGGCCCCGGGTGTACAAGGCACCCCTGGGCCCGGTTCGAGCGCACCCACCTTGCCCACGGATATTCGGCTTCGTCGCGAGGCTGCTAACCCTCGTAGGGGTTCGCACCGTATTTCGAGATCAGGTCCTCGATGAACTCACTCTCGAAACGGCGGGCCCGATGAAGCGTGCTGCGCTTGCCTTCCGCGTTACGCATCGGGGATACGAAGCGCCAGACGACATCGCCGTCGGGTGCAATCTCGAAGATCTCGCCGTGGTCCGCGTTGGTGACCAGGGTGTTACCGTTAGGCAGGCGCTGCACCGCCCCCTTTGTGCGCGTGAAGAATTCCCGCGCGGTCGGGGCCTGCCACTCCCACACGATCTGATTCTCGACCGGATCGACCTCGATCACGCGCGATCGACGCTTCTCTACGCCGTTGTCCAGGAGCAGCAGGTTGCCACTTTCTAGCAACTGAACGTCGTGCGGACCGGAGATCTCACCCAGACCCCAGGCCCATAGCAACTTCTCTTGCTCGAGATCAAAGATCGCGATGCGGTCCTGGTGCCGCATCGAAAGAACTACGTTGTTCCGTCCGTAGAGCGGGCTGCGGCTGTAGAGGTCGGGGCGGTTCAACCACTCGATGGCATTGGCGTGGATCAAGTCCCGCAGTGCTTTGTCACCCTCTTTGTGCGCCGAGGTCTTAAGCGGGAAGATCAAGGAATCAGCGGCGATCATGTTGTACAGCGAGATGTTCCGGACCGTCTGCCCGGCCTCGTCCAGGTAGGTCACGACGTTGTCGCGGATCAAACGCCCTTTCTCGCCCGCAACCTTGGTGCGACGCCCGCGCGCCGTAAGCGTGACGAGCCCACCGTCTGGGTTCCGGGTCATCTCGTGGTGCGCGGCGTTGTGCACACGCCAGACAATCTCGCCGTTCCACTTCATGCGTAGCGCAAAGCGTCGCTCCAAGTCGTTGCCGCCTTCCACTTCCTCGTCACGGGCTCCCTCTCGGGCGACGATCCCCGCCGTCAAGAGTTCTCCGTTCGGCATCAATTCAGTGTGGGCCCAGCGCTCGCTCATGGGGGTGCTCCAGTGGTGCACGATGTCCCCGTGGGGATTCACCAACATGGCCATGCCACCGCTGTAGAGACTGTAGAGTGTGTAGCCGCGATACCAGCGAGTGCCACTGGAGGAGATGAGGCCCTCCTTCACATCGTCCTCCTCGTCAACGAAACCCGCGTACGGGAGCCCCATCAGGTCATCGAGAGCCTCGTTCAAGTCTTCGCCCTGCGGTGTCGGAATCGAGCTGGTGCCGGACTCGCTCCCGCTAGCCCGGTTCGAATCAGCCTGCCCGCAAGCGGCGATGATGAGGGTGATTGCGATGAGGATGCTCTGTCGCGGTGTCAATTTTGGGCTCCTATCCAACGGGACGAACTCAGTAGGTGATCTCACGAACCTTATCCAGATCAGTAGGGACCATCTGCATTTTGTCCCGCCAGGCCATCACCGACGCTCGGCGAGTGCGCACGAGCGCGAGCAGGTACTTGGTCCTGCCTCCGTTAGTCTCCACCATCCTGACCAGATCCGGCCGGTAGCGCATTCGCGAAGCACGTCGAGCACCCCCTCCTGCTATTCCTTTCAGGATCGTATTGATCTGTTTGATGATAGCCTCGGGCTCACCGGCCGGCAAGCTCCACGCTCGCAGTATCGATGGATCGAAGTCCACGAAGTACTCCGGTTCGACTGACTTGTCGTGTCCGGGCTGGCTCTTCCACTCCGTGACCTGCCTGCGAGCGATCTCCGGCACGGTCAACCCGGCGCAATCGTACATCAAGAAGTCGGTGTCATACCCGATCGTACCGAGGGCGCGAACCACCATCGACACGGGCCGTTCGAGCTCCGACCCGGCGTAGGCCCGCAACATCCGCCCGAGCCGACCCCAGGCCATCACCTTGCTGGAAAGCTCAGCCCAACGCTGGTACTCGGATTTCATCTCGCGTCCACCGTGCCGCCGATAGCCGAACTCGGAGCGGATCTCGAGGGGAACGACGTGCACGTCCCAGCCGGGTAGCGCGCCAATGACGCCGACGCCCACCCCGGCTAGCAACGCCAGACGCATGCGCTTGGGGCTTCCGCGCCCAAGGTCCGTGAGCAACCAAGCCCACAGAATCGTGCCAAATGCCAGGCCGGGGATCAGGAAGCGTCCCATGGGCATGTAGTCTCCCGAGACGACGATCGCATAGATCGGGAAGGCCCACGCCAGGGCGGCCACACCAACTCCAACAGCACCACGCCTCCGTCGCCACGCCGCCACGAGTCCGGGGATGATCACGAGGGGCACCAGAAAGGTCAGCACGTTGGCGAGCAGGTAGTTCGCGCCGCGCTCGACGAAGCTCCAACCACTGACCTGCTTGGCGTAGTAGGTGTTGGGAAGCCAGTGGCCGTAGTAGCCGTGGCGCCAGAACAGGTGTCCCGCGAATACGGCCGCGCCTATCAGCGCGGCTCCGAGCAGGGGACGCAACGCGTAGCGACGTCGGACCACCTGGGAGATCAGGGCCAGCACGAGCAGCACGGTGAACCACGCGATCCCTTCGACCCGGAGCAGGATCAGCAGCGAGCCGAATACGCCTCCCAGCAGGGCGTCGGGTCCGCGCGCCGCCAGCACGAGTCGATCGAACGTCAGGAATACGAGTAGTGCCAGCGGCATCGTCGCCAATCCTCCGGTCGACCAGGCTGCGAAGGGCGGGTAGCACGCCAGACCGGCGACCGTGACGCCCGCGATGGCCGCTGGGACCTCGAGTACACGGACGAGCCGATGCAGCAGCAGCGCCAGGAGGGCAGCACCGCAGAGCGAGGACAGAACCTGCAACCCAAGGACCATGTTGAGGCCCGTGGTGTGCAACGCCCCGCCCGTCAAGACCCACAGGAAATTGCTGTAGCCCTCAACCGGTGTCTGGTCCCAGACGTTGAAGCGAATACCCTCGCCGCGCGCCAGGTTACGCGCGTAGCGGAAGGAGATGAACGCATCGTCGTTGAGCCACCAGAAGCGGTAGACGAAAGCCGCGTGCAGGCTCAACACCGCGCCCGTGAGGAGTCGCAATCTCGGGGCCCGTTCCTCTATGCCAGCACCACCTGGCTCGCTCCTGGTAAGAGGGGTCGTGCGCATCGGGAGGGAGGGGCTTTGGCCCACGCCTTGGGCCTGGTAGCCGTCAAAGTTCCTCGAATGGATCAAGCTTGAGCAAGCGCTGGACTACCGCCTGATCTTTATCAGAGAGCGGCCTAGGGGCTACTATCTCGCCGGGCATCTTGTACAGCCAGATCCCCTCGACCCCGCGTTTGATCATAATCTTGTGCGTCGCGTCACGCAGGGCCCACCCTCGGTTGCCGGGGTGGCCGTTCGGAGAGAACGCCTCGCTGTAGTTGATGGTCCTCCTCCCTGGCTCTCCGCGTAGGGCCGGCAAGAAGCTGACCCCGTCGCAGTTGCCCGGTTCGAGGCCTCGCATCTCGAGCAGAGTGGGCAGCAGGTCCACCACGTTCACCATGTCCTGGCGGTCGCCGGGCACCACTCCAGGGCCTGCGACCATGAAGGGCACGACCAAGTTCTCTTCGACCAACCTACCGGTCCTTCTTTCACCGATGAGCTCGGGGGTAGCATTGTCCGAAAGCAGGAAGACGTAACCCTCGTGCTTCTCGAGCAGGCGCGCGAGCTGTCCGTCGAGGTACTTGAGCATCGCCAGGGTGCAGCCCTTGGCGGTCTTCGCCGTACTGTCCGGCGGGGCCTCCCACGGTTCACCGATCGCATGGTAGGCCACATAACGCACGGGAGCGGGAGAGGCCAAGGCGGCGTCCGTGATGATCTTCGTAGCGTATCCATCTTCGCGGGACCGCTCTCCGTCCCGGTAGCGGCGCCAGTTGTAGTAGCTGTTCTTCAAGCTGTCCTTGCCCAAGGCACCCAGGCTGCCATCCGAGTGTGTGAAGCCCTGCAGTATCGGGTCCTCACGACCTGCGGACACGTCCCACAGGCCGAAGGCGTCGACCCGCTCGGGCAGGGCCTCGGCCAGGGTTTGCTCCTCAAGGGGCAGGCCGGGCTCATTCAGTTTTCCCTTTCGCAGCCGCGTACCGATGCCCGTGTGAAACCCGTAGCGTCCGGTCAGAAGAGCGGCGCGTGCAGGTGTGCAGGTCTGGTAGCTCCAGGCCTGTCTGAATCTCGCGCTGCGCTTGGCGAGCGCATCGATCGTTGGTACCTCGGCCCGCTCCAACAGGTCCCAGCCGACATCGTCGAGCACCACGATCAGGATGGGAGCCTTCACCCAGGGTGATTCTTCCTGCTTTGAAACGCCCGCGGAAGCGAATGAGAGGGCCAGTGCTACGAACCACATAACGGCGTAAAGAATACCACACCGACTGCGGCCAGGTGTCCCCGGGCCAATGGGATGATGTATACTGACGCGGGTGCAGCGACTGTTAGCACTTGTCATTGCGGCCTCCATGGCCACCGCGCAGGACCGCAACATCGTGTTGGTCCTGCTCGACGACGTTGGCGTCGAACGCGTGGCCTGCTACGGCTTGGCAGCCGACCCACCCGCGACACCTACCTTCGATCGCCTAGCTGCCATGGGCGTGCGTTTCACCCGTGCATGGGCCCAGCCTTACTGCAGCCCGAGCCGCGCCGCACTTCTGACCGGTCGCTACGGTTACCGCACCGGCCTCGGTAAGAACATTGAACACGGACAGGCGGCACGCGGCCTTGAACTCGAGGAGTGGACCCTGCCCGAAGTCTTGCGTGCCGGGTCGAAGGGCCGCATCCGCACTGCGGCCTGCGGCAAGTGGCACCTCGCGAGCTTCGAGCAGGGAGACGATCATCCCCGCGACCAGGGCTTTGAGCACGCCTCCCTCACCATGGGCAACCCACTGACCTACAACGGGTTCACCAAAATCGTCGACGGTGACGAGGTCAGGATACAGGTCTACGCGACGATCGACACGGTGAACGACGCCCTGGCCTGGATTAGCACAGTCGGCGAGGAGCCCTGGTTCCTCTATCTCCCCCTGCACGCCGCCCACGCCCCCTTTCACGAGCCGCCGGCGTCTCTGCACAACCAGGAGCTCGACAGTGACGCCGCCCGACACAAGGCTGCGATCGAGGCGGCCGACCATGAAGTTGGTCGTCTCCTGGCCACCCTGGACCCGGCAGTACGTGCACTCACGACCGTGATCGTTCTGGGGGACAACGGTACGCCTCGGCCCGCGGTCGAGCCTCCATTCGTACCCTCGCACGGCAAGGGGACCCTGTTCGAGGGGTCGCTCAACATTCCTCTGATCGTCGCTGGAGCGGGGGTCCAGGCAGAGGGCGCCGTCTGCGATGCACTGGTCTCGACGGTCGATCTGCTACCAACCGTGGCGGAACTGTTCGGCATGGATGCGCACGAGGTCCTCCCCGCCGATCGGCCCATGGATGGGCGCAGTCTGATGGGACTACTAAACGACCCCAGCAGCGAGGGTCCGCGCGACCTACTCTACGCCGAGCGCTTCGAGCCCAACCACGTTGTCGACAAGAAGAGATGGTGGGTCGCAGTGCGCGGGAAACGATTCAAGCTGCAGCAAAACGTGCTCACGGGGCGTGACCGTTTCTTCGACCTGGTGGATGACCCCCACGAACAGCGCGACCTGATGGGCGAGGACGAGCTAAGCGACGAAGCTCGCTCCGCCCACCTACGACTGGTCGCCGCTATCAAGGAGATCACAAAGACGTGATCCCATCCGGTCCTCGACCGCGAACACGCCAGCGACGCCGTCGACCACCTGAGGAGGGCGAGGAAAAGAGGAAGATGCTGTTTCGTCGCAGTTGAGCATTCGCAACAGAAGACGAAGAACGGCATAAAGCCCCATACCACCGTAGCTGCAGCCCAGTTTCCGAGGACAAGAGACTCCCTCCCGGGTTCGCGGAAGCCATCAGTTGGGCCCAGAGCGTGCGGTGCACATCTGGGCCCGAAAACCTCTTCGTGGCCATTTCTCGGTGGAATTGGCGACAATCTCCAATAGGTCCGAGGGGGGCGACGTTCACCCCCCAGATGCCTCGAGTGCCTATGCCTTTCGATTCTTCCTCCGTCCTTCTGGAGCGTCACCGCTCCGGGGACCCCACTGCCTTTGTGACCCTCGTCGAGGGCCATCAAGGGGAGCTGTTGCGCCTCGCGCGTGGGCTTCTGGGCCGGGGGAGTGCTTTTGAAGACGTGGTGCAAGAGGCCTTCATGAGGCTGGCTCAATCGCCGCCGGTCATTCCCGAGACTGTCCTCGGGGACGCCGACGTCGAGCGCGCCCACCTCTCATCCTGGCTATACAAGGTCACGAGGAATCTCTGCATGGACGTCATCCGATCCGAAACCCGACGCAAGCGCCGTGAGCGCAGCGTCGCTCAACCCGACCGCCACACCGGCGGGATTCTCGAGGTCGAAGCGGGGGACACCCGCCAGGCCGTCGAGCGTTCCCTGGGACGGCTACCCGAGGACCAGCGCGAGGTGCTGGTTCTGAGGCTATTGGCCGAGAAGAGCTACCGGGAGATCAGTGAGATCACCGGCAAGAAGGTGGGCACGGTTGGATGGCTGGTCAGTGTGGGCCTCAAGGCGCTCTGCGTCGAACTTGGACCTCTACTCGGTGGAGAGTCCGACCTGGGATTGGGTCTGGCTCAAGGAGAACTATCATGAACGCAAACGACCACGATTCAATGCATGAGCTGTTGTGCGCCTACATTCTCGGCGAGACTTCCAAGGAGCAGACCTTGGAGATCGAGACGGCCTTGGCGGCCAGCACCGAATTACGCGTTCAACGAGTAGAGCTTGAACAGACGATTGGCCTCGTGAAGCAGGGGCTGGGGGACAGCATGAGCCTGTCGGGCGAGGCCATGTCTTCGCTGCTCGCTGCCGCCACGTCGGGTCAGATCGTTTCCGTTGAATCTGCGCGCCCCTGGTATGCCTCGCACGTCTTGCGTGCGGCTGCCGGTATCGTGATGGCTCTGGGCGGCGTGTTGGGCGTGCTTGCCCTACGCGACCAGTCCATGTCGGAGGCCACAGTGGACGTGGCTCGCTCGGATGCTCCCATGCCCGCCACGGTGGAGACTGCTCGCTTTAGAGCCAAGCTTCTCGATGAAGCGTTCGTAGGTCTGGCTGCTGTGGAGGTTCCAGAGGGTGCCGAGGCAGGAATCGAGGAGGGGTGGCAGGCTGAGTATGGTCTGGCGGCTTCCGGTTCACTGGAGACCTTGGGTGTGCAGGTGCCTGCGGGCGGAGGTGGAGGCGGCCATGGACAATCACCTTCCGGCCCCGCGGCCCCAGGTGCTGCGGTCTCTGTGAAACCACTTGGGCAGGCTCAATCCCCAGGACGGCCCCCGGGCACGGAACGGAGACCGTCGATAAACCCGGTGGAGACCACCACCGGATCCGACCATTTTTATGGGCGAGCGGGTATCGACATCGAGGATCATGAGCGCAACCTCCAGGAGCTTGAAGCCGATCTGACGGACGGTGTTCCGCTCGCAGAGGCAGGTGCCCCCGCCTACCTGGGTGGAGGGAAGAAAGGGAAAACAGAGCGAAGGGCAGAGGCCGGCGAGACGGCCAGCCGGGAGTTGGCCGATGGGCGTGTGTCCACGGCGGGAAACCCTCGTGTCGCCAGGGAGCTTGCACTCAAGGTGGGGTCGCAGCTGGAAGCCCTGGGCTACCTCGGTGACGTAGAGGTAGAGGTCTCCGCGAAGCGCCGGAGGCTCTCGGTCGATGAGCTGCAGGAACTGGCGGATCGCCACTCCCAGCGCATCTATCGCGAATGCAGACGTCGGCCCGGGGAGTCCCCGCGAGATATGTTCTTCCGCTTCTGGGGCGATAACTCTTTTGTTGTTACGCAGCAGGACCGTTTGTCGACCTTTGCCGCGGACGTGGATACGGCCAGCTACGCCCTGGCCCGTCGCTACCTGGAAGAAAGACGGCTTCCCACAAAAGCCCAGATCCGCACTGAAGAGTTCGTCAACTACGCCAAGCCCGACCTTCCCACTCCAACCGAGGGAGCCCTTGCCATTCACACGGAGCTGGCACCCAGTCTGTTTGGTGGCAAAGAGGGGCGCCTGATGCTGCGCGTGGGCATCCGCGGACAGGAGGTAAGTGCCAGCGAGCGCAAGCCCCTGTCCCTGACCTTTGCCATCGACGTGTCCGGCTCCATGGAAGAAGGCCAGCGCCTTGAGCTCGTCAAGCACGCGATCCGCCTGCTGGTGGGCCAACTGAACGAGGGTGACAAGGTCGGTCTTGTGGCTTACTCCAGGGAGGCACGCATGGTGCTTCCGATGACCGATGCCAGCGAGCGCGGCCTGATCGAGAGCGCCCTTCACCCCCTGTCTCCCAATGGCGGAACGAATGCCGAGGCAGGCCTGAAGATGGCCTACGAGTTGGCCCTTACCGCCCTGGATTCCGCGGCTCACAGCCGAGTGATCCTGCTTTCCGACGGCGTGGCCAACATCGGCACAACGGATCAGGACCGAATCAACCGGGACGTGACCCGTCATCGAGACGCAGGCATCTACCTGAACACCATCGGCGTGGGCATGAACAATCACAACGACGTGTTTCTCGAGCAGCTCGCCAACAAGGGCGATGGGATCTGCGACTACGTGGATGACGAGGCCGCAGCGCGGCGCGCGATTGTCGAGCGCTTTACTGGCGCCCTGATCCCTATCGCCGGCGACGTGAAGATCCAGGTGGAGTTCGACCCTGCCCGGGTACATTCCTATCGCCTTCTGGGCTACGAGAACCGCACCGTTGCCGATGCGGACTTCCGCAATGACGCTGTGGACGCGGGCGAGATCGGAGCGGGCCATCAGGTCGTGGCTCTGTACGAACTGGACATGGTCGCCGGGGAGAGCTCCGTCATACATCGGTCCAGAGGACGCACCCACGTCGCCCAGGATCCCAAGGCCGAGGAAGGACCCTTGGCCACGATTCGCCTGCGGTGGAAGGCCCCCAAGGCCGCCCATCAGCATCCCCTGGAGGTGGAGGTCACTGAGGCCAGCGCCGTGGTGAAATTGGAGGGCATGCACCAGAGCTTCGCCGAGGCGAGCGCGGGCTACCGCCGCTCGGTTCTCACCGCGCAGCTAGCGGAGTTCCTGCGGCGTTCGTCTCACGCACGGGAGGACTCCTTCCGTGTCCTCGATGATCAGACGGCGCGTCTGGCCAAAGAGGAAGGCGACGAGGATAGCCATGAACTGGCCAACCTGGTCAAGCGCACCATGGCCCTCGGCTTGCCCCTTCAGCTGCTCGACCGCAGCGGTGTTGATCTCGCCCTCGACGAGTATCAGCGGTACCTATACATGCGTGCCCAACTCGATGACCTCGAGCGGTTGCAGCAAGGCCGCAGTGATCGCGAACTCAAGGATCTCGAGGATCGCAACAGCGATCTGGAGCAGAGCTTGCGTGAGCGGATCTACACCGATCTGCAGGAGAAGAACGGTTAGAGCCACCCTCTAGCAGAGGACGCGGGGTCGCTGCCCTTCAAGGTGGCGGCCCCGCTCTAGTTGAACACGGTCCACTTGAGGTAGTTGCCCTGAGCGTTCTCGAAGAGGGTGAGCTCCTTGCTGACAGCATCGTAGGACCAACTGCTTGTAGGTGCGCCGGCCAGCCATACGTCGTTGGGCAGGTCGTCTATCTCACCGATGACTATTTCAAGAGGTACCCCGTCAGCACTGTCGAAGATGACCTCCAGGTTGGCGTCGGGGTTCAACCCCACACAGGTAGGCTGGGTCAACTTGAGGGTCTGGATGTTGGCGACCTCGTCCACCACGAGACGGTTGGTTGAAGGCAGGACAATCCAGCGGAATGGCGAGAACACGCGAGCCGTGGCTTGTGTGATGTTGAGCCCGTGCCAGTCGCCAGCGCGGTCGGCGAGGGTGCGCGTGAGAGAAGTGGGTGCCTGGTAGGCATGCCTGAACATGCGGAAGACGCGACGCTCATTGAGGGTCTGCCAGTCGTGCTTGGTACTCGGAATATGGACCAGCCTTCCCTTGCCAAGGCGCTTGCGGAGTTGCCGGTGGGTAGTCCTGGTCTGGGTGATCAGGGTGGCGACCGGGTCCTGGTCTGCGTAGTGGCTCAGGACGGGCATGTGCGTGAGGTTACGCACCATGTCTGTTGTCGTGTCCACGTTGCCCGTGGACCAGCTGATGTCGGTAGCGGAGCAGCGTGTGTAGTCAAAGGCCAGAGCCGGATCGTTAGGTGGTCCACCAAACATCAGGGGGCTGTTGAATGTGGTCTGAATGCTGGGCGTGGACCAGTACGTGTAGCTCAAAGACGTTGAGCCGGTGTGTATCGCGGATCCCGCAAAGTGGAGTCCACCGCAAGTGTCGGCATGACGTGCAACAAAGCTGGCCGCCGCCCCGCCACCCATGGAGAATCCCACGGCATAGAACCGGTCCGCATCAACGGTCAGGCCCAAGCTGGGCGCGATCGTGCCGGCCAACATCTCGAGCGCTGCCTCAACATTCAGTTGGGAGTACTCGATGCCGTAGTTGTACGTGTGGGCCCCCAGTGGGGCAACGACGATCCACCCACGCTTCATTCCCATCTCGAAGAAGTCCGAGTTGGCCAAGACGTCTTGGGGCGTTTCGCCATAGCCGTGGAACAGCACCAGCACGGGAGTCGGTTGCACGGGATTGTTGGGAAAGCCGACCAGGAAGGACTCGCTCCAAGAACTGCCAGCGATCTGGGCAGAGTCGATGGTGAAGTCGACCAGGTTCCGGCCTACCACGTTGGCCTGCAGTTGAAGGCCGAAGGGGTTGCCAAAGCTGCCCCCCAGGGCGGCTTCGGGGTCCTCCTCGCTGCCGAGGATCTCCCCATCCCTTCCACGCAGGATCCCGTCCTGGGAGCCAAGACCGGTCTGGACAGCCTGCTTTTGGGGGACCTGCAGGAAGCGCCCCCCTGCTCTCAGGGGTTCATGGGCTTTGTGGGTGGATCGCTGTGCCGCAGGGGCCAAGCCTGAACAGGCGAGACCGAATGCGAGGATGAGCAACGGAGGGCGTTTCATTAGTCGTGTTGGGTGAGCGGTGTTGTGTCCCGCTTTCGGCTGGGCGACCTGGGGCGGGCAGGGCGGCCGTTACCCTCGAGAGGGCGGGCAGAGCCACTACCTGATTATAGGGGGCTCTGGGGGCGATGCTTGGAGGCGGGGGTGGTCAGGAAAACAATGCCTGATCCCATAGGGGGCTGCTTGGCTGGGGGTTGATCGGGCCTTATAGGCCCTTTATTCCACCCCTTCCCCCCCTCATATCTTCCACCGATCTCCCATTATGACCGTCTCATTCTGGGAGTCCGGGGGGCTTCCTTCCTACCTTGTGGCCATGGATGACCCAGAAACTGTCAGGCCTGTCTCTTGGAATCGCGCGGGAGCAATTCTGGCCTTCCTTGCGGTCGCGCTGGGAGCGTTCGGTGCACATAAGCTCAAGACGCTGGTGGGCGAAGAGCAGCTCGCCTGGTGGGAGACTGGAGTGCATTATCAGATGGTCCACGCTCTGGCTCTGTTGATCCTGGGTCAGAGGGCTCTCCTTTGCTCGGGGCCCGATCCAACCGCAACCCGGGTGGGGAGCCTCTTCACACTTGGAGTCGTCCTCTTCTCCGGCAGCTTGTATGCCATGAGTCTTGGAGGGCCCCGCATTCTGGGTGCCGTCACCCCCCTGGGCGGACTGGCGTTTCTCGGCGGGTGGGCCTGTTGGGCCCTGGGGGCCAGATCTCAGGCGTCGGACTCCGCAGGTCGGGCTTCGGATCGACAATAGTCGCCGTAGACCTCCATCACCTGCCGGGTGACCGGGCCTGGAGCCCCTGACCCGAGGATCGTCCCGTCGAGCTTCACTACCGGCACAATGCTGCGGACCGAGGTGCTGAAGAAAGCTTCTTGTAGAGACCCGATCTCTGACTGATGAATGGGCTGTTCGCTGCAGGGCAGGCCCAGTCCCCGCACCAGATCGAGGACGATCCCGCGTGTGACTCCGGGCAGCACGCCGTTCTCGGGAGCAGTGAGGACCTCGCCATCGCGCACCACGAAGAAGTTGCTCATGACCCCCTCCAGCAGCAGCCCTTCGGGGCTTACGAGCACAGACTCATAGTTGGATGGGGTTCCCCCTTCTGCGGGTCTGCGGTCCACAACCCAACTCGACTCCTTGATCTCAGGGCGACCGCGACGCAACTGGCCGACCAACTCGCAGCTCACACCCTGCGCATAAATCTCGGGAGCAGGGAGCTTGAGCTCGCTGGCAAGGGCGATCACTCGGCAGTCGGTGCCCAGCGTGATGGCAGCGTCGGTGAGAAAGTCGATGCGGATCTTGGCGTCTTGGCCTGCGAACCCCGTCGCGATGGTGTGGAGCGCGCTGCGCACGGCTGGGGAACCCAACGTGGGGGACATCCCGAAATGCCGAATGGACCGCTGCGCACGGTCAAGGTGGGCTTCGAGCCCCACAAATCGGTCGTGGTCGAAGGTCCGTAGGGCCTCGTAGACCCCAGCGGGGAGGTCATCAAATACGAGAGCAGGGGATGCGAGGCCCTGGGGCATAGCCAAGGGGCTGGGACCGCTTTCGTCGACGGCGAAGAGTTCGTGGTGGGGGGAGGGCACGGCGGGGCAGTAGTGGGTGGGTGTACCATCTCGGCCTGCACGGGGGCAGAGCCAAGGGGCGGTTGCTCGGCCCCGGCCTCCATTCACCTGGTGCCCCAACCTCAGGACCCCCATTCGCAATTCCATCCCGGCAGGGCAGTCTCCCCATGGGGGCCGAGCGATAAGCTAGGGTGCGGCAAAGGCCCAGAATTGCGGGCAAATCGGACGGTAGGGCCCGAGGCCGATCCGTGTTGGCCACCGCTCAGGTCCCAATTTGCTCCACACTGCCGTGGAGGCCCCGCCAAAGGGGGCTGAGGCGTCTATAATTGAGTACCCCCTCCGGCTTTGCCCCATCATGGATTTCACCGACCGCACCCTCTCGTCCCGATTCGAGTTGAAGTACTGGCTCCACCCGAGCCAGGTGAGGGTCGTACGTGAGGCTATTGGGCCCTTCGTCCAGCCGGACCAGTTCGCACGTCTGGGTCGAGACAACAGTTACCCGATTTCGAGCCTGTATCTCGACACCCGGGCACACGACCTCTACAGAACCACGGTGGAGGGGCACAAGGACCGGTTCAAGTTGCGGATCCGGGCCTACAGCGATGAGCCGGGCACCCCGGTGTACTTGGAGATCAAGAGGCGGGCCAACCAGGTCGTTCGGAAGGTGCGGGCGCGCGCCTCTCGCACGGAAGTTCAGGCCCTCCTGGGGGGGGGGAGCATGAAACTGGAGAATGCCGATGAGGGCGCCGCTGAGTTCATCAACGAGATGCGCCGCCTCGATGCGGCCTCGGTCATCCGGGTGCGTTACAAGCGCGAGGCCTACGAGTCCACAGGGCGCGATCCCGTCAGGATTACCTTCGACAGCGACGTGATGTTCAAACCCACACATGATGGTGACCTGTCCCTGGGTGGAACCGGATGGTCAACGACGCCGACTGAAGGTGTGATCTTGGAGGTCAAGTTCACGGACAATTGTCCGCACTGGATCGTGGCGATGGTCGGTCAACTCGACTTGACGAGCCTCTCGATTCCCAAGTACGTCCTCTCCCTCAGCCGTTCCTTCGCCGAGCTTGGTGGATCGGCACACCGTCAGGCCCAATGAACGATTTCGAGTCTCTATTCCGCCAGCTGGACGCGACGGGTATGGCGCCTCCGCCCACCCTGCAAGGGCTCGTACTGTCCCTGCTGCTGGCCTTGACCCTGGGGCAGTTGACGGCTTGGGTCTACACCAAGACACATGCGGGGCTGTCGTATTCCCGATCGTTCTGCCAGTCGTTGGTCTACCTGATGGTGATCGCGACCTTGGTCATGTTTGTCATTGGCAACAATGTTGTCGCGGCCTTTGGGCTCATGGGCGCACTGGCGATCATCCGTTTCCGTAACGTCCTGAAGGACACCCGCGATACGGCCTTCGTGTTCTTGACCCTGGTCTTGGGGATGGCGATAGGCTCGCAGCGCATTGCCGTAGCGCTTGTGGGTGGAGCGTTCTTGCTCCTGCTTTCACTTTGGCTGCACTTCACTCGCTTTGGAGTGCGCAGTCATTTTGATGGCCATCTGTCCTATCGATTGAGTGGACCACAAGACGGTACCGGGGTGGGGGAACTCCTGAATCGCGTCTTCACCCGCTACTGCCAAGAACTCAAGGTCGTCACTGTGCATGACAGCGGGGACCAGGTGGAATACGTGCAGCAGGTTCGCCTAAGGGACCGCAAGCGAGGAAACGAATTGGTTCAGGACATGCGCGGTGTGGACGGAATCGGGGATGTGACACTTGTCTTGCGCGATGAGAGCGTCGAAATCTAATGGCAGCCGTTACCAAAGTACCCATCCCCTTCGATCAGCGATGGACCTCGTTTGTTCGCGGTCCCCTGGTTGGCTTGGTCTGGGTGGCCAGCGCCGCCCTATGCGTGGCTCTGCTGCGTGACCGCCCCGTTGCTCTTGAGCACCGGGCATGGGTGCCCCCTGTTGAGTATGAGGTGTCCACGCCGAGTTCAGGCATCCTCGGAGCGGTCCTCGTCCAGGCGTTCCAAGAGGTGCGCAAGGGTGAGCTCGTTGCTCAATTGGATCCGCGCCCACTGGAGGCCCGCCTGGCAACGGCGAATGCCGAGGTTCTGAGCTTGCGGGCTCAGATCGCAGACACTCGTGAACTGGCGGAGGCGGAGTATCTGCAGGCACAGAGTCTGGCTAACCAGGAAGCCACGAGCGACGGCGATTCCTCGCGCATGCGTATGGAGGGCGACCTATTGCGCTCCTCCTTTGATGAGTCCGACCTGCGGCTGGGAGTGCTTGAGCTTGAGGTTCTGCTTGCCTCAGATCAGGTGGGTACAGACCTGTTGCGCGCGCGCCATACGCGAGCGGTGAAGTTGGCCGCCGACGGTACAGGTTGGGAAGCAGAAGCCGCAGATCTTGAACTAGAGCTGCGACAGGCCGAAGAGCAGAACCGGGGCGTCGCAGATCGGCTGGCCGGTCAGCGGGAAGAATTGCTGCAGGCCCGTGACCGTACAGCTGAGATACGCAAGGGCTTCCCTGTGTTGACCGAGGGCGTGGACCTACCTCGGATTCCCGCCGCTACGCGGGCCTTGGAGGCCGCGATAAGAGTTCAGGAGCTGGCCATAGCGGGACTGGAGCTGGAGCGGGAGGCGCTCAACCTGCAGTCGCCGATCGACGGTCAGGTCTCCGTGTTGTATGTGGGCGAGGGCCAGTCCCTCATGGCCGGGCGTGCAGTCATGCTTGTCACGGCGAACGTTGCTCGCGAGGCCGTTGTCTTTGTTGATCCCGAACTGGCCGGCGCAGAGTCCCTGATTGGTCGAGGCGTTGAATTGCGGGCAGGCGAGCGACGGTCGTTGGAGACGAGGGTTGCAAGCCTCTCACCCAAGGCCGAACTCCTTCCCGAACGCCTTTGGTCCCACCCCGCCGCTCCCGCCTATGGGCTGGCTCTGCGCGTCCCGATGGGGGACCCGGCGGTGTTCATGCCGGGCGAAGTTCTCCGAGCTCGGATTCTCCCCAGCGAGAAATAGGGGAGGGGGCTTATTGCGTCCGGTCTAGGACGGCGACCAATACCGTGGGCTAAATAGGGAATTCCTAGAAAAGACCACAGTGGCAGGCTTGCCGGTATGCCTCTAGCGGGGGAGACTTGATTTGGCCCGTCTGTGAACATTTCGCTCCCTCAGGCGGGGCCTCCGCCCCCCCCCGACCCAATCCAAGCCCCATGTCCTTCAGATTCCTTGTCCCCCTCGCGCTT
>PBIX01000072.1 GCA_002720975.1 Planctomycetota bacterium | reverse complement strand
CTTGGCGTCAGCCTTCTTCTTGGCGTCAGCCTTCTTCTTGGCGTCAGCCTTCTTCTTGGCGTCAGCCTTCTTCTTGGCGTCAGCCTTCTTGATGGCATCGGCCTTGCGCTTGGCATCAGCCTTCTTCTTGGCCTCTGCCTTCTTGATGGCATCGGCCTTGCGCTTGGCGATAGCCTTCTTCTTGTCTTCTGCCTTCTTCTTGATGTCTGCCTTGCGCTTGGCGATAGCCTCCTGCTTCAGGCGGGCGGCCTCCTCACGCTTGGCTTCGGCCTCAGCACGACGGGCTTCGCGCTCGGCTTCCTTGCGCAGGCGCTCGGCCTCTTTCTTCTCAGCCGCGATGCGCCGGATCTCTTCCTTCTTGCGGCGCTCCTCCTGCCGCTTGAGATACACGAGGCGATCCTTGTGGGCCTTCTTGCCATACGTGCACTTGCGGAGGGCTTCCACCCGCATGTAGATGGGCTCTTCGGGGTGTGTCCACCCCTCAAGGATCTCGTGGAAGGTGATGGTGAATTCCAGCTCCTTGCCGGAGGGGATCAGACCTTCGAGGGACTCGGTGGCGCGCTTGCTCGAGGTCGTAGGCTTCATCAGGTCCAGACGACTCAGGATTCGAACCAACCCCTTGTGTGCGGGAACGGCGCCATCGGCAGCCAGCCAGAGGACATAGGCTCCACCGGTCGTCCCGAGAACGGTCAGGTCGTTCACGATCTCACCCGCGGCCCACAGGTCATCCCGGAAGATCTCCAGGTCCATTCCGTGGGTCTGCTGGAAAACGTCCTGCAGGTACTCCTTGAGCGCCAAGGATGCCGAGCGGAGCTCGTTGAGACGCGCAACGCCGGCCTTGCGAATACTGGTCTTCAGGTGGGAGGCAATCTCCTGAGCCTGACTCACGCGGGTCTCGTTCCAATCGCCGTGCACGGCACGCAAAGACTCCACGGAGGACTCGGCCTGCTTCTGCGTCATGTGGCGCATGAGCACGATGACCGCCCCCTGTTCCAGCAAGCTCGCGTTCTTGAGCGGGGCCGTGGGAAGAGGCGTGCGAATCTCGACGTCGGAGAGCAGGCGGCCAACGAAGTCCGTCTTCTTACTCACGGTGAGGATCCTCGGGCTGGGGTCGGGGGAGCGGCCCACGAAGGACCTTGGAGCAATTGCGGGGAGGGCTCAGGTTCGCCGGTCGACCAGGGATCGGAGAACGGCCCGGGTCCTACTCGTCGTCGCTGGACTCAGCCGCAGCAGCAGCCTTGGCAGCCGCACGACGAACGGTTGTGCGCTCGGACCTACGCTGGGTCTTGGCCTCCGCACGCGCAGCCTTGGCCGTTTGCTTGCGGGTCCGCTTGGCTGTGGCCTTACGGCGCCCCTTGCGCTTGCGCGGGGTCTGGGGCTTGAGTGCAAGGTCCCCCTCGTAGACGTCGTGACGCTTGAACAGGCTGTGCACCGTGGGACTGGGCTTGGCGCCCACGGAGATCCAGTGCCGAGCCCGCTCCACGTTGACCGTGTGCTGGGCGTCGAGGCTGGGGGAAACCGGGTCGTAGAGACCAAGGTTCTCCAGGACGTTGCCATCGCGGGGGCAGCGCGAGTCAGCGACGGAAATTCGATAGCACGGTCGGTTACGACGACCTGTGCGCTTCATGCGGATGACGACTGCCATGGACGAATCGAGTGAGGGATCTTGCTGGGAAATGCGCTGAGCGAATAGACAGTATTCCCGGGGGTCGGACCTTGCCGGAAATGGGGCGGAAGATCACAACACCCCCATCCTGGGCTGTCTACCGCTTCTTGCGGTTTTTGCGCTTCTGCTTGCGCTTGGCCTTGTCCTTCTTGCGCTGTTTGGCGAGGTCGGACTGCCCACGGGTGGGTGAAGAGCCCATGGGACGGCCCATCCCCCCCGGTGCACCCATTCCAGCGGCCCCCATGTCCGGCAGGCCCCCACCAAGCCCCGCTGCCCCGCCGCCACCGCCCAGGAGCCCTCCCAGACCCCCGCCCAGTGCCCCGCCGAGGCCCCCGAGCATCCCCGGGCCCTTGCCCGCCTTGGGATCCACCATCCCCCCCGTGGGCGACATTCCGGCCAGGGCCTCGCGCTTGCCCGCCTTCCCCAACATGGAGCCCAGCCCCATCTTGTTGAGCTGCTTCATGCCCTTCTTCATGTCCTTGAAACGCTTGATCAGCTCATTCACCGCGCCGACCTCCTGGCCGGAGCCACGGGCGACGCGACGCCTGCGGCTGACGTCCAGGATCTCAGGCTGAATGCGCTCGCCCGGGGTCATGGAGGTGAAGAGCGCTTCAAGGCGGTTCATCTCGCCCTCGTCCACGTCCATGTCGCCCATGCTCCCCATTCCCGGCATCATGCCCATGACCTTCTTCATGGGACCCATCTTGCGCACCATGCGGATCATGCCGAGCATGTCCTCCAGGGTGAACGAGCCCATGATCATCTTCTCGAAGCCGGCCTGCGCCTCCTCCTCGTCGATGTTCTCCTGAGCCGTCTCCACCAGGCCGACAACGTCCCCCATCCCCAGGATGCGACCGGCCATGCGTTCGGCCTGGAAGGGATCGAGGTCCTCAACACCCTCCCCGACGCCGAGGTACAGCAGAGGGCATCCAGTGACGCGCTTGAGGCTGATGGCCGCACCGCCACGGGCGTCACCGTCCATCTTCGTCAGAACCACGCCCGTGAGCGTCAGGCGCTCGTGGAAGGCGCGCGCTGACTGAAGCGCATCCTGGCCGGTCATGGCATCCACCACGAGCAGCTGGTTGTGAGGTTGGGTGCGATCGGCGATCTGTGCGACCTCTGCCATCAGCTCGTCGTCAACATGCAGACGCCCCGCGGTGTCCAGGATCACAACGTCATGCCCACCGGCTTCGGCGGCAGCCAGGCCGGCGGCACAAACATCCGGAGGCGCAGCCCCCTCCTTGTGAAACACCGGAATCTGGAGGCGATCGCCAAGCACGCGCAGCTGCTCCACAGCCGCCGGGCGCTTGACATCGGCCGCAACCAGCAGAGGTCGCTTGGCGTGCTTGTCCCTGAGGTGCAGGGCCAGCTTGGCACAGGTGGTGGTCTTGCCCGCGCCCTGCAGACCCGCCATGAGGATGACTGTCGGACCCCGCTTGGCGAACTCCAGGCTGGCGTCCTCGGGTCCCATCAACTCGACCAGCTCACCGTGCACGGCGTGCACGAACTGATCCGAGGCGTCCACGCCCTTCACACGCTCGGACCCCAGGGCACGGGTGGAGACCCGCTCGGTGAACTCTGTGGCCAGCTCGAAGTGCACGTCGGCCTCGAGCAAGGCCGTGCGCACGGCGGAGAGCCCCTCTTCGATATTCTCGGCGGTAAGCTCTTTCCGACCCCGCAAGCCCGCGAAGGACTGGGTCAGGCGTTGGGTGAGGGATTCAAACATGGGTCGTGCGGATGAGCCGCCAGGATGCGTTATAGCACCGTGGTTCAGCTGTGGGCACCCCCACCCGCCCAACGAGGCGAACGCCGACGACGCAAGGGGACGCGACTCCCGGCGACCCTACTCCCGGCGGGCGCTGAGGGAGGCCTGTCCGTGCCGGTCGAACTCGACCGTGATCAACATGGGATTTCAGCAGACGGGGCAGTCCTCCACGTACTCCTGCTCGCCACCCTCAGCCGGGTCGATACGGATAACGAGCTCCTCCCCGCAGGAATCACAGACAAAGCTCGCGTGGGAATCCATGAGCTTTCAAGCAAGGAGGGGGCGCCGGGTGTGCGGCTACTCCTTCTCGCGCCGGATCGCCGCGCCCAAGCCCTCAAGTCGCTTCTCGATGCGCTCATAGCCCCGATCGATGTGGTAGACGCGGTGCACCTCGGTGGTCCCCTCTGCCACCAGTCCGGCCAGGACGAGCGCAGCTGAGGCCCGCAGGTCAGAGGCCGTCACCGGGGCTCCAGAGAGCTTCTCGGTACCGATGACCAGTGCCGCCGTTCCTTGCCGGCGTACGCTGGCCCCCAGACGCTCCAACTCCGGCAGGTGCATGAAGCGGTCCGGATAGATGCACTCGGTCACGATGGACAGGCCATCGGCGCTGGTCATCAAGGTCATCCACTGGGCTTGGAGGTCCGTAGGGAACCCAGGATACGGATGGGTTGTCACGTCCGTGGAACGGGGCCGCTGGGCCTTGGTGTCCCGGGGTTGGGTCTCGATCCAATCCTCTCCCACCTCCACCGACAGCTCCGCTTCAGCGAGACGATCGAGAACGACGGCCAGGTGATCGGGGCGGCAACCCTCCACGCGCACGCGGCCGCCGGCGAGGCAGCCTGCAATCACGTAGGTACCGGCTTCGATGCGATCGGGAATGACGGGATGGTCGGCGCCCGTCAACTCATCCACACCTTCGATGGTCAGGAAAGGAGAGCCCTGGCCACTGACACGTGCGCCCATGGAGTTCAGGCAGTCGGCCAGATCCACGATCTCAGGTTCACAGGCCGCACCCTGAATGGTGGTGGTGCCGCGGGCCAGAGTGGCCGCCATCAGCACGTTGGCGGTTCCCAGTACGGAGGAGCCAAAGGCGGAGCCGAGATACATATCCGCTCCACGCAGACCACCGTCCGGGGCTTCGGCCACGATGAAGCCGCGTTCGATCTCCACTCGGGCACCCAAAGCGCGCAGACCCTTCAGGTGCACGTCGATGGGCCGCACACCGAAGACGCAACCTCCAGGCAGGCTCACCTCCACCCGACCCAGGCGCGCCAGCAGAGGACCCAGCACACAAACCGAGCCGCGCATCTTGCGCACCGATTCCCATCCCGCCCGGCCAATGAGATCGCCTGCACAAGAGACTGTCAGGCTGCCATCTGAACTCAGCTCGCCCTCGGCTCCCAACTCCCGCAGCACACCGAGCATCGTGTTGACGTCACTCAGCTGCGGGACACCGGTGAGGTTCAGGGGCTCACGGCTCAGAATGGAGGCGGCCATGATGGGCAGGACCGCATTCTTCGACCCTGCTGTGCGGACCGTACCCTCCAAGGGTCGGCCGCCTTCGACGATCAGTTTCTCCAAGCCTTGTCTCCCCCCGAAGAAAAGCGCGCGGGCGCGCGATGAGTGTGGTGCTGGATCTGGCGGCCCCCGGCCTCCCCCCAGAGAATCAGGCGGGGCCCCGGGGGCCCCTTCCCCGGTCACCCTAGCGCGACGCAGGGCCGGATTCCCGCTCCAGTCCGGAAGAACTGTGGCGAGCCCCTAGTCGAGTTGACGCCAGACCCTGCGCGGACCTATGATCTCCGCCCTCGAATTCGTGGGCCAGGGCCCCGATCGACCTCCGAGCCGACCCTACAAGGGGGCCCACCTCAAGCCTCACACCGCCCCTCCTCACGCCTGAGGAAGGGACGCCTTTCGTTCCACCCACGCACGAGTCTACCGCGAGATGATCGACACCATGGACCTAGGCGCCAGCGCCACGCAGGAAGAAGGGAATGACCAGCCCGTTTTCGATCTGGCCAACGACCCCGTTCCCAGTTTTGCAACGCTGCAGCAGGAACGCTCCGGCGTGTACTCTCGGCGCCGAGCCTACGAGAGCTTCTCGAACAGCGTCGAAAGGCTGGGGCAAGAAGGTGAAGAAGGGCGCCGGCGTGGGCTGGGCCTTTGGATGTTGGGAGACTTCGGAGGGGCCGTCGAGCTCCTGTCCAAGCACACCGACGATGATGTGGCCGCGTTCACCCTTGGACACTCCCTCGTGTCCATGGGCAGCTTCGCCCAGGCTGCAGACGTCTTCAGGGCTCTGAGCGTCAAGCATCCCGAAGAGCCTCGCCCCCGCCAGGCATGGATTGATGCAAGCCTCGAAGCAGAACTGGCTGCCAACGGCACGGACTCTGCGCGGACCAGCCTCATCTCCGCACTGGAAGAAGCACCCACGTCCTTCCATGAGAGCGCCGAGGCCAAGTATCTGGCCGGTCGACTGTGCGAACTCAGTAGTGATCCCCAGAATGCGATCGAAGCCTACATGGCAGCCCGAGAGCTTGATCCCACACACCGTAGGAACCTGTTCCGCCTGGCGCACCTGGCGGAGCGCTCGGGTTTGGATGAGCTGGCTCTGGAATGCTACGAGTCCCTCGTCACCATGCTGCCCATCGATCGCAACGTGATGATGAACCTTGGCGTTCTCTATGAAGACCTTGGGCGCGACACCGAGGCGGCCGCGTGTTTTGACACGGTTACCCGCAGTCGGCCCACGGACACCAGGGCACGCCTCTTCCTGCAGGACGCCATCGCAGGGATGAACATGTTCTATGACGAGGACATGGAGAAGAAGGAGGATCGCCTGAACCAGATCCTGCGCATCCCGATCACGGACTTCGAGCTCACCGTGCGAGCCCGTAACTGCCTCAACAAGATGGACATCATGACGCTGGGCGACCTCGTCAAGAAGTCCGAGAACGAGCTCCTCTCCTACAAGAACTTCGGTGAGACCTCCCTGGCTGAGATCAAGGAGATCCTGGGGTCCAAGGGCCTGCGCCTCGGCATGGCGCGCGAGGAGGCTGTGGCCTCCATCGCTCGCAACCAGACCTTCTCGCCCCAGGAGCTGGATACCAGCGACCCGCTCAACCGCTCGGTCAATGACCTCAAGCTCTCGATCCGGGCGCGTCGCGCCGTGGAGAACATGGGCTGCATGTCCCTGGGCGAGATCGTCTCCCACACGGAAGAAGAGCTCCTGGCCATGCCCAACTTCGGGGTCACCAGTCTGATCGAACTCCGCGACAAGCTGAATGAGTACAACCTCAAGCTGAAAGGCGACGAGTAGGCTCCGGGACCCGGAGACCCGGTGGCGCGCAACGGATGCGCCCAGTTCCGGGGGAGGATTCTCGATTCCCGGAGGGCGGGCTGTCACACTGGCGTGCCCCTGAAACCAACCTCACGGCCAGACCATCACGACCGCTCGGGGGGAGCGAATGTTCGAATATCTGCACGGAACAATCCGCGCCCGCGGCGCGACCCACATCACCTTGGACGTCAACGGTGTGGGCTACTGGCTCCTGACCCCCCTGAGCTCGCGATTCCCCGAGGCGGGCGCGGAGGTCACGGCCTGGGTGCACTTCGCCGTGCGTGAAGATGCCCAGACCCTGTACGGTTTCGATCGGCGCGAGCACCGTGATCTGTTTCGCGAGCTGCTGAGGGTGAAGGGCGTCGGTCCATCCATGGGCCTTGCCCTCCTGTCAGGGCTACCCCCGGCCGACCTGGTCGCGGCCATCGCGTCCGCCGACCTGGCGAGCATGACCAGCATCAAAGGCGTGGGTAAGAAGACGGCGGAGCAGATCCTCCTGGACCTCCGCGACCGTGCTCCGGCACTGGCCTGCAGCTTGGGCGTGGAGGCACCGGATCCTTCCGTGCTGACGCCCGTCGCTCCCGCACAGAGCGCCGTGCGCTCCGAGGCCATCTCAGCCCTGGTCAACATGGGCTTCAAGCCCAAGCAGGCCGAAGACAACGTGACCAAAGCCGCCCAGGACAATCCTGCAGCCGACGTGGAAGCCCTCGTCCGGGCCGCATTCCGAAAATAGCCGACCCCCTACCCACCTCGCCTGCCGTGAGCACCCCACTCAAAGCCCCCCGCGTCATCGTCTGCGATGACCTGCATCCCGCCGCCCTCGAACAGTTCCAGGCCCACGGCATCGAAGCCGAAGTGTGCACAGGCATGGACGAGGCCGCCCTCATCCAGGCCGTGCCCGGAGCGAACGCCCTCGTGGTGCGCTCGGCCACCAAGATCACGCGCCCGGTGCTCGAAGCCGCAGGCGATCTGGTGGTCGTGGGACGCGCCGGTGTAGGGGTGGACAACGTGGACGTGGCTGCTGCCACCGAACGCGGCGTGGTCGTCATGAACACCCCCACGGGCAATACCACTACCACGGGCGAGCTGGCCATCGCCCTGCTGTGCTCCCTGGCGCGCCACGTGCCCCAGGCGGACCGCAGTACCCGCGGGGGGAATTGGAAGAAGAAGAAGCTCATGGGCACGGAAATCACCGGCAAGGTCCTGGGTGTTATCGGGCTGGGCCGCATCGGCCGGGTGGTGGCCCAGCGTGCGATGGGCCTCAGCATGGAAGTCGTGGCCTACGATCCCTACCTGTCCAAGGCGGGCCTGTCCAAGACCGGCACCGAGGGCGGCCTCGAAGGCATCGAGTTGTTGGAGCTCGATGACCTGCTGCAGCGCTCGGATTTCGTCAGCTTGCACGTGCCCCTCACCGACGAGACCCGCGGATTGCTGGGAGCCGAGCGCCTGGCGCTCATGAAGGACGGAGCGCGACTGATCAACTGCGCCCGCGGCGGCCTGGTGGACGAGGCTGCCCTGGCCATCGCCCTGGACGAGGGGCGTCTCGCCGGGGCTGCCCTGGACGTGCTGGAACAGGAACCCCCGCCCGAGGACCACCCCCTTCTGGATCGGGAGAACGTGATCCTCACACCCCACCTGGGAGCCTCCTCCCACGAAGCCCAGCGCAATGTGGCCGTGGACGTGGCCGAGCAGATCGCCACCTTCCTGGAGGACGACGTGGCGCGCAACGCGGTGAACGCGCCTGCGCTGCCGGCCAACATGCGACGCGAGCTTGCGCCCTACCTGCTCTTGGCCGAACGCATGGGTAGCTACCTGGCACAGCGTATGGATCAGCCCATCCGCAAGGTGGAGTTCACCCTGGCGGGCGAGGTGGCGAACAAGGACCAGGTGGGTGCCCTGCGTCTGGGGTTCTTGGTGGCCCTACTGCAGCGCTCCATGGAGGGCAGCGTGAACTTCGTCAACGCCCCCATGCTGGCAAGCGAACGGAACATGCGCATCCTGGAAGACAGCGAGGGCTCGGCAGGTAATTACACCAACCTGATCAAGGCGCGGGTGTCGAGCCAGGACGGGCACGAGACCCACGTGGTCTCGGGCACGGTCTTCGGCAACGGGCCGCGGTTCGTGCGCGTGGACGACCTGTTCGTGGACCTCCTCCCCAAGGGTCACCTGCTGCTCACGCGCCACACGGACCAGCCCGGCGTGCTGGGCCAGATCGGAACCCTTCTTGGCGAAGAGAGCGTCAACGTGAGCCGCGTGGAGTTGGGACCCCACGGCGCGGAACGGGAGGGCCAGGCCACAGCCTTCTTCTCGCTCTACGACACGCCCAGCGAAGAGGCCATCGAGAGGGTGCGAGGCCTGGATGCCGTCCACAGCGCGCGCCACATCGACCTGGGAGCCTGACCCGTGCAGCGCACCCCCACGCCGCCCCCCTACGGGACGATCGTGTTCGACTGCGACTCGACCCTCTCCACCATCGAGGGCATCGAGTTCCTGGCCCGCGACCACCAGGAGCAGATCCAGGCCCTCACCCGGCGCGCCATGGATGGCGAGCTGCCCCTGGAAGAGGTGTTCGGCGCGCGACTCGAACTTGTACGGCCCAGCGCCGCGGATCTGGAGCGCGCGGGTCAGGCCTACGTAGAGACGGCTCTGCCCCATGGCCCGGAGCTCTGCACAGCCCTGCGCACCTTGGGTAAGAAGGTCTGGGTCCTGTCGGGCGGCCTACGCCCGGCCGTTCTGCACATGGCCCGGGCCCTGGGGATCGACGACACGGACGTGCATGCCGTCGGGGTCCGGTTCGATGCGGCAGGTGGATACGCAGGATTCGATACCGACAGTCCTCTGGCCCGCTCCGGTGGCAAGCTGGACCTCCTGCGCTCCCTGGCACGGGACGACACCGGCCCCATCGCTCTGGTGGGAGACGGAGCCACGGACCTGGAGGCCGCCCCCGCCTGTGCACGCTTCGTGGCCTTCGGCGGGGTCGAGCGCCGTGAGGAGGTCTTCGCCGGCGCCGACACCTGCTGCGCGATCCCGGACCTGGCCGCCCTGCTCCCCCTCTTGACCTCCGCCGCCGAACGCGACCAACTCTCCTCTCTCCCGGCCCACGCGGGCCTCCTCGAGGCGTCCATCGCCTGCCACCCCTGACTCTCCATGGTTCAACTCTGGATCCCCGGCCCCACCGAAGTCCGCCCCGAAATCCTGGCCGCCTGCGCGCACCCCATGATCGGCCACCGGAGCGCGACGATGACCGAGACCATCGAGCGCATGGATCCGCACCTGCGGCTGGCCTTCGGCGCGGCCGAGGATGGCGGCGCCAGCGTGGCCGTACACTCCGCGAGCGCCTCGGCCATGATGGAGGCCGCCCTGATCGGGGCCGGGCGCGGTAAGGTCCTTTGCCTGGTGAACGGCGCCTTCTCCAAGCGCTGGTACAACATCGCGCTGCAGCTGGGCCGTGAGGCGCGAGCCATCGAGGTGCCCATGGGCGAGGTGGTGGATCTGGATGAGGTGCAGCGTGTCCTGGACGAGGAAGGTCCCTTCGACGCGCTGACCGTCGTATCGAGCGAGACATCCACGGGGACCGCCACACCGCTCGCGCCCCTGGGCGAGCTCCTCGCGCGCTATCCGGGCACCCTCTTCATGGCCGACCTGGTCAGCTGGATCGCCGGGGCGCCCGTGGACTTCGATGCGAACCACATGGACTTCGGGCTCGCCGGGGTTCAGAAGGCCTTCGCCCTGCCCCCGGGAGTCGCGGTGGTCTGTGCCTCAGCCGCATTCATGGAGCGGGCGCGGGCCCAGACAGAGCGCGGGTTCTATCTGGACCCGGTGCGCTTCATCGAGGGCCACCTGGCGCGCAAGACACCGGCGACCCCCGCCATCTCCCTGTACTTCGCCCTCGCCCAGCAGCTGGAGGACATCAGCGCGGGAGTGGCCCTGCCCGAGAGCGCGGGCAGCTGCTCTGGGGCGGCGGCCTGGCAGGCGCGGTTCGACAAGCACAGTCGAATGCAGGCCCGCACGGTGGCCTGGGCCGGGGGGCATGGCCTCTCCCTCCTGCCCGCTCCCGAGCACGCCTCCCCCACGGTCTCCTGCATCCGCGCCGGGGAGCTGGACGTGGGAGCCCTGGTCGGAGGGCTCGCGGAGCGCGGCTATGCAATCTCCAATGGATACGGCGACCTCAAGGGCAAGACCTTCCGGATCGGCCACATGGGAGACCACAGCGAGGACGGCCTGGAAGCGGTCCTGACCGCCGCGGACGAGGTCCTGAGCTAGGGCTGCGGGGGTCATGGGCCAGGATCCCACTTGCCGCTCCCGGGAGCCGTCCCATACTGACATGATGACCTCCGCCTCAAACACCCGATCGCGGGCCGTGCACCTCCCGATTCTCCTGGCCTTGAGCCTTGTGAGCTGTCTCATGCTGACGCCCCTGGGCCGGACACAGTCAGGCCGGTGGATTTCCGGCGTGGCTGATGGTTCCGCCTGGTTTCACGGCAAGCTCTCCAAAGCACAAGCGGAAGCCAAGGAGCGCAACGTACCCCTCGTCGTGTGCTGTGTCCTTGAAGGCGAAGAAGCCAGCGGTCGCTTCCAGGACACCTTGAGCGAAGACAATCTGCTCTCGAGCTTGAGCGCGGAGTTGATCTTGGTCCTGGCCAACGATGGCGACCACGAGCAGAAGGAGGTCAAGGTCAAAGGTGCCGACGGCAAGCGCGTCAAGAAGAGCGTCTGCTCGGCATTCGGCACGGACGATTGCGATGCCCACAAGCTGCAGTGGGACGCGGTCTACAAGGACTACGTCATGCCCGATGGAGGCGAGTGGATCTTGCCTGAGGTCATCCTGGTACGACCCGACGGGAAGATTGAAGAGCGCTTTAGAGAATTGGACATCATCCCCCTGGGGCCAGTCGTGCGCGAAATCAAGACCTTGCAGAAGGTGCTGGGGCGCGGGGTTTCAGCGAACGACATCGCCAACCTGCGCCGAGAAGTGACAATGGCTCAAGCCATGGCAAAGGCCAAGCTATGGTCCGACAGTTGGAAGTCCTGGTCGAAGGTAGGCAAGTGGGCCCCCAGCGGGCCGCATGCCGAGGCCGCCAAGTCCGGCATGGAGCTGGCCCTGAAGGAAATGAAACTGTCCCTGGAGACCCAAGCCAAGCGCCTGGTTCCGGCGACCTTGGAGGACGCGTACCGCCGCATCCGCGCCATGGATTTCGATGACTCGCCCATCGAGCGTGAGGTGGGCAAGGTCCTGGGGGCCGCTCGACGCGATCCCCAACTCAAGCCACGCCTGGCGGAGATCGATCTGATCCTGGAAGCGGAGGGGCTGCTCAAGGACATCGAAGAAGCCCTGCAGGCCAAGAACAAGGGCCTCGCCAAGCGCCTGCTACGCAAGCTGGCGAGCAAGAAGCTGAGCCATACACCTGCCGCAGAGCAGGCCAAGGAGCGCTACAAGGACCTGTAGTCCTGGAGCAGCACCGGCCGTCTCAGCGGACGATGAAGGCGTCCAGCACGGAATCGGGGCCGCACTCTTCATCGCGCCTCGCCCCCAGTCCTCCCGGCTGCAAGCGAGAGCCGAGACTCTCCCCGCGACCTCCCCGCACGGGTCCGGTAACGACTCGGATCTGATCCACGAAGCCGGCATCAAAGCAGGCCTCCAACAGGGTCGGTCCGGACTCCAGCAGGACCCGGCGGTAGCCCATCTCCCACATCCAGGTCATGACCCCGCGTAGGTTGAGAAAACGTCGGTCATCTCCTCGCAGGCCGTAGACTCCGGCACCCGCCACGATGAGAGCCTTCTCACGCGCGCGATCCGGGCCGGTCGTGCACAGAATCCGGATAGGGCCTGCAGACTCGCCCGCTTCGGGCGGATCGAACAGGCGAGCATCAGGCGAGGTACGCAGGCCACTGTCCAAGATGATCCGATCCGGCGCCTTCACCGTACGCGCGGGGGTTCGCACAGTCAGGCGCGGGTCATCTGCCACGACCGTCCCCACGCCGGTCAGGATGGCATCCACGGATGCGCGCAGGTGCTGCACCTGCTCCAGGGATTCCGCGCTGGAGATCGTGCGGCCATCCCCGTGGTCTTTGGGGGGAGACAGCTGCCCCGTGGCGGTCTGGGCCCACTTGGCTACGACCCACGGGTGGGGTCGGCGCCGGCGATCCGGGCATATCCAATCCAAGAAATGCGAGGTCACGTCCTCAAGGGGTGCCGCTCCCATGAGAAGTCGGGTCTCCAAACCTGCGTCTTCCAGGAAGCGAATTCCCTGGCCCTGGTGGCGCGGGTCCGGATCCACGGCCCCTATGACAACCGATTCGATCCCGGCCTCCATGATGGCCTGGGTGCAGGGGCCCGTCTTGCCACGGGTGCTGCACGGCTCCAGCGTCACGACAAGGGTGTCCCACTCGGCCCTGGGCACGCCACTACGCGCGGCGGCCTCCAAGGCCTCCACCTCGGCATGATCGCCGCCCCAACGCTCGTGGTAGCCACGGGCGATCACCTTGCCACGGGATAGAATGGCCGCCCCGACGCAAGGATTGGGGGCCACGTCGAAGCGGAAGCACGCCGCCTCTGCGCCCAGCTCGTGGAGCAGGCTGCGAAGCTCGGTGTCTTCGAGGGGCATGGAGAGTGCGGTCATGGTGGCCATACCTTACCCGTTCACCCATCCCTATTCCCGGAGCAAGATGCGGACAGTCCGCATGTCCGCATGCGCGTGAGCAACACCGCACGCAACGGAGCGGACGCCTTCTGAACGGTATCTGGGGGCCTCCCCTTTCGGCTGCTCCCCAGGTGTGGAGAATGGCCGCCCCCCAGGCAACCCTGTTTCTCTCCCCCCCAGACAAGACCAGACTCATGAGCAAGGCCCCTATCCGCGTGGCTGTTACCGGCGCGGCCGGACAGATCGGTTACTCCCTCCTCCCCCGCATCGCCAGCGGCCAGATGTTTGGCGCCGATCAACCGGTCATCCTGCAGATGGTCGAGATCCCAGTGGAGAAGGCGATGGAGGCTCTGAAGGGAGTTGCCATGGAGTTGGAGGACTGTGCCTTTCCGCTCCTGAAAGACATGGTGCTCACGAGCGAACCCAGCGAGGGATTCAAGGACGCCAACTGGTGCCTGCTGGTGGGCTCCAAGCCCCGGGGACCGGGAATGGAGCGCGGAGATCTGATCCGTGAGAATGGTCCGATCTTCACGGGACAAGGGCGGGCCATCAACGACCATGCCGCCTCCGACGTGCGCGTGGCGGTGGTGGGTAACCCCTGCAACACCAACTGCCTGATCGCCATGAACTCCGCCCCGGACCTTCCCGACGACCGCTTCAGCGCTATGACACGACTCGACCAGAACCGGGCGCAGGCCCAACTGGCCTGCAAGGCCGGCGTGGATGTCGGGGGAGTCAAGAACACGCTGATCTGGGGCAATCACTCCGCCACCCAGGTGCCCGACTTCTACCATGCCACCATCGAGGGTCCGTCATGGCGTACCTCATCCGAGATCTCCAAGGCCTCGGCCGACGTCGTCATCAACGACGACGAGTGGCTCAAGGACGAGTTCATCACGACGGTGCAGAAGCGTGGTGCCGCGATCATTGCAGCGCGAGGATTGTCCTCCGCAGCCTCAGCGGCCAACGGCCTCGTGGATCACGTGCGGGACCTGTGTCACGCCACGCCCGAGGGCGAGTGGCGCTCGGTGTGTGTCTGTTCGGATGGCAGCTACGGCATCGATCCGGGGCTGATCAGCTCCTTCCCCGTTCGCTCCAACGGAGAGGGTGGCTGGGAGATCGTGCAGGGACTCGAACTGAACGAGTTCCTGACCGAGAAGATCGCCGCAACCCATGAAGAGTTGCAGGGTGAGCGGGATCTGGTGGCCGACCTGCTGACCTAGAGGTCAGGCTCCGGCCGGGGAGGGCACGTCAAAACCGGCCACTCCGAACGGGGTGGCCGTGTCCAACCGGACAATGCGCTGGCTGTTCACCCACTCGGCGGGGCCGGGACAGGAAGCCGGCATTCCGCTCAACGTGCGGCCCAAGAGCAAGCCGGGGTCGCGTTCGGAAGCTCGCTCCAACCAGACGGGAAGCTCCTGCCCCACGACGCGCTCGCAGCGGCCACGCTGAACTCTCTCGGCTGCGGCGAGCAATCGCTGATTGCGCTCTTTCTTGATGGCATCGCTGACGCTGTTCGCCAATCGCTCATCGGCATGGGTGCCAGGGCGCGGGTCGTACTTGAAGACGTAGTTGACGAGGAACTGCTGCTCCTCGAGAAAGTCGAGGGTGCCCTGGAAGTCCACCTCCTCCTCGCCGGGAAAGCCCACGATCCAGTCGCTGCCCAATTCGATGTCCGGCACGATCTCGCGCAGGATGTCCGCGCGCCGACGGTAGAGGTCCAGGTTGTAGCCGCGCTTCATCCCGCGCAGGATGGCATCGGACCCCGCCTGGGCCGGGAGAGGCAGGAAACGCTCCACTTTATCGCAGTCCCGGATGGCCTCCGCGAAAGCGCGTGTCACGTAGGAGGGGTGCAAGGTGACCAGACGGATGCGAGCCAGGCCCTCGACCTCTTGGAGACGGCGCAGGAGGTCTGCGAGAGAGGGGCGCCCCTGGCGGCCGGTGCCACCAGGTTCGTCCCCCGAAGGCGGATCAAAGTCCTCGCCGTAGCTGTTGACCGTCTGTCCCAGGAGGGTGATCACGCGCACGCCACCAGCAACCATCCAACGTACCTCCTGCAGCAGGTCCTCAAGATTGCGTGAGCGCACCGGACCACGGGTTGTGGGAACGATGCAGTAGGTGCAGGAGAGGTCACACCCACGCATCACGGCCAGATAGGCGTGGCTCCCCCCGTCGAAGGGCACATCCGTGCGGTCCACACGGACGTCATCGGAGGTCTCCACTGCTACCAGGCGCGAGGTGGCCTGTGTGGCGCCCTGAGCTGCGCGCCGTTCGCGCACCTGGTCCACCATGTGAGGCAGGTTCTGAAACTGGCGTGTGCCGGCGACAAGGTCGACGTGACCCGCGCGCTTGAACACTTCTTCCTCCACTCGCTGGGCCATGCAACCCATGATCCCGATGACCAGATCCGGACGCCGCTCTTTGGCGCGCTTGAGTTCTCCGACCCAACTCCAGGTGCGCTCTTCCGCATGGTCGCGAACGCTGCAGGTATTGAAGAGCAGCACGTCAGCGTCATCCATGGACTCCGTGGTGGAATACCCACGACGACGAAAGCGTCCCTCCACAAGTTCCGAGTCGTACTTGTTCATCTGGCACCCGAAAGTCACGACGTGCACCTTGGGTGCGCCCGCAAGCGCGGGGGACTCCGGAGTGGATAGGGTCTGGTGGCGGGTGATGGTCATACGCAGTTCGAACGTGGGCACAGTCTGCCAGAACGACAAGGACGCGGGGAGAGGGACGCCTCGCGCATTCAGGACGACCACTGGCAACAAGTGGCCGAAGGTGAACCACAGAATCAGGGATCCCTGCGATACCTAGGGTACGACCGAACGTTGAACGAGACTTCGTGGCCCACACAGGCCGTTCTCCCCGGCTGCCGTCAGCCCTCGCACATACACTTCGAGATCCAATAATGAGACTTCTATCCACTCCCCTCCTGGCCTTGTGCGCCACCACCCTTCTCTCGAGCCCCCTTCAGGGCCAGCCCCCAGCCAAGCAGGATGGGCGCCAGCGCGTTACGATCCTCGAGCGACTGGACACCAACGGTGATGGCGACATCAGTGCCGAGGAAACCCAAGCGGGCCTCAAGGCATTCCAGGACCGCGGTGGGTTCCAGGCCCTGCCCGAGCGCATGCGCAACGCCATCATTGAACGCCTGGACAAGGACGGCGACGGCAAGGTCAGTGAAGAGGAGGGCCAAGCGGGTCGCAAGGCCCTGGCCGATGGAGGACGTTTCCGCAGGAACCCGTCAGATCAGGGCTCCAAGCAGGGCAGGCGACCCGATGGGCGGGGCGAGGGTGCCGAGCAAGGCAACAGGCGACCCGACGGAAAAGGCAAGCGACCTGACGG
>PBIX01000071.1 GCA_002720975.1 Planctomycetota bacterium | reverse complement strand
GTCCAGGCACTGGGAGATCTGCCCCTGCCTCCCGCGCCGGACCCCGATATCTGGATCGACCTTGTGCTTCAGGGATATTCATCAGGCTCGAGCGTGGAGGAGTTGGCCCGGGTGCGCCACCATCCCATCGCCAGCCAGGCCGGGCGGTGGATCTATCTGGAGACCCAGTCCCTACAGCCGCTGCTCACCCACGCCACTCTTGAGTGGAGGGTGACCAAGAACTTCCCGGGCAAGATGGCCCTGGACTTTGCCCAGGTGGGTCAGAACCTCGCAGTGGACGGCAATCCACGTCGTCTGGCCACCGCGGGCTACGTGGCCTGGTACCGCTCGCCCCTCTCCGGCCAGAGCTCGGCCACACCCTCCGACCCGCGCGCTATCTGGGGCAACTGGGCGTGGACCGCTCCACCCTATGGGGACCCGGGCAACAACACCCTGGCCCACAATCCCGACTGCGCCACCAGCCCGTCCTGCTTCCGCACCACGGGGCGCAGGGATGGAGCCGTCGGCGTAACGGACGGGGCCGGTTTTCTGCCCCTGGCTGGCACCTACGACTCCCGCGACCCGGACGTGGTGCAGTTGCACGTGGACCAGGCGCGGGCCATCGGGCTGCACTCCTTCGTCTTCGACTGGATGGGGGAGGCGCTGAACCAGCAAGCCGCCCTGCCGGGAGAGGAGAGCCCCAACGGCGGGGCGCTGGAGGTGCTCTTTGAGGCGGCCGAGGCGGAGGACGGGGACTTCAAGTTGGGCCTGATGATCGAGCCCAAGGTCCACATGTTGGGTTGGGTCCAAGGCCAGCCGACCTTCGACGACCGCAAGCAGGGTATCGCGGCCGACCTGATCTGGTATCTGAATCGCTACGGGCCAAGGCGCGCCCTCTGGAGGCGCGAGGGCCGACCCGTCGTCTTCATCTTTGAGCCGGGGATGTGCATGCCCGGCGGGCCGTGCATGCAGGACTCCGATTGGCAGGACATCGCTGGCTGGGTCACGGCGGCCACGGGGGAGGTCCCCGAGTTCATCGCCGGGCAGCCTCCGGCGGCCTCTTCCCAGTCTTTCGCCGGTGCGCTGCGCTGGCGGCTTGTGGGGCCCGAGGTCTTGCGCTTCGGGAGCTATGCGAACTTCCTGGCTGGTATTGAGCACGCGGTGGGCGTGGCAGACGTCGTGGACTTTGCAAGGTCCGTGGATCGCGAGGCGACGGACTGGGCGGCCCTGGATCCAGAGCGGTTCTCCGTGGCCATGGCCTGGCCGGGCTTTGACGACAGCGGCGTGGCCGGCTGGGGGGCGCCCAATGGAGTGGGCTCCGATGGACTGCCCCTGGCCGTGAGGGTGAACGTCTCTGCCGGGTGGGGCCTTACGGGGGGAGGGTTCCTCGGCGCCACAAGCCGAGGCATCGCGGACAGCGAGGCCGACTGGTTGCACCTGGCCACCTGGAATGACTGGAACGAGAGTACGGCCCTGGAGGCCTCTTACTCTCGGGCCTATGCGGATGCGGTGCGTCTGGGCATTCCTGCCCCCGCCGCGGCTGAGAAGGACGCCTTCACCCGCCTGCGCAGAACCCGCACGGTTGTGAGGAACTGGTTGCGTACCGGGGCGCGAGCTCCCGAGCAGGGCGATGTGCTGGAGGCCGTCACCCGCGCCTACCTGGCACGTACCTTTGCCGGTTCTGCCGTGGCCTACGACTGACGCCGGCTCCTCGGCCCCCGCTCCCGGCGGAGAGCGCACCCGTGGCTCAACCCGACCGGGTCGTCGCAGCGAGGAACTCAGCTGTTCGAGCCGCACAGCGCTCCCAGGTGAACGCGCGCGCGCGTTCGAGCCCTGCGCGGATCCGCTCGGCCCTCTTCTCCCCATCGAAGAGCGCCTCATCGAGCGCTGCGCTGAAGCTGTCGGCGTCATCGGGATCACAGCCCTGCCACACATCGCCGACGATCTCCGGAAGGCAGGCGCAGTTGGAGCTCACGCCCACAACCCCCGAGGCCATGGCCTCCAGAATGGGCAACCCGAAGCCCTCATAGCGTGAAGGGAAGAGCAGGGCCTCTGCGGCTGCCAGGACGAGGGGGACCGCCGGGGCTGCCAGACCGTCAACCCAGAGTACCTCCTCATTCAAGCCGAGCTCCGTGCAGCGCTGCTTGAGCTGAGTCGAGTGGTCCTTGCTCCCTCCGCCTATGAGGGCCAGAAGAACACCTTCTTTCCTTGCCCGCGAGCGCGCGTAGCTCTCGATTGAGAGGGACAGGTTCTTGTGGGGGAAGAAGCTCCCGAGCTGCAACAGGAAGGGTGCTCGGATTCCCACATCCGACAAGGCCGCTTCACACTCGGCCCTGTCCCGCGGCCTGAATCTCTCGTGGTCTACGCCGTGATGGATGACCTCGATGTCTTGAGGGGGAAGGTCCGGGATGTGGTGCAGGAGCCGGCCGCGGCCATACTCCGAGATGCAGAGGATTCGATCCGCACGCCTGATGGTCTTCACCCGCCTGCTGCTCTCCTCTGGCGAGACCCCGTCCAGGTCGAAGCTGCGCAGGTCATGGAGGGTGAAGCTGCGCGGGGTCCTGCTGCGGCGAGGGAGGTGGGTCCCCATCCCGTGGTAGACGTCGAGGTCTCCAAGGGGTGCCTTGAGAGGGTCGAGGATCCAGCGTCGTTCTGCTTCCGGGAGCAGGTCGGCAAGAGCCTCCTTTCGGAGCCAGCGCTCGTTGCGCAGGAACAGGACGGGATCGACCCACGGGGCGGCTGCCTCCAGGGCCGGGAGCAGGGCTCTGATGTAGCTCGCAATCCCACGTGTGCGGTGGCTCGTCACGCTCGTCACGTCGAAGCCGACACGTAGCGGTTTGGGTGTGTGGGGGTCCATCGCGGGGAGGGTATCGAGAGCCGGGCGTGGGGAACCGGGCCGGGGCTCTGCCCGAGCCTAATGGTCCCGACGGGCGTCCTCCATCGTCAGGGGGCATCCCAGCCTCTTGGGAAAGTGTGCGCTGGGCGCACACAGGGTGTGCGGAATCGCACATACACCCACCTGATAGGCCCCCAGGACCCCTCCAGCGGGGCCACGGTGTGGCACGGAAGTTGATCAAGAGGGCACCGGATCGAGTGGGCCCGAACCTGGCAGTGACGGGCTCACCCCGGTCTTTCAGCGAGTCTCCTCCGGCTCCTGCGGGCAGCGGGGCCGGAGGGCGTTCGCGCCTGGGCGGGTGCGTGGTCATGCGCACCCGCCCGGCCTTTTTCCGGGGCTCCCGGCGGCGTACTCTCCATCCATGCAGACTCTCCTGTGTGTGGGCGCGGGTGGCTTCCTGGGAGCCGTGTCCCGCTACGGCCTGTCCCAGTGGCTGCGAGCGGCCCTGGGGGGCAGCTATCCCCTGGGGACCCTGGCGGTCAATATTCTGGGCTGCCTGGGGATAGGGGCGCTCTTGGGGCTCTCCCAGGACCACTCCGGCCTCTCCGAGAATGCGCGCCTGTTCCTCGTCGTGGGGCTTCTGGGTTCGTTCACCACCTTCTCCACCTTCGGGCACGAGACCCTGCGCCTGTTCGGCGAGGGCCAGCTCGGGCGGGCCCTGCTCAATGTGGGGTTGAACCTCGCCCTGGGTCTTGGCGCGGTCTGGCTGGGCGCCCTGTGGACCCAGGGGGCGAGCTAGAGGCCTTCCGGGCTCTCGGACGTGGAGTGTAGAACGAAGGAGGCGCAGCACATGGGAAGTATGCTGCGCCTCTGAGGCAATCCTCCGAACGTCGGGGTGCCTGCCAGCTCCCGCGCGTTCATCTGGTTCTACGCAGGGATCCCCAAAAGGTTACCGGCAACTTTGTAAAACCCATGGATGCCTGTGGTCCCCCCGGCACCCCTGTGGGGGGGCTCACGGACGCTTACGTATGCCTTAGGTATCCAGGTGGCACGTGCGCTGCTGGTCGCCTGAGCCGCAGCTCTGCAGCAATGGAACCTCGACGCTGCAACGGTCGCCCTGCACCTGATCCTGTTCCGGGCAGCGCGGATGGAAGGTGCACCCCGAGGGGGGATCGAGGGGGGAGGGCACGTCCCCTCGGAGCACGATGCGCTGGCGCACGCTCTCGACTTCGGGGTCCACGTGGGGGACGGCGGAGAGCAGAGAGCGGGTGTAGGGGTGAGAGGGGTTGGCGAAGAGAGTGTCCCTGTCGGCTACCTCCACCACGCGCCCCAGATACATGACAGCCACCTGCTGACAGATGTGGCGTACCACCGCCAGGTCGTGGGCGATGAAGAGGTAGGCGAGGTTGAACTGCTCCTGAAGCTCACCCAGCAGGTTGATGACCTGGGCCTGGATGGACACGTCCAGGGCGGACACGGGCTCGTCGCAGATGATGACCTCGGGCTCCAGGGCCAGAGCGCGGGCGATGCCGATTCGCTGCCGTTGTCCCCCGGAGAACTCGTGCGGGTAGCGGTAGAGGTGGCGCGGGTTGAGGCCCACGGCCTCCAATAGCTGCATCGAACGCAGGCGTCGGTCGCGAGGCTTGCCCAGCTTGTGGATGGCCATGGGCTCGGTGAGGATCGAGCCCACGGTCTGGCGCGGGTCCAGGGAGGCGAAGGGATCCTGGAAGATCATCTGGATCTTGCGTCGGTACGGTGCCCAACCTCTGGGACTCAGGGAGCCCAGGTCATTGCCCTTGAAACGGATCGTGCCCGAGGTGGGGGGGTAGAGCCCGACTATGGTGCGCGCGCAGGTGGACTTGCCGCAGCCGGACTCGCCCACCAGGCCGAGCGTCTGCCCCGGGTGCAGGTCGAACGACACTCCATCCACGGCCTTGAGCCAGTCCTGGCCGCCCCCGCGCCAGCCGCTCTTGCCCATGGGGAAGTACTTGCACAGGTCGCGTACCTCGAGGATTGGACTGCTCATTGGTCGGACTCCCCAAGCAGGTTCTCGGTCTCGAAGCAGGCGCTGCTGCGGGAATCCTGAGAGGGAATGAGATCCAGGGCTGGTCGATCCAACTCGCACGTGGGCTTGGCGAAGCCGCAGCGTGGAGCGAAGGAACAACCGGGGGGCAGCGCCGCCAGATCAGGGGGCTGACCGGGGATGGAGTCCAGGGCCACATCGGGGTCGCCGGTCAGACGGGGCACGCTTTGCAGCAGGCCGCGAGTGTAGGGGTGACGGGGGTCCTTGAAGAGCGGGCCGATCGGACCGGTTTCCACCAAGCGACCCGCGTACATCACGTGCACCCGATCGGCCATGCCCGCCACCACCCCCAGGTCGTGGGTGACCAGGATGATGGCTGTGCCCCGGCGCTCTTGAAGGTCCTTCATCAGCTCCAGGATCTGGGCCTGGATGGTCACGTCGAGGGCTGTCGTGGGCTCGTCCGCCAGGAGCAGCTTGGGCTCGCACAGCAGGCCCATGGCGATCATGACCCGCTGGCGCATACCCCCGGACAGCTCGTGGGGGTACTGGTCCAGGCGCCGCTCGGGTTCGGGGATGCCCACCTCGTCCAGGCCCTTGGCTGCGGCCCGGCGGGCCTCGGCGCGGGTCATGTTGCGGTGCAACTCCAGCACCTCGGTCAGCTGCCGTTCGATGGTCAGGAGCGGATTGAGCGAGGTCATGGGGTCCTGGAAGATCATCGAGACCTCATTGCCACGCACGCCACGCAGCTGCGCGTCGCTCATCTGCACCAGGTCGCGGCCCTCCAAGAGCACGTGACCGGCCTCAACGACCCCGGGGGGCGAGGGCACCAGGCCCATGATGCCCAGGTTGGTCACGGACTTGCCCGAGCCGGACTCACCCACCAGCCCCAGGGTCTCGCCCTCGTCCAGGCTGAAGCTGACACCGTCCACGGCACGCACGGTCCCGTGGTGGGTCTCGAAGCGCACGCGCAGGTCGTTCACGTCCAGGAGAGCCATCAGTCCTTGCCTCGCATGCGGGGGTCCAGCGCGTCGCGCAGGCCATCCCCGAGGATGTTCAGTGCCAGGAGGGCGGAGCCCATGGCCATGGCCAGGAAGACCACCATCCACCAGAAGAGCCGCAGGGGATTGATGGCCGAGGTGGCTTCCACCGCGATCGTTCCCCAGGAGACCTTGGGCGGTTCGATACCCAGGCCCAGGAAAGAGAGGAAGGCCTCGAAGAGCATGACGGAGGGGATCGTCAGGGTCAGGTAGACCACCACGATGGAGAGCACGTTGGGCACGATGTGCTGGAACAGGATGCGGGTTGTGGAGGCACCCAGGACCCGCGAGGCCTCGATGAACTCGGAGTTTTTCAGGGACAGCACCTGTCCGCGTACCACGCGCGCCATGGTCAACCAGTAGATGGCGCCGATGACCAGGTAGAAGACCTTCTCCCTGTCGAGCCCCATCTTCTCTTCGAGCAGCATGCGGTAGTCGCCGATGAGCGTGATCAGGAAGATCACCACAAAGATGAACGGGATGGAGTAGAGCACGTCCACCACGCGCATCATCAGGTTGTCCACGCGCCCACCTGCGAGCCCGGAGAAGGCCCCGTACACAACGCCGATGAGCAGGCTGCAGAAGGTCGCGGCCAGGGCCACGAGAATCGAGGTACGGCTGCCCCAGATCAGGCGCGAGAGCAGGTCGCGGCCCAGGTGGTCCGTGCCCAGCCAATGGCCTGTCTGCCAGCGGCTGAACACCCCTACACGGGCGTGCACGAGGAGCTGATCCAGTCCGGACAGCTCCCAGTAGGAGTCCTGGATGTGTCGCTCCGTTATCTCATCCTCGGTTGGAACGTCGTTCAGGAACTCGTGATCGCCCCAGGTCAGGCTCGGCGCTTGGGCACCAAGGGCTGTATTGACAACCACCGGCGAGCGCAGGGGGAGCAGGGGCGCCAGAACGGACATCAGGGCGAACAACCCCAGGAAGCGCAGAGACCACCATGCCGGCCGGTTGATCTTGAGCCGGCGCCAGGAGTCGTTCCACAGGCTCTCACCCTTGCTGGCCTTGGCCTCTGCGAGGAGTCGGTCCAGGTCTCCGCCGCCCAGATCCCAGCGGGTATCGCTGTTCTTTTTCGGTTGGGAGGAGCTCACTCGTCCTCCAGTTCGATGCGCGGGTCGAGCAGGGTGTAGATCAGATCGACGACCAGGTTCAGGGAGTAGACCAGCACCGTGTAGAGGATGGTCACGCCCATGGCCAGCGTGTAGTCGCGGTTGATGGCGCTGTTGACGAAGTGCGAGCCCGTGCCGGGGATGAAGAAGATGCGCTCGATGACCAGGCTGCCCGTGAGGATGCCGGCCGTGGCCGGACCCAGGTAGCTGACCACGGGCAGCAGGCCGCCCTTCAGGGCATGGCGCATGACGACCGTGCGCGGGCTGAGCCCCTTGGCGTGGGCGGTGCGGATGTGCTCCTGGGAGAGGGCCTCCAGCATGCCGGTGCGCGTCAGGCGTGAGATGTAGGCGGCAAACACCAGCCCCAGGCAGAAGCCCGGCAGGATCATGGTGCGGATGGAGCCCCAGCCCGCCACCGGGAAGAGTGGTATCAGGAACACGAAGCAGATGATCAGGAACCCGGCGATGACGAAGTTGGGCAGGGCGATGCCGCCCGTGGCCGCCAGCCGCATGGCCAGATCGAGCCCGCTGCCCCGGCGCAGGGCCGAGGCGATGCCCGTGGATATGCCCAGGGCCAGGGCCCACATCATGGCCACGATCCCGAGCAGGGCGGAGATGGGCAGGGACTGCCCGATGATGTCGTTGACCGTGTAGTCCCTATAGCGGAAGGAGGGCCCGAAGTCGCCGGAGAGGACTCCCCCGAAGGTCTTCTCGCCGCTGTGCTCCCCCTCTCCGAAGGGGCCACGCTCGTCCAGATTCAGGGGGCCCACGTAGTGCAGGAACTGCTTCCACATGGGCCAGTCCAGGTGGTACTTCTTCTTCAGGTTCTGCTCGATGGCGGGCTCGACGTTGCGGTCCTGGTCGAACGGTCCGCCCTTGACGGAGCGCATGAGGACAAAAGAGACGCTCATCACCACGAACATCGTGATGGCAAACCAGAGCAGGCGTCTCAGGAGGAAGCGTGTCACCTCTGGGCTCTCCTGCGCATCTCGGCCGGTGAGTACATGCCCGCCGCCGGACCGTGGGGGTCCACCAGGTTCTTCCCGTGCGTGTAGGTGGCGCGCTTGGCCGCCAGCTCGTCGTCATCCATCCAATACCAGTGCTTGGGGAAGTGCTCGTCCTGGATGTTCTCGTAGTAGCCCCCCAGGCGCGGAGCCACCACGTTCTGGGTGACGTAGAAGTAGATGGGCAGGATGGGCAGCTCTTCCATCAGCAAGGCCTCAGCCTGGCGTAGCTGCTCAAGGCGCTGCTCCACATCCACCGTGGCTGCGGCGGCCGCGATCAGGCGGTCGTACTCGGGGTGCCCCCAGCCGGTCTTGTTGTTCTCGCCCCCGGTCACGAACATGTCGCTGAAGGTGTTGGGGTCCACGTAGTCCCCGATCCACGCCGAGCGCGAGACATCGAAGCGCAGGGTGTTCTGGGTGTCCAGGTAGACCTTCCACTCTTCGTTGCGCAGCTTGGCGCGAATACCCAGGTCCCTCTGCCAGGCGAGGGCGATCACCTGGGCGATCTGCGCATGGGCTTCTGAGGTGTTGTAGTGGATCTCGATGGGGGGGAAGTCCTTGCCCTCGGGGAAGCCCGCCTCCGCCAGCAGGGCCCGGGCGCGCTCGGTGTCCTCTTTACGGCACTCCGCGCTGGCGTACCCGGGCATGCCCGGGGGAACCAGGCCATAGGCGGGGACCTGGCCCATCTTCATGATGTCGGTGGCGATCTGGGCGCGCGGGATGGTCAGGGACAGGGCCTCGCGGACCCGCACGTCATCGTAGGGGGGCTTGGTGGTGTTGACCCGATAGAAGTAGGTGCCCAGGTAGGGGACCGGCGTGAAGTCCTCACGCTCCATCATCTCCCGCACCACGTTGGTGTTGACTCTATCGATGAGGTCCGCGCCGCCCGTCAGGTAGACGTTGAGCATGGTGGCGTCCTGCTCGATGGCCAGCACGTCGATGGTGTTGAGGGCCACGTTGTCCGCGTCCCAGTAGGTCTCGTTCTTGACCAGCCGGATGCGGTCGTTCACGCGTCGGTAATCGACCCGGTAGGGGCCGTTGGTGATGATGTTCTCCGGGCGCAGCCAGCGGATCTCCCAGGAATCGGGCCACTCCTTCTGGGCGGACTCGATGTTGCGGCGGCTGACGGGGAACAGGGGGTAGAACCCCATCAGGTCCACGAAGAACGGGGTGGGCGCCTCCAGCTCGATCACCAGGGTGCTCGGTCCCTCGGTCCGGATACCCACCGTGGAGAAATCATTGAGCGGCTCGCCGTTCTCGTTGACCTCCTTGGTGTAGGCCTGTGCGCCGCGCACATACCAGAGCTGGTAGGCGTAGTACGCCGCCGTGCCCGGGTTGAGGAAACGCTCGAAGGAGTAGTAGAAATCCTCGGAGGTGACCGGGTGCCCGTCGCTCCAACGCGCGTCCTCGCGCATGTGGAAGGTGTAGGTGAGGCCGTCCTCGGAGACCTCCCAGCTCTCGGCCATGCCTGGCTCGGGAGCGAGGGTCAGCGGGTCCTTGATCACGAGGCCCTCGAAGATGGCCCTCAGGACGCGCCCCTCAGGGACGCCTGTGACCGTGGCCGGGTCGAGGGTGGAGACCTCGGTGCCGTTGTTGAAGGTGAAGTCGGCTGGCTTGAGGCGGGCTCCGCTCGCCAAATAGAGCAGCCCACCGAAGAGTCCGATGACGAGGACGGCGGCTAGGCCCTGACGCCTTTGGCGCGCACCGTACGGGGTCGGCATCGATGCAGACTACTGGGCGGGTGGGTCCCCCGCAAGACAGGCTCTCAGGGGCGGTGTGAGCTTGACGATTCTTCACCTTCTCCGAACAATGGTCGCCCACCAGCGGGTGTAACCAGGCTGCCCACGGACCCTAATTACACTTGTCCCGCCCCGTGGTTCCCTTTTCCCAATGCACCCATGATCTGTTTCCCGATTCGCCCCACACGCGCCCTCTTGAGCCTCGGCTCGCTAGCCGTTCTTGCGGCCCCAGCCATCTGCCAGGACGAGGCGCCCGTCGAGGTTGCCGGGCCCGGTGAGGCGGCCAAGGACGTCTTTCACCCGGATCGCGACAAGGACGCGGAGGTGCTCTATGGCGGTCGCGTGATCGTTCATCTGGCCAGCCTGCCTGAGAACATCTGCTACCCGATCGAGAACTCCGCTATTACTCGCAGGCTCCTCCGCGAGGTGCACGAGACCCTGATGATCCAGGACTGGGAGTGGCACGACTACCGCCCGCGTCTGGCTGACAGTTTTGTGACGGAGGATCTGGTGGTGCTGAATGCCGAGGCTGCCGGCCGTCACGGGGACGGGACGGGCGCCATCGATGCCAAGGTCAAGCGACAGGGCGAGGTGGCCGAGGGCCAGTCCGCCCAGAAACTGGTGCGCGCCTACTATGGTCAGGTCACGGACGGTGGCGACAACTGGGTCGTGACTCCCGCTTCGGCGGGCGCTTCCCTGCAGGTGGCGGTCGAGGTTCCCAAGTCGGACGTCGAGAGTATTCAGCGCGGCGCCGTCTTCACCTTCAAGGTCCGCGAGGGCGTACTCTGGCATCCCTCCCTCGTCTACCCCGAGACCCACCCCGATGCAGTGGCGGCCCTTGACGGTCACACGCTGGACGCCGCAGACGTCCACTTCTCGTGGACGATCTACTCCAATCCCAAGGTCGACTGCGACGAGAAGCGTTTCCAATTCGAGAAGATCACCCACGGAGAGATCGTCGACGATCTGACCGTGCGCTTCTTCTACGAGGAGCAGTACGCCTTCGCGAAGGGGACCATCGCGGAATCCCTGACGGTCCTGCCCAGCCACATCTACAACCTGGCCGACCCGAACAACCCCGAGCATGACGCCAGCGCTTCACTGGAGAAGCAGGCCAAGCACATCAACGAGAACCGCCACAATCAGCTATGGGTCGGCCTGGGGCCCTACCGGGTGACCCAGTGGACCCAGCAGTACGTGCAGGCCGAGCGCTTCGCCGACGAGAACGGCAAGTGCCTGTACTTCGACCGGGACAACGCGGGCTATGTGGACACCATCCGCTGGCGTTACATCGACGACGACGAGACTTCCATGAACGCCCTGCTCAACGGCGAGCTGGACTTCTTCGAGCGCATCAAGTCCGCCGACTACTTCGGCGCGCGCACCGAGGGCGACGACTTCAAGTCGACCCACTACAAGGGCTTCAAGTACCTGGGCACCTACGGCTACACGGGCTGGAACCTGTACAAGCCCCAGCTCAAGGACCTGGCCGTGCGCAAGGCCATCTCCATGGCCATGGACTACGAGGCCTATCGGATCTCCAACTACAAGGGTCTGGCGCGTCGCATCACCGGTCCCTTCCCCTACAACTCCGCGGCCTACGACCATGACGTCGCACCCCTGCCCTTCGATCCCGATGGGGCTATCGACCTCCTTGAGGATGCCGAGTGGTACGACCGCGATGGGGATGGCATCCGCGACAAGGACGGCGTGGCTCTGGAGATCGACTTCCTCATGCCGTCGGGCAACGATGCCTCGAAGAACTTCGGCCTGAAGCTGCAGGAGGCGCTCGGCGACCTTGAAATCAAGGTCAACATGGTGCAAATGGAGTGGGCCACCTTCCTGGAGAAGATGAAGACCCGCCAGTTTGATGGCTGCAACCTGGCTTGGGTGCCGCCGCTGGAGAGTGACCCCGAGCAGCTCTGGCATTCCAAATGGGGCGAGTTCGACGCTCGGGGATCCAACAATGCCGGCGTCATGGATCCCAAGATCGATGAGCTGATCGCGGCGGGTCAGCGCGAGCTCGACTTCGACAAGCGCCAGGCTATCTGGCGCGAGATGCACCGCTACCTCTATGAGAACGTGCACCCGTACCTGTTCATGTACAACGTGCCCCAGAAGTTCGCCCTGAACCGGCGCTTCCGCGGGTTCCAGACCCTGGGCATCGACCCGGGTTACGTGATCCGGCGCTGGCACCTGTGGGAATCGACAGACAAGACCCGGGCGACCCTGGACCGCTAGGTCCGTAACCCGTCCGAAGCGGTGTTCTTGGGTGGGGTGGCCCTACCCCCGGGCCCTGTACCCGTGTATCTTCGGCCCCCCTTTCCCTGACGGGAACGGAACTCCCCCCGCCGAACTGCCGTGCTGGCCTTCATCCTCCGCCGACTGCTCCTGATGATCCCGACCACCCTGGGGGTGGCGGCTGTCGTCTTTGGGATCTACCACCTGGCCCCCGGGGACCCGGCCACGGTCATGATGGGCATGGGCTCGGGCGGACAGATGGCCACGGATTCGGACTCGGCCTCGAAGATCGACGCCTTTCGTATCAAGCACGGCCTCGACCGCAATCCGGTCATCCAGTTCCTGGACTACATCGGCCCGGTCAACCTCTCACGCGATGGTTGCTCGCTGTTCTCCTCACCCTATGGGGAGCGCAAGGTGGAAGAGGTCGAGCTGCCGGACGGAAGCACCGTACCTGAGGGCAAGCCTCTGCCCATCGCGTATCTGCCGGACACCCCCGAGGGAGAGCAAGGCGAGATGGAGGATCTGCGGCAGGTGCTCCTGGACGATGCAGCGGGCGACGCGGCCTGGTCCAACGCCGTGAGCCGCCTCAAGGAGAAGAACAAAAAACCTGAAGGCGCCTGCCTGCCTGCTCTGATGACCAGTCTGCAGGAGCTCCGCTTGGAGACGGACAGTCGGAGTCATGCGATTGAGCGAGTGGGGGATGCCCTTGCGCAGATCACAGGGCATGAACTTCAGCTGCACCCGGTGCGCCTGGAACAGCTTGGTCCAGGGGCGCTCATCAACGGCTGGTTCCGCTGGTACTACGAGGAGGGTGGCGGCGGCCGGGTGAAGAACACCGGTGAGAACACCTGGGGCGGGCTGCTCTGTCTGCAGTTGGGCAATGAGATGCAGGCCAACACACCTGTAGCTGCGGAGCTCATGCGCCGGCTCAAGGTGACCGTTCCTCTGTCCCTGGTGGCCGTGCTCCTGAGCTACCTCATCGCGCTGCCTCTGGGGATCTTCTCCGTGCGCAACCAGGGCACCAAGATCGACGGCGGTTTGACCGTCGTGCTGTTCATCCTGTACTCCATCCCCACTTTCTGGGCCGGACTGATGCTGATCCTGGTGTTCGGCAAGACGGGTCTGGACCTCTTGCCGGTCCTGGGGCTGCACGACAAGGATGCCGACTCCCTGAGTGGTGCCGCGTATGCCTGGGACGTCGTCAAGCATGCGGTGCTACCGGTCCTGACCCTGACCTACGGCAGCCTGGCCTACCTGTCCCGGCAGATGCGGGCCGGCATGCTGGAGGTGATCCGCCAGGACTACATCCGTACAGCGCGCGCCAAGGGCTTGAGCGAGCGGGTCGTCGTGTACAAGCACGCCCTGCGCAACTCGATGATCCCGGTACTGACCCTGCTGGCCTCCATCCTGCCGATCCTTATCGGCGGGTCGATCATCGTCGAGAAGGTCTTCGATATCCCCGGTATGGGCAAGTACGCCTTCGAGGGTCTCCTGCGTCGGGACTTCTACATCGTCATGGCGGTCACCATCTTCGTGGGCATCATGACCCAGGTGGGCATCCTGCTCTCGGACATCACCTACTCCCTCGTGGACCCGCGCATCCGCCATGAGTAAGCCGTCCACCTCGTCCACCGATGGCGCGCTCGAGGCCCAGGTCTACTCCAAGGACTACTGGGATCTGGTCTTCGAACAACTCAGCAAGCGCACCCTGTTCAAGATCGGCCTCGTCGTCCTGGCGTTTCTCTATGGCTCGGCCATCTACGCGCCGTTCCTGGCCAATGACCGCCCCTTCGTGATCGAGTCTGTGGACCTGCGCGCTTTCCGGAGCGCGTCCGGCTCCCTCTCGGCTGTGACCACGGGCATGGGCAGCCTGATCAAGCAGAGCGACGAGGACTACACCGAACGCCTGCGCTCCGCGGGGACACTCGGTAAGGAGGGGGTTCCCCAGGATCGCACCGGTGCTCTGCAGCAGGAGCGCCAGGCGGCAGCCAACCGGCTGGAGACCCTGCGCCTGTACCTGCCTGCCGACGGTGAGCCTTCTACTGAGGCTCCCGATGCACAGGGACCGCGCGCAGGGCTCGACACCTACGAGGGCCTGGTCGTTGAAGGACTGGCCGCCTTTGATGCGGGGGATTCGGAGACGGCCCTGGCCAAGATCACCGAAGCCAAGAAGTTGGCGCGGGGCTTCAGGCGCGCCCTGACCATCTGGGACCCCGCCGATCCCGACTCCACCGGCCTGCGTCTGGTCGGGTCCAAGAGCCACCCCTTGACCGAGGCCCTCTCGGGCAAGGAGGTGTTCTTCATGCTGTTCTGGTTCCTGGTCCTGGCCTGGCCAGCCTGGAATCGCCTGGTGAACAAGAACGTGCTCGCCGGCGACCGTGAGCGCATCCGCCAGTGGAGACGCCGCAAGTCCTTGGGGGTTGTGCTCTTCTCACTGCTGGGAAGCGTGGCCTGGGTGAACTCTCCTTTCTACGGGGGCGGAAGCGCCTTCGACACAGCCCCATACAAGGGCGCACTGGCGTCCGGGGACATGTGGCTCACCCCCGCAGGCCAGCCCATGCAGGCCGAACAGGCCGACACGGTGGTCTGGGCTCCGGTGGCCTTCGGTTCCGCCGAGACGCGCTCCGATGCGGAGGTCAACTTCCGCCCCCCAACCTGGCGCGCAAACGCCGAGATCGATGCCGATGGCCGCTACGTGCGCGGTGCTCGGGCTGAGGCAGCGGGGGAGACTGACGCCACAGGCTATGAGGTGCCCGCGGTACCCGTGCAGATCAAGCCAGGCGAGCCTGGCGTCAACCACCCCCTGCGTCGCATCGCGGGAACCGACGAGCTGGGCCGCGACCTGTTCACGCGGATTCTCTGGGGCGGGCGGGTGAGCCTGATGGTGGGCATCCTCTCCGCCGTGCTCCTGACCGTCCTGGGCGTGGTGATCGGCTCCATCGCCGGCTACTTCGGGGGTCGGGTGGACGTATTCATCATGCGCGCCATCGAGATCATCCAGTCTCTGCCCGCCTTCTTCCTGATCCTGATGGCCATGGCCTTCACCGACCCCAAGGTCGTGCCGCCCATCTTCGCCATCATCTTCGTCATCGCCCTGATCCGCTGGACGGGCACGGCGCGGCTGGTGCGCGGCGAGTTCATGCGCCTGCGCGAGCAGGAGTTCGTCCTGGCAGCGCGCTCCCTGGGCTTCTCCGATGCGCGCACCATCTTCCGCCACGTGCTACCCAACGCCATGAGCCCCGTGCTGGTCTCGGCGGCCTTCTCCGTGGCGGCGGGCATCCTGACGGAGTCGGCCATCTCCTTCCTGGGCTTCGGCACACGGCCGCCCGAGGCCTCCTGGGGAGCGCTGGTCAACGAGAGCCGTAACCCCCAGTTCTGGTGGATCCAGGTCTTCCCGGGCGTGCTGATCTTCATCACCGTCACCTGCTACAACCTCGTGGGGGATGCCGTGCGCGACGCGCTGGATCCGAAGATGAAGCTATGACCGATCCCAGCCAAAGCCCCGCGACATCCTCGAACGGCAGCAAGCCGCTCCTGGAGCTGCGCGAGCTCAAGACCCACTTCCGTGTGGACGAGGGGCTCGCCAAGGCCGTGGACGGGGTGAGCTACAGCTTGCACGAGGGCGAGACCCTGGGGGTCGTGGGGGAGTCGGGCTGCGGCAAGAGCGTCACCGCCCTGTCCGTCATGGGGCTTGTGCCCATGCCGCCGGGCCTCAACGCGGGCGGCGAGATCCTCTTCCGAGGCGAGAACCTCCTGCTCAGGAGCGAAGAGCAGATGCGCGCCATCCGTGGCAACGAGATCGCCATGATCTTCCAGGAGCCCATGACGGCCCTGAACCCGGTCTACACCGTGGGCAACCAGATCATGGAGACGGTCATGCTGCACCAGGGCATGGATGCCACGGCTGCACGCGAGCACGCCATCAGCATGTTGGAGAAGGTGGGCATCCCCTCCCCGCTCTCGCGCGTGGATGAGTATCCCCACCAGCTCTCCGGCGGCATGCGCCAGCGGGTGATGATCGCCATCGCCATGTCCTGCAACCCGGCCCTGCTGATCGCGGACGAGCCCACCACGGCACTGGACGTGACCATCCAGGCCCAGATCCTGGACCTGATCGCGGACCTGCAGAAGGCCGAGGGCATGAGCGTGCTGCTCATCACCCACGACCTGGGCGTCGTGGCCCAGACGGCCCACCACGTGGCCGTGATGTACGCGGGCAAGGTGGTGGAGTACGCCACAGTGGAAGAGTTGTTCAGCAATCCCAGGCATCCCTACTCCATCGGGCTGTTCCGGTCCCTTCCGGATCTGGCGGGCGCCGGGGAGCGGCTCGAGACGATCGAGGGCATGGTGCCCAGCGCCACCCACTTCCCCAGCGGCTGTCGTTTCCGGACGCGCTGCCCCATTGCCACCGACCTGTGCACCAGCCAGGTGCCCAGCCTGGATCCTCTGGATGGGGCTGCGGGGCACACCGTGGCCTGCCACCACTTGGAGGAGGCGGAGAAGCTATGAGCGCTCCCGACAACCTGCTGGAGGTCACCGGCCTCAAGAAGTACTTCCCCATCTATCGCGGGATCCTCTCGCGGCATGTCGGGGACGTGAAGGCCGTGGACGGTATCGACTTCACCCTCGGACGCCAGGAGACTTTGTCCGTGGTGGGGGAGTCGGGTTGCGGCAAGACCACTGCGGGTCGCTCGCTGCTGCGCCTCTTGACGCCCACTGCAGGTGAAGCCCTCTATCGGCCCGAACCCGGAGCCCCGCAGGTGAATCTGTTCGGTCTCTCCGAGAAGAAGATGCGCGCCTTGCGCCGGGACCTGCAGATCATCTTCCAGGATCCCTTCGGCAGCCTGAACCCGCGTATCACCGTGGGCAACGCCATCGGCGAGGCTCTGTCGGTGCACGGGATCGCCCAGGGCAGCGAGTTGGAGGACCGTGTCAGCGAGCTGCTGCGCCTGGTGGGCCTGCGTCCGGACGTGGCCAACCGCTTTCCGCACGAGTTCTCCGGCGGCCAGCGCCAGCGCGTCGGCATCGCCCGCGCCCTGACCCTGCGGCCCAAGCTCATCGTCTGCGACGAGGCGGTCAGCGCCCTGGACGTGTCCATCCAGGCCCAGGTCCTCAACCTGCTGGGTGACCTGCAGGAGGAGTTCGGCCTGTCCTACATTTTCATTGCCCACGATCTGTCGGTGGTGAAGTACATCTCGGACCGCGTGGCGGTTATGTACCTGGGCCGTATCGTGGAGACCGGCACGGTGGAGCAGATCTTCGAGAATCCCCAGCACCCCTACACCAAGGCCCTGCTGGCGGCGATTCCCGTGCCCGATCCCACGCGTCGCAGTCAGCGCGTGCACCTGGAGGGCGACGTACCCTCGCCCATCTCACCGCCGAGCGGTTGCCACTTCCACACGCGCTGCCCGGTGGCCGAAGAGCGCTGCAGCCGCGAGACTCCGGCCATGCAGGCCTGCGAGGAGGGTCACCACGCGGCCTGCTTCCTGACGGAGGTCTGCGCGGCTTCTAGCTAGCGGGGCACGGCGTTGACCGTGTAGTACGCGTCCCGGTGCAGGAGTGCCTCCCCGTCCCTCGAGCGCAGGGCGATCAGGTCGAACTCGTGCACGTGACCGAGGCGCAGCTCGTCCAGCACCAGGGTGGCCTCCAGCCCATCCTCGGACAGCTCTACCGAGCGCACCTCGGGCACCGTCTGGTCCACCTCCGGTCCGCCGTAACCCGCATGGTAGATGTGGGTGAAGGTGCCCAGCTTGTAGGTGGCGAGGTCCCCGCCCGTGATGGGATCCACGGGCTTGGTGAAGCGCACCCTGAAGCCGTCCGGTGTGATCGAGATGCGCTCGATCTCGAAGGGCATCTTACCCGTCCACTCCAGCCGCTCGAGGGCGAAGGGCTGGAGGCCGCGCACGGGCCAGCCGCGGTTGGTGCCGCCGGTCAGCAGGCGTCCTTCCTCCGTGAACGTGACGTTCAGGATGCCCGTGGAGAGTCCCTCCCGGAATGGGTAGCAGGCACCCTGCCAGACTCCGTCCACCTGTTCGGTGGTGGCGCGCATGACGAGCGAGAGGCTGAAGTCGCCCAGGAACATCTGGTTCTCGAAGGGGCCGAAGCGTCCGCCGGTGTCGTCGAGACAGAAGCCCGTGATCGAGCGCCCCATGCGGATGTAGGGGAACACCACGGCGTAGGGCTGGAGTTCGGGCAGGCGCTGGCTCTCGATGCGCACCCGCGAGCCTGAGTCGGGCACCTCGGGCGCAGGCCCGAGGTGCGGCGCGAAGGGGTACCAGTTGAAGCTGGCCGGGTGGCCCAGGAAGGCGCCGGGTGTGATGACCTTGAGGCTGCAGGAGGAGTTCCACGGCCCCTGGCTCTCGATGTACATCAGGGCACCGTGCTCGTTGGCTCCGATGCCACCGGGGCTGCGCATGCCACTGGCGATGGGCACGGTCTGCCCTTCGGGTGTGATACGCATGGTCCAGCCACGGAACAGCGCCCGCGAGTGGTAGGAGCTGGACAGGCCCAGGGCCACGTGGATGTTGCCCTCAGGGTCGAACTTGGAGCCGAAAGCGTACTCGTGGTAGTTGGCGTAGCCCCACTCGTCGGAGATCGTCTCAAACCGATCGGCACGGCTATCTCCATCCGTGTCCCGCAGGCGCGTGAGCTCGCAGCTCTGGGTCACGTACAGGTCTCCGGCCCGCTGCTCCAGGCCGAAGATCTCGTCCAGGCCCGTGGCGAACAGGTGAAAGGTGGGGGCGGGCTTCTGCTCGTCCACGCCGTCCATGAGGTAGATGTCCCCCCTGCGTGTGCCCACCGCCACGCGACCGTCGGGCAAGACAGCGAAGGCACCCGCTTCGATGACCAGGTCCTCGGGAATGGTCAGGGAAGCCATGCGGTAGTAGGCGCGCTCACGGCTGGCGGTGCCCCAGGTGGCGCCCAGATCTTCTCCGGGGCCGGAGCCGGAGCCCGCCTGGGCCGGACCGGGCAGCGCCGCCAGGGCGGCGATCATGGAGAGCCTAGTGAAGGAGTTCATAGTCCAGGGTGAGGGTGGTTGTTCCCTCGTCAAGGGAGAGCTTCAGGAGGAGTTCGAGGGGCGGCTTGCCGGGATCTTCTCCTTCCTGCTCAGGATCGATCCGGCCACGCCTCAGGAGGGTCTCTCCCGTGGGGAGGCTGACGCGCAGCTCAGCGGTCTGGAAGCTCGTGGGGGAGCCCTCCTCGATGTCGCCGGTCAGGACGCGCATGTACAGGGTCTCGGCCTCCGGCGCCACAAGCCGCAACTCGCGCCGCAGGACCGGGCGGCCCTCGACCTGCAGGACCCGGCTCGTGTCTTCGAGTTCGACCGAGCCGCTCGAGTACATGAAGGTCGGCGTGTCCAGCTCGCCCATGTAGTAGCCCCGGAAGCGATAGCCCAGGTTGCGGGCGTAGCGCGGGTCGGGGTTGACGGGCTGCTCCGCGTTCATGTGGGGGGCACGGGGCCAGTCCTGGCTTGCGTCCTCCAGACGGCAGAAGGTCACGTCCTCGGAGAGGCGCACGGCTCGGCCCTTGGGGTTGAAGTTCCCGGCTGCCTGGCCGTTCCAGTTGACGGAGATGAACTCCCCCCTCCAGAGCGCCGACAGGCTGCCGTTCTGGGCGTTGAACGCGTAGGACAAACCCTCGGGGTAGCCCACGGCGATACCCCTGAAGCCCGCGACGTTGCTGCGTCCGCGATAGGTTCGGACGCGGGCTCCCACCTCCAGGTTCGCCCCCTGGGTGCGAATGCCCGGCGGGTCCGCGGCCGAGCGTCCCAGGGAGAGGTAGAGCCAGATGGCCTCCAGCTGGGCGCGGGTATCCCCGTCGAGGATCCCCTGGTGTGCGGCCTTGCCGTCGGGCCAGGACTGGGGCATGACGATGCCTGGGCGCAGCTTCTCGGGTGCCACCAGGAAGTCCATGAACCAGGCCGGGCGCAAGCGATCGGGTGAGGAGATCAGGTCGAGACCACGCTTTCCCGGGGAAGCGTGTGAGTTGAAGTCATGACACAGGACGCACGCCAGGCCTTCATTCCCAAGCAGCTCGCGGCCCGCGGCGCGCGCCACCTTCTGCCACTCTTCATCCTTCCACTTGCTCTTGGGCTCCCGCAGGGTCACCTCTTCAGCCGGGTCGGCCGCTTCAAACAGATCGGGCAGGTGGGCGAGGTTCGCGGCCCCGTAGCGTGGCATGCGCGTCAGCATGTAGGGCCTCACGCTGGCGCCGTCGAAGAGGACCTGCTCCAGCCATCCACGGGTCAGCTTGGCGCCTACCCCTTCCAGGTCTGGGGGCAGGCGCGCCTCGTCGCCCAGCTCGAATTCGGTGGTCTGGAAGTGGGGCAGCAGCGGCTCGGGGGCCCCTCCGAACTCTCCCCACTTGTGACAGGCGATGCAGTTGAAGGCGGTCAGGGAGCGGGCCAGGGTGGATGGGTGGGGCTCGGGACCCTGGCCCGCGAGGGCCTGCTCCAGGGCTGCACGCTGGTCAGGGGCCAGTCCAAAGCGCGCAGGACCCTCGCCCACGAGGCAACCGCGACCCGGCCGCAGGCTGGCCCTGTCCTGTGCCAGCAGAGTCGTTGGGAGTCCGAGTCCCGTATGGCAGGCCGCGCAGCCCAGCTCCTGAAAGTGGAGGCGCCCGGCTGCGGCCCGCTGCGGATCAACCTGGAAGGGGCCGACAAGGGGACGCGCTCCGTTCAAGAGGTAGCTCGCCAGCGCCCCGGCCTCGTCCCGGTCGAGCCCCATGTCCGGCATGCGCCCTCCGGGGCGCGCGTGCAGAGGCTGGAAGAGGAAGGCGCTCAGGGAGTCGGGGCTGTACTTGGCTGGTACGTGGGCCAGGTCTGCCACCGGCCCGGCGGCTCCCGACCCGTGGCAGGCGACGCAGCCCACCCTGTGGAACAAGCCTTCTCCCAGCTTGCGCTGGGCTTCATCAGTGGAGACAGGTTCGCTGTTGAATGAACGACTCGCGCGGGACACCAGAAAGTGCGTTAGGTCCAGGGCAACCTGGGCCCGCTGTGATGGCGGCAGCTGGCCGAGCACGTCGGGCATGCGGGTGCCAGGCTGCGTGCCCTGAGGGTCGGCGATGAAACGTGCCAGATACCCCGGCTCGACGCGCCCTCCTGCCTCGTCCAGACGGGGCGCGGTCGGTCGGGTGAGTGGGGTGCCGATTCCTTCCAGATCGCTGGTGTGGCAGTTGGCGCAGCCAAGCTCCCCAAAAAGCAGCTCGCCAGTTTCCTGTTCACCGAGTGGGTGTGGGCCGAGCAGACCCGGAACTCTCGGCGAAGACTGGGCGAGAGCTCCGACAGCAGAGCCGAGCAGGAGGCACAGCCGAGCAAGGTGCCCTTGAAGCACATCGGGCCGGGGCGTGCTCCACATGCACTCCATGTTGGGTCCCGGCGGCGATTCGCACAAGGGTGTGGTGGGTTCCGAGGGTCAGGCCGGGGGCAGGGCCGAGTAGGAATCGCGCAGGATGGCTTCCAATTCGCCGAAATCGTCGATGATGTGGTCGGGCCGGATGGCCTCGGGGTCCTGCCCGTCCTTGGCGGCCCGACGCGACCAGACCGTGCGGATACCCAGGGAGCCCGGGGGCGCGATGTCGTGTTCGAGGCTGTCACCCACGTACATCACCTGTTCGGCCTCCAGCCCCAGCTTGCGCAGGGCGAGGGAGTAGAGCTTGGGGTTGGGCTTGGAGATGCCCACCTGATCGGAGATGAACACGGCCTTGGGGTCTACCAGGGGCAGGACGCCCAGGCGAATCAGCTTCTCCGCCTGCTTGATCGTCCAGCCGTGGGTGATGATGCCGGTCTGGATGCCCGCCTCCCTCAGCTTGCCCAGCAGGGGCAGTACGTCCGGGAAGGGCTCGAGGCCTCCGAACTTGGTGTCGTGGTAGGCGACCACCCCGGCGCTCTCCACCAGAGCCGGGTTGAGGTCCCCCAGGACGGCCCGTGGGAGACGCATGAGCAGCTTCTGGTAGTGGTGGGCATAGTTGGACCCGAACTCACGCAGGACCTCCTGCAGTTCACGGAAGACCTCCTCCTCGGTGGCCTTCAGTCCCATGCCCACCATGGCTTGCACGGCCGCGTGGCGGGCCCGGGAGGCGAACACCGTGGTGGAGAACAGGGTGTCGTCTATGTCGAACAGGACAGCGCTCAGGTTGGCCATGGCAGGGCAAGGATACGCCCTGGAGGCAGGCAATGTAGGATCCGGCGCGATTTCGTGGGGAGGGGCGCAATGAAACAAGCCCCGCAGGCGCGCGCCAGCGGGGCTTGTTGTTTGCAGTCCGGACTCAGTCTCTCTGGGCTCAGCCTTTGGACTCAGCCTTTGGACCGGGGCAAGCTACTCGGGTTAGTAGCTGCGCTCCAGCTTGGTCTCCACGGACTCCTGCACGTCAAGGATGGAGGCCTTGATCATGATCAGCAGTGATTCACGCTCGTCGCTGTAGCCCTCTTCCTTGAAGAACAGGCCCAGGACCGGAACCTTGGCAATCCACGGGATCTCTGCGCGCCGCTCGATGTTGCGGATGCTGGAGAGGCCGCCCAGTAGGATCGTACCGCCGTCGGGGATGATGGCTGAGGTGTTGACGCTCTGCACTTCGAGCTCGGGGAGCTGGAAGTCCACCGGAGAGGTGTTGCCACCCAGGGTGGTGGAGACCGTCTTGAGCTCCACGACCTTGGCGATGGTGGGCTGGATCTCCAGGGTCAGGTACTTGCGATCCTGGTGGATCGTGGGGCGCACGTCGAGGACAACACCCTGGTGCAGGACGTTGATCTGCGGGTCGGCAACTGCCTGGAACTGGGCCACCTCAACGTCGAAGTCCTGGATGTAGGCCTTCTGGTTGATGACCATTACGTAGGCCCGCTGGGTGTCGTGCACCGAGAGGGTCTGGCTGTTGACGATCTCGAACTGGCTGGATTTTTCCACGGCTCGCATGAGCATGGAGATCTCGGCGTCGTCCAGCAGGGTCAATCCGAAGGACAGGCCACCCATGGCGCTCAGGGAGTCGCCCAGGGCCGAACCGAAGAAGTTCTGGGTCGTGGCGCGGAAGTCGCCGTCGCCCTCGTCATCGAAGTAGAAACCCGCGCTGGGGGGGCCAGCGGCGCCGGCACCCGAGGAGCCCGAACCGCCATTGTCCAGACCGCGCGAGGCCATGTCTTCGAGGCCGTTGGTCACGTCCGATACGTTGACGTTGTCCAAGCCGCGGAAGTCGATCCCGATCTGCTGGATCCAGTTGTCGCCTACGGTCAGGAACTTGGAGTCGATGGTGACCATGGAGGAGTTGAAGCGCCTCAGGTCTTCCAGGAACGCTCGCACTTCACCTTGGACGCTTGGGGAGTGGGTGATCAGGATGAAGCCTTCGCCCGGCTCGATGGTGATGCCATCGTCTTCCCAGGAACCCACGGAGACGTTCTCCTGGATCAGGGTGGACAGGTCTTCGATCTCCATCATGCGACGTGCTTCGAGGATGCCGCCGAAAGGGCCGCCCCCATCGTCGTCTTCCAGGTCTTCGAGAAGGCGCAGTCGGCCGATACGCGGACCGGTGAAGTCGGTCAGGCCCATGATCAGGTCCTGCACGTCGTGGTTCACGACGATGGGCTTGCCACGGGCGCGCTCACGGGTGGTGATCAGGACGGCATCGTAGCGCAGGGTCCAGGTGACCTCTTCGCCAGCCTGCTTGGTGATCAGGTTCAGGGCCTGGTGGGCCGTGACTTCATTCTCGAGGTCGAGGTTGAAGGCGATGCCCTCATCGAGCACGGCGTTTTCAGCGGCCGGGTCTACCACCAGGGGCAGGCCGGTGTAGTCGCGCACGATGTTGATCACGGCGCGCAGACTCTCTTCTTCCTCGATTCCGGGCAGACGCACCATGGTCTGGCCGAGCTGGGCAGTCAACTGAGCCTCGGTGGGGGAGACCGTTCGGGACAGGTCGATCCCCTGGCGGCTCGCACGCAGCTCGGTGAGGGCACGCCAGTCTTCGGGGTCGGGAAGGGTGATGACGTCGGTCCAGGGAACCTGCAACTCCTGCAGGTGCTCGCGCCAGCGGGCAAATTCCTCACGCTTGTCCACGATGTAGTCGGCGCGCACCTTCTCACGGCCAGCCCGGAAGGCGGCATCGCGAATGGCCACAGCCTGCTGATCGCGGGGAGAGCGACGTAGGGCCTGATCGGTGAAATCCATCGCCGTGTCGTAGTCGGCGCGGTCGAAGGCATCGATAGCCTGGGTGATCATGCTGGCCGTGATGGCCTCGCGACGCTCGCGCTCACCTTGCTCGGCGGCTTGCAGCTCGCTGTGCGCCGCACGCTCGGCATCCACCCGCTCGCGCTCAATGTTGTTGGTGCGGTCCGTCTTGGCGCGGGCGAGGAGGGCCTCGGCTTCGGTGTCGAGGCCGTTCCACTCGATGTTGTAGGGAGCGTTGCGGACGAAAGTCAGGGTCAAGGTGAGTTCGGCGATGGCGGCATCGTATTCGCCACGGCCCAACGCCAGCTTGCCGTCATCCAGGCTGTCCTGCGCGTCCGAGTGGATCTGCTCCAGACGGATCTTGTGCTGCTCACCCAACATCTCCGCGACGCTCGCCCAGCGGCCCGAGTCCTGGCCCATGAGGTTGCCGATCTCGGCGGCGAGACGCTTGGCCGTCAAGCTGTCGCGCTCGATGGCGAGGGCTTGGTTGGCCTCGGCCATGGCCTCGTCCAGACGGCCTTGTTGCTTGAGCTCCTCCGCGCGCATCAGGTGCCCCTCCAAGAGGAAGCGCTGCTTCTGCTGACGGATGTCCAGGCGCTTGGCCTCGTCATCCAGATCCGCAGCAGGGTCCTGGAAAGCCACTTCAACGGGAGCTGCCGTTGCACTGGATGCAAGGGCCAATTCCGCCGAGGCGGGGCTCGCCGCGTAGGAGACGGAGTCGCTACCCAGCGTGTCCTTGGGACCGGACGCGCAGGCGCCCAGGAGCACCGTGAGCGCGATGGGGAAAGCAGTTCGGGCGATCCTCATTCGAATCATTCTCTTGACCAGCAGTTGGGGAGTACGGAGGGGGACGATTGCCGATGGGCCTACCCTGGCCACCTGCGCTGGCTACCACCCTTTCTCAAGGACGACAGCGGGCAGAGCACAAGTGGCGGGAAGGTATCTGGTAGATCGTCACGCCGTGGAGCGCGGCCGTGGGAGGGGGGGAATCAGCACCGGATCCGGCACTGGAATTGGACGCAGAAGATACCCCGTGAGCGGGTGATGCGTCAAACACCGAAAAGGGAACAATCGCGCTTTTCGCGGCCTCTGGGGGGGATTCTCCCTCCCGTGGACTGGCGTGCCGCGTGCTCGGCCTGGACGGCCGACAGGGCACCTCTGGCCTCCTCCGGCGGTCCGAAACGGCGAGCAACCAGTCCGGACCCCACAGGGCGACCTGGGGGCTCCCAGCGGCCCGGACTACTCGATGTGATCCGGGTAGGCACCCACGAACGTGATGTCCGTGAAGCCTGCATCGATGGCCTGGTCGAGGACCTTGACGACGTCCGAGTAGACCGTCTTGGGGCGCGCATCGATGGTGGCGGGCACCTTCTCCTCGCCGCTACTCAAGCGGTCCCGGTACACCTTCGCCAGCTTGGAGCGCAGGGCATCCAGATCCTGGGTTCGGTAGGGACCCACGTTGTATTCCATCACGCGATCCTCGCCCCAGTCGTAGCGACCGGTGTCGCTGGAGGTGTAGGTCCGCACGCCGCCAGAGTCCGTCACTTTCAGCTTGGTGCCTTCCTTGACGACGCGCATCAGGATCTCGACCTTCTCGATGGGCTCCGCATCCATCTGGTTGACGCCCACGTCTTTGGGGAGGTAGGCGGCCAGCTTGCCCTCAAGCGTTTTGAACTTGAGCGTGCACATGAAAAAGATCAGGAGCAGGAAGGTGACGTCGATCATCGGCGTCATCTCCATTTCCGCCTTGTCGTCATTGAGTTCAGCTAGCAAGGACATGGTTCGGGTCTCCTGTGGGCTACTCGTCGTCGGGGGATTCGGATTCGGGTACGGAGCAGGCCAGTTGGACCTTCCAGATCTGGACACCCGCTGCTCCGCAGAATTCCATGATCTTCTGGATGTGCTTGAAGGGCGTGCTGATATCAGCGCGGATCAGGAGAGGTTCGTCCGGTACTTTGGGTCCCGTGGTGGCTCCCTCCGTCAGGAAGTCCGTCTTCATCCGCTTGGCCGTCTTCGCCAGCCACTCCTTGACCCCTTCGTAGGGGTTCGCATCACCATCATTCTCCTCAGGGGAGTAGTACGTCTCGCGCTTGATGATGATCTTGCCGTCGTACTGGATGTTGATGATGGGCCGGTACTCATCCGGATCGGGCTTGTCCTCCCGAGCAAACTGGGCCATGGGCAGAACCAACTCCTCGAGGTCCTGCTGGGTCATGTCCGTGATGATCATGAAGAAGATGATCAGGAGGAAGACGACGTCGATCATCGGCGTCATGTTCATTTCCATTTCCGTCTCAGGATCGTGCTTGGAGAGGTTCATGGTCGGGGTCTTGCTTCGGGGTTCGACGTGTGGAGTGCTGCGCGGGTCGCTTGAGGGTCAGCGACCCGCGTGGGCCTACACCAGGGGGGGCTAGTTCGCCTCGTCGCGGAAGTGCTCGAAGAGGTCTTCCACGATGGCTCCCACTTCGATGATGTTGCGCACCATGCGGTTGCGGATGAACGCAAACGCGGCGGTCACCGGCAGGGCGACGATCAGACCGAACATGGTCGTCAGGAGGGCCTTGGAAATACCACTGGCCAGCTGGGCGGGGTTGGCACCACCGGAGGAGGCCGCGATCTCGTTGAACGCTTCCACCATCCCGCCAACCGTACCGAGCAGTCCCATCATGGGCGCGACGTTGGCAATCAGAGCCAACCAGCCGACCTTCTGGTGCAGCTTGATGGACTCCTCGTCTCCCATCTCTTCCATGGCCTTCTCGACGACCGGGAAGGAGTGGCCGATCTTGGCGATGCCGGCGCCACAGACGCGGGGGAAGTAGTTGGGCTCGTTCTCGCAGAGCTCCATGGCTTCCTGGTATTGCTCGTCTTCGAACAGGGCCTGGATCTCATCGATCAGCTCCGGCGGGGCTAGCTTGTCGCGGTTGAGCGACACGAAGTTCTCGATGATGACGGCCAGGGCCACTATGGAGAGGAGCACGATGCACAGGCCGACGGCACCCGAGTCACCAAGCACGTCGCCGAGTGACTTAGACGGGGCCTTCTTGACTCCTTCCTGAGCGAGGGCGGCCGTGGCGCTGAAGGCTGCAACAACCAGGGGGGTGGCCAGGGAAGTGAGCTTGAGTTGGATCGAGTTGAGGTTCATGACTGGACGGTCGGTTGGATTCTCGTAGGACCCTGAGGTGGGTGTCTACTGAATGGGGAGGAGGGGTCTTCGAAGAGAATGATGGGTGATGGGAGCCGAGACAGATGCGGGCCTCTTGGGGCCCCTGTTGTACGGGCCGGGAGGGCTGAGGTCGAGTTTGGTGGAAATTCTGGGGAGATGAAACGGATCTTGGGGCGCGTAGCCTACAGGTTTTCGAGTGCTTTGGCGGCCTGGGCGGCGGCTGGAGTGTCGGAGTAGACGTCTGTGACGGTTGTCAACCAGCGCTTGGCCAGCGCAGGAGCATCTGCGGCACCCAGTTTGAGTGCCGCATTCGCCAGGGCCACCAGGGCGGCCGCCTTGCGGTCCCGGCTGGTGTGGTCGAGGGAACTGACCTTCGCAAGCTCCACCTGCCCCTGCATGAGCTTGCCCTGGGCGAGCAGCGAGAGGCCCAGTCCGTGAAGGACGCTGAAGCGCTGAGCCGGGTTGGAGCTGGCACCGGAGAGTCGCCCCTGGAAGAAACGCTCGGCCTTGGTGCTGTCCCCCGCTGCCAGGAGGCAGTAGCCCTCTCCGACCGCGGCACGCCCTTGACCAGCCAGCAGGTGTACCCGCTCACTCGCGCCCACGCCTTCGAGGGTGGCGGCTTGGCCGAAGGCCACTTCAAGGCTGGCGAACAACTCTCGTGCAACGCCTGTGTCTGGGGTGTCGCCCGTCAGGAAGGCATGGGCAGCCTCCAGGCCCGCATCCATGCAGAACGTGCGGTCAAAGCCCTGGGCTGATTGAACCACCCCGGACTCATAGAGGGCACGGAATCCCGCAGCGGCCGTGGCGGGATCGCCTGCCAGCAGGGAGGCGCGCGCCTTGATCCAGCGCGCCTGCGGCACGCCGCGCCCCTGCGGATTGTCGGAGAGGTAGCGGTCGATCTCGGCCACGCACTCGGCATAGCGGTTGGAGTCACTCGCGCCCCAGGCCAGCAGAGCCTCGGCGGCCCGCAGGCGTGCGGTACCCTGAACCACTGGGCGCGCATCGGCGTTGCCGGCTGCCATCTTATAGCGTGCGAGGGCGTTCTCGTAATCGCCGCGCTTCGCGAAGACCTCGCCGTCTCGGAACGTGGCAGGGACGACGCCCCACTCGATAGCGATGATCTCGGAGGCATCGTAGGTGCTCTCCTTTCCGTCGCGATCCACCTTTACGCCGCCCAGTCCGTTCTCCAGGACCGTGCCCGAAATCGTGCTGAGACTGCCCGTGCGCGGGTTTCGACGTAGGACCTTGTCGGGCTTGCCACCGTCCTGGGAGAGGATGGGCTCCGCGGGAAGGCCAGGGGACCCGAGGGGCGCGGCTCCGCAGAGGGTCGCTGTGGCGCCCAGCAGCATGGAAGCCAGTAGGGGCGCGCCCGGGCGGAGGTTGGGGAATCGGGTGAGTTTCATGATTCGTGTGGTCTGGCTCATCGCAGCAAGCGGGCCATGTGGGTGTAGCGGGACTTCAGCACACCAGCACCCAAACGCTGGCGAGTCTCACCCTCGGCTTCTTCACAGTACTGGTCCACTGCCGCGTAGGTCGGATCGTCGAAGAAGGAGTCCATCTGAGCGAGCTGCTTCTTGGCCGAGTCCAGCTTGCGGCTGTCGGTCTTGGACCAGGTGAAATAGGAGTAGATGACCATCAGCTTGACCTCGTACCACTCACAAGAGGTCCACTTGTCCCCAGCCTTGGATATCTGGTCGAGCTTTGTGATCAGCTTGTCCCATTCATCCTCGGTGCCTCCCGCTCCGGGGATCTCCTTGATCTGGAGTTCGGCGCCGCTGAGCCAGCCGGCGATACAGCGTGCCCAGTTGAGGACCGTCGCCTTGGAGGGAGACGCGCCCGGATCCATGACAAGGGGATTGAGGATGGCCTTTGCATCCGCCACCTTGCCATTGAATAGCAGGGCCCTACCCAGGTCGGGCAGGACGTAGGTCTGCATCTGGACGGCCTGATCGGGATTCTGCCCATGGGTCGTGACGAGCTGGGTCAGGACCCGCTCGGCCTCATCGTAGTCCCCTAGGTCCAGCCAGTGGCGCGATTCGTTTCGCAGGGACTTGAAGGGGGCACTTCCCAGGCTGTTGCTGATCTTCAGGAAGTCGGCCATCTCGCTCAGGATGGCACGGCTCTCCTCACCGGTTAAGCCCTTGCGTAGGTTCAACAGCGCGTTGTAGTAGGACCCGGAAGAGGCACCCGTGCGCTTGTTGTCCGGCCAATCCCGCAGCATGGTGTCGATCATCTTGCGTGCGCCCGCCTGATCGCCGCGGGCCTGGCGCGAGTCGAACACCATCTGCATGGTCCAGGGCACGAGGACGTCCTGGGTGGGGTACTTGGCGGGGTAGCCGACGAGCAGCTCGTCGATCCGAGCCCACTGCGCAGGATCATTCGCCTGCCTGGCCTTCATCCAGAGCCCGAGGCCGCGGAAGAACTCCGCCGCAGCCATAGCCTCCGTGCGCTTGGCCTGGCGAACAGGGCTCTCCAGTGCGTGTGCCGGGTCGGGAACGAAGACGTCGATGTAGTCGTCGAATGCGGCCAGGGCAGCGTCAATGCGCTTGGCGCGGAAATCACAGACGGCGCTCTGCACACGGGCGCGCTCGTAGTAATCCGCGTCTGCGTTGATCTTGTTGAAGTCCTCAGCCGCTCCGTCAAAGTCCCCGCTGGCGTACTTCTTCATGCCGCGGTTGAAGTTGATCTCGTCGGCCTTGCTCTCCTTGCCGTAGCGCGTGACCAGGTTTTCAGCCTCGGTCTTGAGCGCATCCAGGGTCGAATCCCCCGGGTTGCGCTGGGCAACCTTCTTGATCATGGAAAGGTAGCCCTGGGAGTTCAGCTGATCCTGCTCGGGATCTCCCTGCCAGGCCATGACCCCCTCACGAAACGCCATGGCCGCTTCAAGTTCGCGGTCGCTACGGCGATGGGCGTTGGCCAGGAGGTTCATGATCTGGGCGCCGTATTGCAGTCGCTCGGCATCCTCGCGGCTGTCGAGTGCTGTCAGCACCCGGTGCAGGCCTTCGATGGCTGCATCGTAGTTGCCGTCAAAGTACTCACCCTGAGCGGCTTGCAGCAGCACGTCGGGGGAGACGACCATGCCAGGCTTCGTGGAGATCACGGAGATCAGCTTCTGGGCCCGAACCTGCAGGATGTTCCCCTTGTTCTCCTGGTTGACCAGGTTGGCAATCTTGAGGGCGAAGGAGGTCGTGTCATCGTGCTGGCGCTTGGAGCGGACGGCCGACTTCATTTCCTCTTCGGACTCAAACCAGCGGGCGTCGCCGGTAGTCTGGTTACCGCCGATGTAGCCGCCGATATCCAGTAGCGCCCCGGCCACGTCCAGGAGTGCCTGGTAGCCATCCCGGGTGTACTGCAGTCCCTCTTTGCGCTGCCAGTTGTACATGTGCAGGGCGTAGTCTGCGGCCAGCTTTGCCTCGCCCATCTCCTGGTAGGTCCGGACGATGCCCGGGGTGCCCAGTTCCAGGAACGTGAAGCGGAAGGCGACCTCCTCACTGGTGAACACGCCACCGTTGGCTTCGATCAGGCGATCCCAGCGCTTGGGGTCCAGGGGCAGGACGTTGGAGATGATGGCCTTGTAGTAGCGCGAGGCGTCCGGGAAGTTGCCGCGGTACGAGTGGATGTCGGCCATGGCCTTGAAGCCGCGGATGCCCGGAACGGACTCTTCACCGAACTCCCAGATCATGTCTTCGAGGGCCTTGAGGGCTTCGTTGAAGTGGAACTCTCCCTCCTCCTCGATACGCCCGATCTCCCCAAGCATCTGGCCGCGGTTGAGCATCAGGCCAGCCAGTTCACGTCGATTGGCCTCGCTGCGTTCTTCTTCAGGGATGGAGGCCAGAGCCTCGATCAGGTTCTGGGTCAGTCGCACGGTTTCCGTCAGGACATCCGACTTCTTGGTGTTCAGCTCCGTCGCCTTCTCACCCACGGATTCTTCCAGAGCGAGATCGATGGCGCGCCCGTAGATGGACGCCGTGTTCACCAGGCCCGTCTCGGCCTGACTCTTGAAGTCCGAGTTGGGATAGCCGCTGATGAACAGCTCGTAGGCTTCAAAGGCGCTCTCGAAGAGCGTGAGGCGTGCAATGGCATCCGGCTCGCTGCGGGCACCGGAGACGAACACCTCGCACTTCACCAATTCGAGCTCTTCGCGCGCCTTGCCCGCAATTCCCTGCTGTTCGACGGTGGCGAGCACCGATTGCGCCAGGTCTACGAAGGTCCAGTCGGCTGCCAGCCCGCGGGCAAAGGCGATCTCCGCCTTGACCTCGGAGGTGCTCATCTGGGCCTGGACCGGGTCTGTCAGGATCAGGGCCAGGAGCGGAGCCGCGAGAAGGGAACGCCATCCGCAGCCCGCCAAGGCCGCGGCCTTGGGCTGGTTGCGGTGGGAGGACAAGGGGCTTGGTTGGGTAGGGGCAGCAATCATGGGCTCATCTCGCACCGGGCAGGGCGCTGATGAAGGCTCAGGTCCAGGCGAACTCCGGGAGGGAGTTCAGGACCCACTACAAGGTGGCAGTGCGGTGCCTACCCCCGTGTGTCGGGGGTGGCTACGGACTGTTTTACTTGGAGCTTGCCGTAGAGGTTGAGGGGGGAGAGCAGGCTGGAGATATGAAGACGGGGGGCGTAGGGCCCCCCGCTCGGGCGTTGGCAACCATGTCAGGCATCATCGTGGGGATGGGAGCCCGGGGCCGGTGGCCGGTAGGAAGACTGCCGTCGGGAAGTCCCGGGGCACCCTCCTCGGTGGTGGGGGGGGCCTAGTCGCTCAGACCCATCTCGGCCGTGGTGGGCGCGAGCTCGGTGGGAATGAGGATGTTGGCTCGGAGCAGGATGAGGAGCTTGCGGTTCGAGATGAACGTGCCCTTGCGCTCGAAGAAGACCGAGAGGATCGGAATCTTGTTCAGGATCGGCACACCAGACTGCTGGTCCTGCTTCTCGGATTCCTTCATGCCACCCAGCAGTACGGTTCCACCATCCGGCAGGGGCACCGAGGTGCGCACGCGCTGGATTTCGACCTCGGGCAACATGATCGTGACCGAGTTCTGGGAGCCGAGGGTGGTTACGCGTTCCTCAATAGGGCGCTTCAACTGTGCAATCGTGGGACGCAGTTCGAGGGTGACGAAGCGCCGGTCAGCCGAGACCACCGGGCGGACGTCGAGGATGACTCCGTCCTGGATGACCTCTACGATCGGATCGGCGATGGAGGCCGCCTGGGCGATCTCCACGTCGAAATCCTTGATGTAGGCCACCTGGTTGAGCACCGACAGGTTGGCGCGCGAGGTGTTGTGCACCGTGATCCGCGGGGCGGTCACGAGCTCGATGCGCTCCGACTTGGAGATGGCGCGCAGGACCAACTCCAGCTGCATGTCGCTGAGGAGGGTCCACTGGAACGACAGGCCACCAGCGGCCTGGAATGTGTCGCTGCCCAGCTGAGTGTCATAGAGGTCCTCGACGCGGGCTTTTACGTCCCCGTCAGCTCCCTCGTCAAGGAAGGCACCCAGGGTGTTGTCACGGCCGGGAGCATCTCCCAAATCGTTCACGCTGGCGCTGTCACCGAAGTCGTTGAAGTTGCTGGCCGTTCCAGCACCCGGAGCACCCAGGCCGCGGAAGTCGATACCGATGTCCTCAAGGAAGTTGTCCTCGACCTTCATGAAGCGAGCGTGGATGTCCACCATGATGCCGGTGGCCTCGCGCAAGTCCTCAAGGAGGGCGTTGATCATGGCGTGCACCTCGGGGGTCTGGTTGACCACCATGATGCCGTTGTCGTTGATGCGGATCTGGTTGGCCATGTCTGCCTCCCAGGACTCGACAGCGATGTTGTTGCGGATGAGGTCCTCAAGCAGGGCCGTGTCCACCACGTTGTATTCGCGCTCGGGAATGTCCTCATCCGGGGGCACGATCCCGTCAGAGGGCGAGACGTTGATGTCGCTGCCCGCGTAGTCGGGGATGGGGTGGATCAGGTCTTGGATTCCGTAGGTCACCAGCACCTGACCGCCAATCATCTCATCCACGGTGACGAACATCACGACGCCATCTTCGATCTTCCAGCGCAGACTCTCGCTGGTCTCGGCGATGATCTGCAGGACCTTCTTCACGCTGCGCTCAGGCAGGTGAAGGATGATGCTGGTCTCTTCCACGTCGAGCTCGTCGCGCACGGCGTTCGAGATCCAGAAGTTCACGCCGGTCAACTGCTGCATGTACGCGGCCACACTCTCGAGTTCGGTGCCCTCGTCATCGGGGCCGCCGAAGTTGGGCGCGAAGCGCACGGCCTCCAGACGTGTCATGACGGCATCGTGCTGGGGGTCGAGGGCCGGGTTGAGCTGGCGCGTTGAGTGCGTCTCGCGCTGGCTCACCTCGCGCCAGCGTTCGAGCTGGAACTTGAGGGGGTCCGTCTGCGGCACATTCATCGTGTCCAGCTCTTCGAAGGTCTTGAGCCACTGTTCCCGGTAGTTCTTGCGGTTCTCTTCGTCAGCCCGGTGATGCCGGGACTGGCGAGCGATGCGCTGCAGGGAGATGGCACCCTCGTTACCCGGATCTTCCAGGAGGATCTGGCGGCACCAACTCTCAGCCTCGGCGAAGCGATCGGCCACGAAGGACTTGTTGGCCAGCTCGTAGAACTCGCTCAGGCGGTTCTCGCGGCGCTGGCTCTCGGCGGCTTCGGCGCGGTCCTTGGACGCCTGTGCCGCGGCTCGTTGGGCGGCATCAGCGGCGTTCTCGGCCTCTGTGCGCAGGTTGACGGCTTCGCGGCCCTTGCCGCGCACCAGATCCAGGTTCAGGTTATTTGAGGAGATCAGGGGGCTGGCCATGAGCACCATTTCCGCCTGGCGGTAGGCCTGGACGGCGTCGTCGTAGCGTGCTTCGCGAAGGGCGAGGTCGCCGGCATTCACGTGCTCTTCCACTTCCATGAGGGCCTGGGCGCGCTTGACCATGACGCGTTGACTCTCGTCTTCAAAAGCCTCGCCTGCATCGGCGTAGCTGTCTCCCATGAGCGCGCGGACGCGGCGTAGACCGTCCCGGGCTGCCTGGGAAGAGGGTGAGACCTCCACGGCAGCGGAGAAGCTCTCCAAGGCTGCTTGCAGGTCGGCACGATCCAGTTCGGACAGGCCCCGTTCCACATACTGATTGGAGAGGTAGGCCTGACGTTCGCGACGAGCCTTGATCAACTCCGCTGCATCTTGCAGGTCGTCGTCCTGGCCACCGGTCACGGCCGCCGTGGGCATGACCTTGGGGTCACTCGCAGGTCGGGTGGCCCAAGCGATGGACTCGCCCTGGCTTGTACTTGCCTTGGCACCCTGCGTGGGCTGGGCATCGTGGGAGGCAGAACTTGCCGTGCTCGCTACGGTCGGGCCCTGCTCATTGGGGAGCGAGGTCGGCGAGGTGGTCTGGCAAGACACGAGGGCTGCAAGAAGCAGCGGGTGCAGGGTCAACCGCAGGGATGAAGATGCCATGGAACGTTGGCTGGTGGTCCGAGTGGGGGGAGAAGCGGAGAGAGGAGATGTTGCTCGGTTCGGAGGAGGTCCGATTCCGACGTCTCACTACCCATACAAGATCACCCGGGCCGGGCATCCCGCAGGGGAAACCGACCCGAATGGGGCAGCGTTGCATTCGGAACAGTTGAGGACCTCCACCTTCAGCACGGGGGTCAGAACGGGTTCGAACTGGCCTCAGGTGCCGTGTGGAGCTATTGAAAGAGCGGGTAGCCTACCCCTGGGTACGGGGGGGGTCAATGGTGGGCCGTTGCGGGGGGCGGTGCCGAAGGCGATCCGCCCATCACACAAGGAGGGCCTGGGGGCCCTTCAGGGTGGGGCCTACCACCGGGCGCTCCTGGAGTAACCCCGGCAGAGGGGCCCAGGTGGGCGATCTCCTGACACTATATATATGGGTGCCCTCTACCGCCGTGGAGGGTCCCAGGGGCTCATTCCCCCTGCTGCAGGACTCCCATGGCCAGCTGGATGTCCTGCCAGCAGTCCCGCTTGAAGCTCGGG
>PBIX01000070.1 GCA_002720975.1 Planctomycetota bacterium | reverse complement strand
GGCCTTGAACCTCGGGGTCGCTGCCAGCGAGAGCATGATGGTCTCGTCCCCAACCTCAACTGTGGTCTCAATCGCCACCCCGGTCGTATTGATGCCCACGCCCGCACTAACATCACCGAGGGTTCCCATAATCTTGCCTGCGATCCCGTCCGAAAGGACAAGAAGCGCACCCGTTCCCCGCATGTCGTCTACATCGTCAAGACCCGTGCCTGAGACCGTCACCCCTTGCGCTGCGATGGAGAGGGCTTCTACTGCCGGCGAACCGGGTGTCACCACTCGCTGCGAGCTCTCAAAGGCAAAGTTGCCGGACAGCGTTACCGACTCAATCGTGAGTGCGGCATTGGCCTGGGCCCGGAAGTAGGGCCCCGCCACAAGGTCAAGGATGGCGGAGTCGGTCGTGCCATCCTCACTGATAAAGGTGAAGGTCTCGTTCACCGCCACCCCGATGGTGTTGACCTCGAGGCTGAGATCCGAGCCCAGAGCGATTCCCAGAGTGTCGGTGAGAGCGGACGTCAATTCCGCACTCCCGCTGAATGTCCCGGCCACTCCCTGGGGGGTGATCAGGAGCAGTCCGCTTCCATTTCCGAGGGTAACACCGAGGTCATCCTCGGTGCCATCATCCCCCGGGTCGCCCAGGAAAAGGGATGTCTCCGTCAAGCCCACCCGGATGAGTTTGGAACCCGCCGAGGTTTCGATCTGCTCAAAGAAGAAAACGGTTCTCAGGGTTTGTCCAAACACCGCGATCTCGACCGGGCTTCCTGGTTCCCCGGCCTGCACCCGGAGGTAGGGCCCGGCCCCAACGTCCAGATTGATATCTCCTGTCAGCGGAATGGTGAACTGCCTGGCAACCCTGCTGGAGGTGGTATTGATCTGGACCCTTACCTCCCCATCAAAATGGAAGTCCTCGGACAGTTCCGGCGCAAGGGTCAACCCGGCCGTGAGATCAGCAGCCACTCCCTCGTTGGTGATCAGGATGGCTCCCCTCTCAATCGTGGCACTCACGAAGGTTGAACTGCCATCGCCCAGTTCGAGACTGACGTCAGACACCGCCACTGCGACGACAGGCGCACTCGGGATGCTGGTGTCCTTCTGGAAGGTGAAGTTGCCCGTAAGGGTCTGTCCTGCAATGGTCAGGAAAACCCCGGTGCCCGTGACCGTGATTCCAGGATTGAGAGTCACTGCTGGGGTCGGTGATTCGCCATCATGATCAAGGTCATACGCCTCATCACGGGTATTGAATCCGACCTCGAATGTTCCTCCCGCAGTCACCCCGGGCACATCCATGACCACCGTGGCGCTGATGAGCCCCACCATACCCGAATCCTCAGGATTCGGACCGGTAATGATTTCAAGAGTGCTCGGACTGCCCGATGGACTGCTGGCCCGAACGAACTCACGCCCACCGGCGGAAAGCGACAGGTAAAGATCGTCCACCATGATCCGGGTCTGTGAGGTGTCGGCGTTGTTCCCGTTCCCGCCTGCAACTCCGTCTGCCCCAAGGTTTGAAATGCGCTCAAAGGAGAAGTCGGCGCGAATCTGCTGGCCCAGGAGCTCTATGTTCAACCCGGCGATTTCGACCTTGATATACGGTCCGGCCGGCAGCACCAGCTGTTCGCTGACCCCACCTGTCTCAAAAGTCTCTTCAATCGCCTGGGTGGTCGTGTTGATCGAAACGCTGACCTCCGACACCGCAACACCGTGCCCGGGTTCAAAGTAAACGGTCGCCCCCGCGCTGAACTCTCCGGCGAGTCCGGTTTGCTCTTCATCCGCTACCACGATGGGGAAGACAAAAAGCTTGGCGGTGCCATCGGTGATCCGGAGACCAAGATCATCGCCGGGATCGCCTGTCTCTCCGTCATCCCCGAGGAACAGCTTGAGATCGGTCACTCCGATCTTGATGACTCTCTCGTCGTCGGTGGTATTGAGCTGTCCGTCCGCACCGACGCCCGTCACCTCCTCGAAGGAAAAGTCACCGGCAAGCACCTGGCCGAAGAGATCCAATGAGAAATTCTCCACTTCGACGCGGAAGAACGGTCCGGCTCCCAGGTCAAGGGAAAGGTTCCGGTAACCACCATTTTCATCGGGAATGGGGAAGGAAACGCTGACGGCCTCCGAGGTATTGTTCACCATTACCGACACCTCGGCACTCGTATCCTCGGCACTCGTATCCAGAATACCGGGGATTCGAAGCGAGACGGTTCCATCCAGCTGGCCCGCCACACCTCCAGGGGTCACAAGGAAGGCGGCCGTGCCATTAACCAGACGCACCCCGGCATCGTCGGACTCGGCGAGGGTTCCCTTGTCGTCGCCGAGGAAGAACCCGACATTGGACGCCCCGATGCGGAGAATGGTGGCCGAGGCTTCTCCGCCGGTGGATACCGTTTCTGATCGCTCAAAGAAGAAGTTTCCGGCGAGGGACTGTCCCGCGATTTCGAGAGAGGCGTCCGTTGCCGCGAAGCGGACGTAGTCGCCAGCCTCAAGACTGAGGGTTTCCTGAACCCCTCCCACTTCGAATTGCCGGTCGACCGCCGCTCCGGTGTTGTTGATTTCGAGACTCAGGCTCCCGCTGAAGCTCACCGAATCGAGATTCTGGATCCCTACTGTTCCGGAGATCCGGCCCGCAAGCCCCTTCCTGGTCACGCCATCATCCTCGAATTCCTCAATCACGAGGGAGCCCGAACCGGCTGTCAGCAGCACGTAATCCGTGGTCCCGTCTCCCAGTGTCAGGGAAACGTTGGTCGCAGCCATGCCGAGGACGTTCCCATTATCCGTCGTAATGGAGAAATTCTCGTCTGGTCCGGGGGTTGTGAGGTTCTCAAAAGCGAAGTTTCCACTCAGGGTCTGACCTGCGATGGTCAGTGACCCATCAGTGACCGCAACACGCACAAAGGGTCCGGCCTGCAGGTCGATCGTCACGGATTCCTCTCCAACCTGGATCGTCTCGTTGATGCGCTGCCTCGTGTCGTTGATCTGAAGCTGGATCGTTCCCGTGAGATCCACGCCATCGATCACTCCTCCCAGATTCACCGTGGCAGCCAGCGACCCCACCACGCCACCACTTCCAGATTGCACTTCTCCATCCACTTCACTGTCCGGCAGGACCAGGAGCACGCCCTGTCCTTCCGTCACCTGCAGACCGCCAATCGTGGCGTTAAGATCATTAATCACCAGGGTGAGGCGATCACCACCCCCTGCCGTGCTTACCTTCTGCACGTAGATGTCGGCCTCGAGATTCACCTCGCCCACCGTGATACTCCCATCGATGGCCTCGATCTGGAAGTAGGGCCCCTCCGGGATTCGGGTGGATGCTCCATCCTCCAGAATGACCGGCTCAGAACCGGTATTGACATTCAATCCGATCCGGGTTGCCGAGATCTCTACCGGTCCCAGCTCCAGGCTCCCTCCCAGGGAGAGGGTTCCAGCCACTCCGGCGCTGGAGATCAGGAAGGCGCCATTGATGCTGGGAATGGAAGTAAAGCCGGAGCCCAGAGAGAGGGCGGCCTCCTCAACCACGAGTGAAACGTAGCGCTCACCGTCCACCCGGGTCTCCTGCTCGAAGGAGAAGGTGCCGGTGAGAACCTGACCTGCCAGATTCACAGTCAGGTCGGTTCCCTTGAATCGGAAATAGGGTGAATCCTGCGCCCCTGCCGCGACCTTCAGTTCCACGTTCGCCGCCCCGGGGACTTCGATCGTTTCACTCACTTCAGTCGTAGTACTGTTTACCAGCAGATCAAGTTGACCTTCGATCGTGACACCGGTCACACTCACTCCCACTACTCCGCTCACTGCGCCTGCGATACCGGCAGAGGTAATCCGGAAAGCCCCGCTCCCTTCGCTGATGGAGACGAAATCACGCTGACCGTCACCCAGGCCAACGAAGATTTCACTGGCTGCAATCACAACTCCCCCGTCGGACTGCTCGAAGGTGAAGTTGCCCGAGATCATCTGTCCAAAGAGATCCAGCCGCATGTCCGTTGCAGCGAACTGGAAGTAGGAATCCAGGGCAGGACGCAGGGCAACTTGCAGGTTATCGGGATCATCGGGATCTACCTGAAAGGCATTCGTTGTCTCGGTCTCGCTGTCATCTTGAGAGTCGATATCAATATAGAGGAGATTGCCCTGCTCGTCGGCCTTCTGTGGGCCACCCGGCACGTTGAGATTGAGAGTCTCTCCGCCGATCTCAATACTCTCCTCTACCGCGGCCCCAGTTGTATTGATGCGCACCCGGAGATCGCCCGTGAAACCAACTTCGGCCCCAGGCACGGACAAACCAACCGTTCCGCCGATGTCACCAGCAAGGCCATCCGAGGTGAGCACCAGAGCGCCACTTCCCCCGGTCAGGGAGAGCCCCGCGTCATCCTCGCTGCCAGCTCCTCCCCGGTCACCGACAAACAGGTTCACTCCCAGCAGTCCGATCTTCACGAACTCGGAAGAAGAGCTCTCATCATTATCCGAAAGCGTTTCGCTCACATCATCTGAAAGATCCGCGCTCTCCGCCCACGCCTGCTCGAAGCTGAAATTCCCGGAAAGGGAATTGCCAAGGATGGTCACCCCATCCAGGTGAGCCAGGATTTTCACGTAGGGCCCATCCGGCAAGGTGAGTGAATCTCCCCCCAGGGAGAGGGTCTGGGCCACCGGCGTGGTATTGATCAGCAATTGCGCGCTGCCCGCGCCCTCCCCAAAACTGAAATCTTCGGAGGGCAGGTTGAACGTAACCTCACCTTCGATGGCAGCGGCAAAACCTGCATCCGCATAGGTAAAGCTCGAGGCCGGGCTCCAGAGAGTGAGGAAGTCCGTCGTGCCATCACCAATACTCAACCTCAGATTCTCAACCCCGACATCAATCCGGTCTGCCAGATAGGTGAAGGTGAAGTCCCCTGACAGGATCTGGCCTGCAATTTCCAGATTGAGCCCATCAACCGTGATGTAGGTTCCCGCCTCGTCCGGAATGGAAACAGTCGCGACCGGTTGTGCTCCGGATGCAGGAAGCTCGAGACTCCGGGCTGTGCCAGAGGTCTCGGCAAAGACTACCCGGGCGGTGCCGGACAGGTCAAATCCCTCCAGTCCGAGGGTCTGCACCGTGCCTTCTGCCACGAAAAGGCTCCCGTCCGCCGAGCGCACCAGGCGGGCGTCACCCAGAAGAATGCCCCGTGCAGACGGATTGATGACCTTCCCTCCGTTGTCATCCGGTTCTTCGAGGTGAGCGGGTCCCACTCCTGCAAAGACCCACCCCGCTCCACCTGAGATGGTTCCCTCCGTGAGTTCGACCGTGACGAAATCTCCGATGTTCACCAGCGCCGATCCGAACACTTCCAATTCGCCCGGGATCGGATCCAGATCAATCACGAAAGTCCGTGTTCCAAGGGTGATGGACTGGTTGACCTCCCGTCCTGTGGTATTCATCCGCACCCCGATGGTGGCCTCTGCACTGAACCCTCCATCGGTGCTGGGGGTAGCCACCCGCCCATTCAGAATCCCGGCCAGGCCATCATCAAGGATTACCAGTGCTCCGTCGGCTTCCGCGATTGCCTCCTCATTTACAACAAGCTGGGCGTTGTCCACTGCCAGTCGCGTTATGGTTCCACCCAGTTCGTCGGTCTCCTGGTCAAAGACCATGCCGCCGGAAATCCCAACCCCCGCCACCTCCAGCGCCGCGGTGGGAACCTCAATCTTCACGTAGGGTCCTGCCTGAAGAGCGGCGCTGCCATCCCCGAGGTCAAATTCGGCCGAGGTGGTGTTCAGCAGGACGTTGGCATCCCCACCCCCGGCAGAAAGGCTGAGACCTCCAGGAAGGTCGCTGGAAAGTGAGGCTCCATGAATCCTCAAGCCCAGTCCATCGGCATTGACAACCACCCTGGCGGTATCTGCACCCACCGTAAGCAGGCTGTGACCCCCTCCATTAAGTGAGAGCGAAAGCCCTGTAATTGAGAGATTCACGATCGACTCACCCGAAGGCAACGTCTGCCGCTCAAGACTGAGCGTGTCGGCTCGCACGACCTGATCGAGGACGTTAAGAGTGATGTTGGTTGTTTCTCCCGTATCTGCATCAGTGATCCCAACAGCTTCCACCTGGAAGCGATCGATACTTGTATCCACCGTTACGGTCGCCGAGGCCCCGAGGGTGACCTTGGGCACAGCCAGGGCCATGTTGCCGGAAAATGTCCCCCTGACCCCATTACGATCCACATAGAGGGTTCCCTCTCCCTGGGTGACAGTGGCGAAATCGGTGGTTCCATCCCCGAAGCCCACTTCTACCTTCGAGAAGGTCATTTCCGTGACCGAAAGGTCGTCGGAGGAATCGTCCGGTGTGCCATTATCCCACAAACCCTGGGAGAACTGAAAATCTCCGCGCAGGGTTTGACCAGCAAGCTCGACGCTCACATTCGTTCCCGCGAGCCGAACGTAGTTTCCTTCCTCCAACGTCAGGGTCTGGTCGATATTGTCGACCTTGAAGGTCTCTTCCACCTTCCGTCCGGTGCGATTGATTTCCAGTCCAACAGTTCCGCTGATACTGACCTCAGGCAGACTGAAGGCCACATCACCACGAAGTGTCCCTGCCATACCCGCCTCTGAGGCGTCAGACGAATTGATCATAAGGAAAAACCCGGTCCCATTGCTGATGGTAAGGAAATCCTGTTGTCCATCCCCGAAAGAGACCGTCACCCCGGTGGCAGCGATGCGGATGGCGGAAGTGTCGCCGGTCTCGTGATCGAGAGTCACCTGCTCAAAGACAAAATTACCGCTGAGGCGGTAGCCGGCCACCGCCACGACGATTCCGGTTCCGGAAAGTCTGAGGTAGGGTCCGGCAGGCAGAACGAGAGTCTCGGCGCCAAGTCCCACCGTGAACATCTCGTTGATGGCAAATCCAGTGGTGTTGATTTCGAGGGCAAGGTCTCCCTCAATTTTCAAATCCTCCCCGCCAAGCACCTGCACCGTTGAGGAAAGACTGGCGGCCATGCCTGCACTGGTGAGAAGCAGAAGGCCACTGCCGTTACTGAGCGCGAGCCCTGCATTGACTCCACCAAGGGTGACGTTCAACCCGGTGACTGCGACCTTGACCTGCGATTCTCCTCCTGTGTCGGTGACCTGCTCGAAGGTGAAATTCCCCGAGAGAGTCTGCCCGAGGACCGAGAAGACAAGACTGCTCCCGGTGAGGCGCACCGTATTCGGATCAACGCCGTAAAGAGAACTTCCGGTGGTGTTGAGTTCGAGATCTACGGTGCCATCGAGAGTCACTCCTGACACGTTGAGAGCAGGACTGATTCCGGCAACCGTGGCTGCCACTCCCGTTGAGAGGAACAGGAATTCGGCCTGTGCCACGTTCACTCCAACAATCGGACTGTCTGCCGATCCTCCCAGCCCGAAGGAGAGGTTTGAGGCCTGGACTTCAAGGGCGGCTCCGCCGTCCGGGGCGGTCGCACTGGAGATAATGAAGTCCGCCTGCATGCCAAGGCCTGCAAGGTCGAGACTCACCTCTTCACCCGTGACCCGGAAATACCCTTCGAGATTCTCTCCGGCCTCCAGCACAAGGTCGCTCGCCGTATTCCCCAGGCTGATCGTTTCATTCACAGCGCTGCCGGTGGTGTTGATCTCCACCTGCAACGCCCCGCTCACTGAAGCCCCACTCACTCCCAGCGAGACTGTGCCGCTGAGAATACCCGCAATCCCATTCCCGGTTATGAGGAAGGCTCCGCTTCCATCACCGAGCGTCAACAATCCGTCCGCAAGGTCCAGTTTGACCCCGGAGAAGACGATGCGGACCACCTCGGTGTCAGCCGCATCTCCGCTTCCCCCCGGCAGTCCGTCCCCTCCGAGTGAGGTCACCCGCTCAAAGGCCAGGTTTCCCGTAAGCCGCTGGCCGAGGACATCAACGACCACATTACTGCCCTCAAGACGGAAGTAGGGGCCCGCCTGCATATCAAGCGCGTAAGATCGTCCCGCAAGGGTAAAGGCCTGGCTGACCGCTGAATTGGTATTATTGATGACCAGCCCGAAGTCGCCTGTGACGCCGAAGTTATTTCCAAGAGAAACATTCACCGATCCATTCAATACTCCCGCAATACCGGCACTCGTCACGACAAACGCGCCAAAGGCGTTGTCAATCGAGACATTCGATTCCCCACCAGGCTGGAAGTCGAAGCGGACTCCGTCCGCCACGATCACGGTGAAACTGTCTCCACTCTCCTCGTCAACCGTTGTCTCAATCCCGAAATTTCCCTCCAGGATCTGATCGAGGACCGTCAGGCGGACGGTCGTGGCCTCGACGCGCAGGAAGGGACCGGCCGGAAGATCGAGAGCAATTGTGTCCAATCCCTCTCCAAAGGTCTCACTGACCGCGTCCGGCGTGGTGTTGATCGAAAGCGCGAATTCCCCTTCAAATTCCACCTCCGGTATATCCAGATTCACGTTTCCTGCGATGGTCCCCGCAATCCCCCCATTGGTAACCACGAGTGCCCCGGCACCACTGTCAACGGAAACCCCCGTGCCGGGAGCACCAAGAGAGAGACTGACCCCGCTGGCTGAAACCTTGAGTGTGGGCACCGGGGATTCCTGTCCGCTCATGACCTGGCTGAAGCTGAAGTTGCCGGAGAGGGTCTGGTCGGCGACCGAAAGAGTCGCGCCGGTGGCGGTGAAATCCCTGACCTCGGCCCCATCTTCAAACTGAACCACGATCCCGGCATTCGTGCTCCCCGCAATGGTAATGGTTTCCTCGATATCCAGGCCGGTGGTATTGACCAGGATGGTGGCGTCACCTGCGATTGTCACACCGTTCACCCCGAGAATGGAAACCGTCCCGGTCGCATGGAGAGCGAACGTCTCGGCATTCGAATCATCGGTGAGCTTGATCAGACCGACGGAGGCCCCTGTGAGAAGCGCTCCCCGGGCCAGCGGGTTGAATTGCCCATCGGCTAGCCGGAGCGGCCCCTCACCCATGAAGAGTTCGAGATCCTCCCCCGCAAAGGTGCTGGCCGTGCGCCCCGTCCCGTTCCAGTCGGAGGTTCCGGACGAGAAGGAGACGTTGCCCGCAATGCTGACGAAATCCCCGATATTCAGTGTGAGATCCGAAACCGAGACATCGAAAAGCATGCCTTCCCCGGATCCGAAGGCGACACTGAGATCCCGGCCTCCGAAGTCGATCGTCTCCTCCAGCTCCATCCCCGTGTTATTGATCCTGAGCGCAATGTTGCCACCGGCCTCCACCGGTCCCAGCGCTCCGAGAACCCGGCCGTTAAGGAATCCCGCGATTCCACCGTCCTTCACCACAAACGCCCCGCTGCCATCCGCGAACTGGGCCGTGGCACCGGCAAGCTCAACGGTAGCGCCAACATTGGTCGCTCCCATCAGGGTGAGGGTCTCCACTGAACCGTCCGGCCGGGTGACGTCGCTCAGTTCCACGAAGAAATTCCCCGTCAACGAAATGCCACTACCATCGGTGAGGGTGAGCCCGCCAAGGGTCAGGTCCGCGTCCACCGCCTCCACCCTCACGTAAGGACCTTGAGGCAGGGAGAACGCAGGGATATCGGGGACCCCTCCTGTCAATTCCTCGGTCACCGCAAACGGCAGGGTATTGATATCAACAGACACTTCCGTGACGGACAGAGAGACATCTGGGAGGTTAAACGGGTTGCCTCCGAAGCTGATCTGACCCGCAACTCCACTGGGAAGGATGAGCAGGTTGGCCGAGGCCCCCTGGATATCCACGATGTCACCGATGCCAAAGTCCAGATCCTCGATCAGGATCCGGATAACCAACTCTCCGAGATCCGTCCTGAATTGCTCGAATTCAAAGGAGCCGCTGAAGAGCAGACCGCCAATATATAGATCCAAAGACGGCCCCTTGAACTTTAAACCGCTGAACAGGTCGACATCGGGCAGACTCAAATCCGGAAGAGACGGAAGAGAAATACCGGGAAGCGACAGCCCCGGGAGAGAGAGATCCGGGAAAACGAAATCGGGGAATTCACCGAGATCGATATTGCTGAGATTGAGGTTTAATCCATCGAGGCCAAGGTCCGGGATAGAGATTCCCGGAATTCCAATATCAAGGTCCCCGATCGTGAAGTCGGAAAAGATCCCTTCGGGGAAGATCATGATCAATCCGGTGTCGATGGAGATATCGAAGAGCCCTCCCAGAAGACTGAGGTTAGCCCCACTCAGGGTCAGGGCGGTAAAGTCAGGGAACCGAATGAAGGAGAAGTCCCCGGTAATCGTCTGGTCGAAGACGGTCAGGGAAAGGCCTTCGCCTGCGAACTTGATGTAGGAACCGGCATCAAGTGAGAGGCTGATCGTTTCGCCAGCAAAGGTGAAAACCTCGGTGATCGCTTCCGGGGTCTGGTTGATTTCGAGGGTAAGCTCTCCCTCGAAGGCGACCCCTTCAATAGCCACCTCGATCTGCCCGTCGATGCTTCCTGCCAACCCTTGACGCTTCTCTCCAGTCTCCACGTCGGTGAAGGATCTCAGCAGGAGAACTCCGGAACCGGCTCTGAGCTCAACTCCTTGGAACCCTAGTTCGGCCTGAGTGACAAAGACCCGGGTCTCGGTCGATTCGCCCACCGTGACCTGCTCAAAAGAGACGTTCGCACTCAAGGACTGGCCCGCTATCGTAAGAATAGCCTCCAAGGCAGTGACCCGGAAATAGGGACCGGCTTCCAGATCCAGATTGAAGGTCTCTCCAGAGACCTCAAAGGTCTCGCTTACCGCCTGCCCTGTAGTGTTGACCTCGACGATAAACCGGTCCGCGGTTACCCCGAAGTCGAGTCCTGCACTCAAGGAAACACTGGCCTCAAGCTGACCCGCCACTCCCTCGGAAGTCACGATCAACGTTCCGCTACCCCCGGTGAGGGAAACAAAATCAGTAGTTCCATCGCCAAGCGAAGCGGAGACGTTCTGCAGACCCAGACGCGTTACGGTTCCTCCGTCATCCATGGTTTCGTTCGCAAAGAAGACATTACCCTTAAGGGTCTGTCCCGCTATCTCCAGATCCACTCCACGACCAGCCACTCTTACGAAGGTTCCTGCCTCAATGCCCTCCAACGTCGTGCCGGGGCTTCCGTCTTCATTCACCGCTACAACGAAGGACTCATCAGAGGACACCCCAGTCGTGTTGAAGACCAGTGCCAGGGTCCCGCTGAAGGCAAGTCCCGGAATGTTGCTGCTCACCGAACCTCCCACAGCACCAAGAAGACCCTCGTCGGACAGGACCAGGTTTCCAAAACCTTCTGTCAGGGTGACAAATTCAGTGGTTCCGTCCCCAAAACTGAAACTGACACTCGTGGCATGGAGAATCAATTCGCGGCGATCGTCGCTGGTATCAAAAGGCGTCCCATTGATGTCTCGGAAACGGCGCTCCACCACAAGATCGGCAGCAAAGGTCTGCCCGAGAGCCTCTATCTGCATTCCCAGACCACTGATCAGAGCGTAGGGCGAACCGTCGGCTCCGGCCACTTCCGCGCTGCCGAACACAACGGTCCTGGTCTGGGAGGTTCCCGCAATAGTGATTGTCTCCTCCATGGCCTGGCCGGTGGTGTTGACTCGGGTCCGAATCGTTCCACTCAGAGTCACCCCATCTATCCCGATGACCGAGACGCTTCCCTGAGCATCAATCGCATACTGGGTAAGAGTTCCGTTGGTAATCCTCACCAGGCCAACACTGGCATCCGTCAACAGGAGACCCTTGGCCAGCGGGTTGGTGCTCCCGTCGGCCAGGGTGGCCGGACCCTCACCGATAAAGACGGTGAGTCCCACCCCGGCTGCTACTTCAAGGCCGTTGCCACGGTCGACGAAAGTGAGTGAACCCTCCAGCGTCAGGATGTTTCCGATGTTGATGGATGCATTGGCGAGGGAAACTGCGAAGAGGTGGCCCTCGTCGGCACCGAAGGAGATCCTGATGATTGAACCGTCAAGTTCGATCGATTCATCCACCACATCACCGGTATTATTGATCCGGATGATAAGGGTTCCTCCCGCCTCCAACCCGCCGGCCGACACCCCGAGGTCGCCCGAGAGCGTCCCCGCCACACCCCGGGGGGTCATGATGAGCGCGCCTGTACCATTCTTCATGCTGGCCTCCTGGCCATCAATATCCACCGCCACGGTCACCTCGCTCATGGCCATGCGGGTTGTTCCTCCCGTTTGTTCCAGGAAAAAGCTCCCTCTCAATTCGGCAGCGCCGACGTCGTCCAGGGTCAGGCTGGAGTTGAGGATTGCGAGGCGCAGATACGGCCCAGCGGCCAGGGTGATATTCTCAGGACCGCTCCCAAGGTTGAAGTCACCGACAACTGCCGCGGAACGGGTGTTGAGCTCAACCCGAATCGTCTCGGTGACGATCTCCACATTCGGGACGCTGAGGCTGAAGGAACTCACCTCGAAGGCGCCTGCAAGACCGGTAGCGTCGAGTTCAAAGGTGCCAGATCCATTCTGGATCTGACCGAAGACTGCCTGGTCAGTCCGGAGGATGAGCTCAAGATTGCTGGCGTTAACCCGGACCGCTCCGTCCGTCCGGATGAACTCAAAAACACCAGTCAGGGTTTGTCCCGCGATGGTGAGACTGGTGTTGGAGACCGAGGAAACCTGAACGTATGGTCCAGCCCGGATTTCCACCATCCGGGTGGCGCCAAAGACTTCGAAGGTCTCATTAATGGCTCGTCCGGTGGTGCTGACCTGGAAGGCGAAATCCCCGTTCAGAGTCACAGCCGGCACGGTGACCTGGATATTACCCCCAAGAGAGGCGCCGATTCCGTCGCTGAACACGAGAACATCACCCTCTCCTCCACTGAATGAAAGCAGATCGCTGCTACCATCACCAAATGCAGCAGTTGCATTATCCAGGCTGAGGCGCAGGACGCTCTCGTCGTCACTCGTATCTCCAGGTGTATTGTTGCGATCGCTCCGGAACCGACCCAGTGCAAGATTGCCCGCGATTCGCTGCCCGGCCACCTCCATGACGATTCCAAGTGCTTCCAACCGGGAGAATGGCTCGTCATTCACCGCGACTTCCCCGTTCGAATCGAATACCACCTCCACCTGGTCGTCCGAACCTGCAATGGTGATCGTTTCGTTTATTCCGGTGGTGAACGTATTGATGCGAACCGAAATCTTGCCGGTTACAGTGAGGTCATTGATGCCGACGACCTCGATCGTCCCCACCGCATTGAGCGCGTAGAACATATCGTCCCCCTGCTCCATCTGGACAAGGCCTACAGTCGCGTCATTGATCAGGACTCCCCGTGCATCTGGATTGATTGTGCCGTCCGCGAGGGTGGGTTCCCCCTCGCCTACGAACAGGAGCAACCCGGAACCGGCCGCTATCTGCCGCGGACCACTGTCAACAAAACTGAACGACCCTTCCACCCAGACGATATCGGCGATGTTCAGGCTGGCACCAGTCAGTGAAACCGCAAAGAATTTACCCTCATCCGCACTGAAAGTGACCTCGGTCACGTCGCTGCCGAGTTGCAGGATCTCCTTCACTGCTCTCCCGGTATTGTTGATGCGCAGGATCAGAGTCCCTCCGGCTGCCAGCGATCCAAGCTGGACGTCGAGCTCTCCGCTTATCACCCCGGCCACCCCCGTTTCGGTGAGAACCAGTCCACCACTACCGTTGACGAGCCGGGCCCCATCTCCCCCGATATCAACCGAAGCTGCCACGTTGCTCATGACGAGCCGGCTTGCCTCACCACTCTGTTCGAGGAAGAAGTCCCCGGAAAGTTGAGCTGCAGCGCTGCCGACACTCAGGTCGTCCAGTCCTACGGAAGCTCCCAGAACCACAACGCGAAAATAGGGACCAGCCGGAAGGGTGAGCCGTTCCACCCCGTAGGAACCGAGCAGGAACTCGTCACTCACCTCCACCGGACGCGTGTTGACCTGGACGCTCAACTCGTTGGTCGTGAAGTGCAGGCCTGGGATCCTGAGGGCAAAGGTCTCAACCCTGAGAGCTCCCACCAGACCCGAATCATCAAGGTAGAAGGTCCCTGATCCGCCATTTAACTCCACAAAGGACTGCACACCGCTTCCGGACGAGAGAGTAGCATCAGCAACAATCACCTGGACACTGCCATCGGAACGCTGCTGGAGGTCAAACGCTCCGGTGAGAGCCTGACCAGCCACAACAAGTTGCGCAGTCGGGCTATCAGAGTCATCGGCAACACTGGCGATACGGGTGTAGGGACCTGCCGGAAGCTCCAGGCTGACCGCATTACCATCCACTGTGAACGACTCATCCACCGCCAATCCGGTGCGGTTAATCTGCATCGCAAAATTTCCACTCACGCTTACCTGGGGCACTCCGAATGATACCTCACCCTCTACTGAAGCCGCCAGGCCTTCAGGAAGGAACAGAAAATCGCCGCTGCCGCTACCGAGAGAAAGGAGATCCACGGTGCCATCCCCAAAGGCCGCTGAGACATTGCGCAGACTCAGGCGCAGGACTTCGTAATCATCCCCGGCATCAGCTGTTCCGGCGCGATCCACGAGGAACTTGCCGACCGAGAGGTCTCCGCGAAGAGACTGTCCCGCAACCGATATGCCGACGTCGCGAGCATCTATTTCATAGAAGGAATCATCTCCGGATGCGATCTGGGATTCGCCAAAGTTCACAGTCACCGACTGGTCACTCCCGGCAATCCCGATCGTCTCGCTGACCGCTTGGCCAAAGGTGTTGATCCGCACACGGATTCTTCCCTCAAGGGTCAGGTCGCTGACTCCAACCACGTTGACTTCTCCGATCGCCTCCAGGGCCATGGGCCCGTGTTCTCCAAGCCGAACCAGCCCTACCGTCGCCCCGGTGATGAGGAGACCACGGGCAAAGGGATTGATTTCTTCCTCCGAGAGCCGGGCCGGTCCGTCCCCGATGAAGAGGGTGAAATCCGTGCCCCCGAGAACCCTGTACCCATTCTGATCCTGGTAGGAAAGATTGCCCTCCAGAGTCACGACATCCCCGATATTGAGACTGGCTCCGATCAGGGACACCGAAAACAGGTCACCCTCGGAGGACGAAAAGGAAACCCGGATGCGATCGAGCCCCACTTCTATCTCCTCCTCCACGGCCGCTCCGGTATTGTTGAAGCGGAGGATGAGGATACCCCCCGCACTGAGTCCACCGGCTGCAGCCTCCAGCTTCCCGTTCAGGCTACCCGCTACTCCGTTCGCGGTAACGACCATACCTCCCGATCCCTCGACAAACCGAGCTCCTGCGTCGCCGTTCACATCGACCGTTGCCTCAACACCAGTGGCCGCCAAACGGGTCACCCCGTCTACCCGCTCAAGGAAAAAGTCCCCCCTCAGCGAACCCAGTGCATCCTGTGAATCCGCCCGGACCACATCCACCGCTACCCCCATGATCGCGGCACGGAGATAAGGACCTGCCGGGAGAACGAGTTGCTCCGGCCCGTTGCCCAGGTCGAAAGCGCGGCTGACCTCTACCAGCCGCGTATTCAGTTCAATCCGAATCGACGGGGCATTCAGCCTTAGCCTCGGCATATCAAGGGTAAAGGTATTGACGCTGAGACCCCCCGCAATGCCCTCTTCGTTGATCTCAAGCTCGCCGGCGGCTCCCGAAACATCCAGATAGGAACCGATCGTCAGGGCGGCATTGGAAACTGTCACATTCACCGTGCCCTCAGCGCTCTCGATTTCAAAATTCCCGCCCAGCGACTGTTCCCCCACGATAAGCCGGACGCCCGGGTCACCGGTCCCGGAGATGCGGACATAGGACCCTCCATCAACCTGCAAAGTGCGCTGCTCCCCACCGGATGCCTCGTACGTTTCGTCGACGGCCTGGGTGGAGCTGTTGACCAGAAGATCGAAGCTTCCACTAAAGCTGAAGCCGGGTAATTCAGAGCGAAGAACCCCGCTCACCCGGGCCGCCACGCCATCGTCGAGAAGAAGGAAATCACCGCTTCCATCTGCCAGCACGACAAATTCGTTGCTGCCATCCCCAAGACCCGCCCTGACATTCGAGAGCGAGACTTGGACCACCTCCACATCATCGGTGGAATCATCCGGAGTGTTGTTATTCCTATCCGACCGGTAGCGACCAATGGCGAGATCACCGGAAAGAGACTGCCCCAGCACCTCAATCAGGACCCCTCTCCCTTCAATCGAAATGAAGGGATCGGTTCCATTGGCAATCTCCGCTGAAGAAAAGTTCACCTTCACGCTCTCATCGGAGTTCGGAAAGACAACCACCTCATCAACGGACTGGGTCAGCATGTTGATACGGACCCGCACACTGCCCGTGAAGGTGACTCCCGAGAGGCCGACGACTTCCAGGGTCCCGATCGCGTCAACTGCATAGAGCGCCTCGCCTGATTCACTGGTGGACTTCACTATCCCGACCGTGGCGTCATTAATACGCAGACCACGGGCGTTCTCATTGCGCGTCCCGTCCGCGTTGCTGGCCGGACCATCGCCGATGAAGATCGTCACGTCCTGTCCCGCCGAAACCTGCAGGTCACCGCTCGAGACAAAGGTAAAGGAACCCTCGATGGAAACCACGTCCGCGACATTGAGCGAGAGCCCGTCGAGCGTCACCTGGAAGAGCCTTCCTTCTGACGCACTGAAGATCACCGTGATTTCACGCTCACCGAACCGGACCACCTCGTTCACAGGTCCGCCGGTATTGTTGATCCGGACGTAAATTGTCGTCTCAGCCTCCAGTTCTCCGATGCTTCCACTCAACCTGCCTTCCACCAGGCCAGCAACTCCGTCTGAGGTCATCACCAGCGCACCGATACCATTAACCAGTTCTCCGCCTTCACCATCCACCTCCACCCGGGACCTCACATTGGTCATGGCCAGTCGAATCACTCCCCCGCTCTGGTCGAAGTAAAAATCTCCCGCAAGTTCGGCTGCGACGTCGCCAACCAGAACATCGTCAAGGGTGAGCCTGGCGCCCAGGACGGCGGTCCTGACATACGGACCCGCGCTGAACTCCACCGCTACCGGACCATCGCCCAGATCGAACTCGCTGCTCACCGCGACCTGCCTGGTGTTGAGTTCGATCCGCACTTCCTCAAAGGTCAGGCTTCCGGCCGGAACCACAAACACCGCGTTCTGGACACTCAGGACACCCAGCATGCCGGCATCATCAATCAGGAAGTCGCCTGCCCCACCAGTGACATTAGCAAAGGTCGTGGTGGAAGATGCAATACTGAGAGCAACATTGGAGGCCTTTACGCGCACTGTTCCATCCGACAACTGCGCGAAGGAGAAGCTCCCTTCGAGAGTTTGTCCGGCAAACTCCAGCCCCACCTCGGTCCCTGCCACCCGCAGATAGGGACCGGCCTGGAGTTCCAGGGCAAGGGGAGAACCATTCAGTTCGAAGATCTCGTTGACGGCCGCACCTGTGGTATTGAGCTGGAGCCTGAAACTGCCCGAAGAGCGGACTCCTCCCGGAATATCGAGGGCAATATCGCCATCAAGCTGACCAGCCACCCCTGTATTCTGGAAGAGGAAGGCTCCCGTCCCGTTCTCAAAACGCACGAAATCATCATTGGTGTCACCCAGGCGCAACACCACGCTGTCGACCGCTACCTTGACCTTGCCATCGTCGGTCTGCTCGAACGAAAAGTTCCCGGCGAGTTCCTGCCCTGAGACAAGAAGCGAGACTTCTGTCCCCTCCACCCTGACAAAAGGCCCGGACGGAAGGCTGATTGTCCGGGAACTCCCCATCAGATCGATGGTCTCACTGACGGTTTCTCCCGTGGTGTTGATTCGGACCCGGAATTCGCCCTCCGCCGAAAACTCGGACACATTCACGAACAGTTGCCCCCCTCCATCAAGGGCTGTCCCGGCCTCCGTGATGACCATTGCGCCGGATCCATTCTCAACACCCACCAGGGTCCGGGTCCCATCCCCGAGGGAGACGGTGAAATTGTCCACCTGGGCTACCACCCTCCCGTCGGCAGTCTCTTCAAACCCGAAATTCCCGGCCACTGCCTGCCCGAGGATCTCCAGCGAGACCCCTGTGCCGGTCACCTTGACGTAAGGACCAGCAGGCAGGTCGAGCTCCTGCGTAACATCCCCAAGAACAAGGATCTCGTTGACTGCCGCATCCGTCGTATTGATTTCGAGCGTAAAGGCGCCTGTCGCATTGACGTGCGGATCAGAAATCGTGAGCGACCCCCCGAGCGAAGCAGCGGCTCCCCTGGAGTTGAGAAGAATGGCTCCGGAGCTCTCTCCCTGCTCAAAGATCACCGCCTCGCTGGCTCCACCCAGAACTGCACGGGCCTCTGTGGTCTGAATGGTGACCCGTCCATCCGAGGTTTGTTCCAGGGAGAAGTTTCCACTCACTGTCTGCCCAGCCAGAGTGAGGAGTGGAACATTACCGGCATCTCCGCCTTCTCCGCGGATGCGGACATAGGGACCGGCCTCCAGGCTGAGGCTGCGACTCACCCCATCGATTTCCAGGTTTTCATCAAACGGCAACCCCGTGGTATTCACCTGGAAACTGAAGGTCCCCGAGGCGCTGACCTCGGGAATGTCGATCGCAAGAGTACCATGGGCAGAGGCTACCAGTCCCGAACCAAGAACGACAAAGTCGCCCGCCGCACCATCGAGAACAACAAATTCATCACCACTGGCACCGAGGGCAGCCCGTGCATCAGCGAGCCCGAAGTAGAGGGCCTCCTCATTATCAATCTCGATACGCCGCAGGAAGAGGTTGGATACAAGTGACTGCCCGAAAGCCTCCAGGTCGAGCTCCTGGCCAAAGATCCGGTAGAAGGGATCGGCACCCGGAGCAGCGACCTCTTCAGCGCTGAAGTTGACCCTCACCGGATCAGTCACCCCCGCGATGGCGAGAGTCTCATCAACCGGCCGGTCGAACATGTTGACCCGGACCGTGACGTTCCCACCCAGAGTCAGGTCATTGATCCCGATCACCTGTGCCACACCCGTGGCTGTCACGGCATAATTCGATCCCTGCCTGATCAGGCCCACTGTGGCCTCGGTCAGGAGGATTCCACGGGCGAGCGGATTGAGTGATCCGTCTTCCAGGACTGCCGGGCCGTCACCAATGAAAATACGCAGATCAGCGCCCGCGGCTGTCTGCCGGTCAGCAACCGTAATGAAACTCAACGATCCCTCCACCGTCAGGACCCCCCCGATGTCCAGTGAAACGTCCGCCAGCGAAACCGCAAAATACTGCCCCTGCGCAAGGCTGAAGTTCAACTCGACCGTATCCGCTCCCAGCTCGATGACTTCGCTGACTGCTGCCCCGGTATTGTTGAACTCGAGGATGAGGGTGGTGGAAGCCTCCAGCCCGGAAACCGCCGCCTGCAGGTCACCCTGCAGGGCACCAGCCACCCCGTCGGCAAGCACGAGAAGGGCGCCCTGTCCGTTGATGAACCGGGCACTCGCTCCGTTCACTGCCACCGAAGCCTCGACATCCGTGAGCGCAATCCGCACCTGGGTCGTCGATTGCTCAAGGAAGAAGTTGCCCGCCAGACGTGCCGGAACACCCGAAACCGAAAGATTCCCGAATTGCACTTCCGCCTCCAGCAGCGCAACCCGGGCGAAGACTCCTGCCGGAAGGTCGAGGGTTTCCAGTCCCCCGCCCAGATCAAAGGATTCGCTCACCGCCTCCGGCCGGGTATTGACCTCCACCCGGACCCTGCTGGTGGTGAAAAAGGCCCCCGGAAGGTCGAACACGACCGATCCCGCTGTCACCCCTCCGGCCAACCCCGTGGCATCCACCTCAAACTCACCCCTTCCCCCACTCACGGACACCAGGGTCCGTCCACCGCTTTGCATCAGAAGCGCCACTCCGGACGCCTGCACCTGCACGGCCCCTGTATCGGACCGCTCAAAGAGGAAGTCTCCGCTCAGTTCCTGCCCTGCTACGACCAGTCTGACGTTACTTCCCTGTATGCCGAAGAAAGGTCCAGCCCGGGCATCGATTGGGAATTGCTCCTTGCCGACGGCCACGACCTCGCTAACGGCGGTAGTCCGCGTACTGACCTCCAGCGCAAATTCTCCCTCCACACTCACATCCGGCACTTCAACCTGCACCACACCGCTCACGTTGGCTGCAAAACCCTCGGAGGTGAGGAGCAGGAAACCTGTGCCCTCGTTGAGACCGACCACCCCGTCACTGCCATCACCCAGAACGACTGAAGCATCGGCAACCACCGCCACCACCTCGCCGTTTGCCGCTTTTTCAAAGACGAAGTCACCAGCGATGGATTGCCCGGAGATGGCAACCCCGGCACCCGTGCCCGCAATACGCAGGTAAGGTCCGGCCGGGGAGACGAAGGTCTGTGGAATACCATTGGCAATGAAGCTCTCGGTGAACTCTTCACCGGTGGTATTGATCTGCAGGGAATAGCTCCCGGTGGCAGTCACATCCGGAATGTTTACAGCCAGTGAACCGGACAGATTGGCAGCGACTCCATTTTCGAAGAGAAAGAGATCACCCGATCCTTCCAGGGTCAGGATGGGGTCAGCTCCGTTCGAAAAGGACGCCACCGCGTTTGAGAGGCTGAACCGGAAGGTCTCTTCGTCGTCGCTGTCATCTTCCGGAGTGCCGGCCCGGTCAATCCTGTAACGACTGACACTCAGGTTCGCCATCAGCATCTGGGATCCCGCCACCACGACCAGACCTCTTCCTCCCAGTTCAAAAAACGGCGACCCGCTGATACCGGCGGCTTCGTCCGGACCGAAGTTCACATTCACCTCGCTACCTGCGACGGTGACAGTCTCCTCCACTGTCTCCTGGAAGGAGTTGAACCGCACATCGACCATACCCTCGAGGCTGAGATCCGTGAGACCGATCACCTCCACCACCCCGCTGGCCTCGAGGGCGTAGGAGGTTTCCGGTCCCGAAACCAGCTTCACCAGACCAACTGTTGCGTCGGTGACCAGGAATCCCTGGGCCAGCGGATTGCGCAATCCGTCTTCAAGAGTATAGGGCCCATCACCCACGAAGATGGTCACCCCGGCAGCCCCCGCCACCTGCCGTCCGTTCCGATTGTCGAAGGTGAAGCTACCTTCCAGCGTGATAAAGTCGCCCACCGCGATGGATCCGCCTTCCAGGCTGACGGCAAACACGTTGCCCTCCTCCCCGGAGAACTGAAGCACGATTTCATCATCCCCGAGCGAGAAGGTTTCATCGATCGCTCCACCCGTATTATTGAAGCGCAGCACGAGGGTTCCACCCGCACTGAGAACCGGGACATCAGCTTCCAAAGTGCCCCGAAGCGCCCCTGCCACCCCGGATGACCTTACAACCAGGACTCCTTCACCGCCGATCAACCGGGCACCCGATCCACCGACATCCACCCCGGCCTCGACCTCCGCCATTGCAATGCGGGTGACGCCTTCCTGCTCTTCGAGGAAGAAGTTTCCGGTCAGACTGACACTGCCCGCGGAAGTGCTCAGGCCCGTGAGAGCCACCTCCGAATCGAGGAGACTCAGACGCACATAAGGTCCGGCCGGGAAGGTGATCGTTTCGGGGCCGGAACCGAGATCCACCTCGCGGGTGATTCCGGCAATACGGGAGTTCAGATCGAGGCGAAGTTCACCGGTTGCGCTGAACTCAATGTTGGGAATCTTCAGAGAATAGGAACCAACACTCATCGCGCCGGTAATCCCGGCAGGATCCACCGCAAAATCCCCGTTGGCATCAGACATGGTGACCCAGGGGTCTCCAATCGCGGGCCCAAACTCAAGATCTGCCCCGCGGGCTTCCAGCGTGAAACCATCCCCGACGGTTTCGAAGTCAAAAGTCCCGAAAAGGCTTTGACCCGCCACTGTAAGGTTCGTGTTGTTCGCACTGATCCCCAGAAAGGGCCCGGCGCGAATCGAGATCGTATGAGTCTCCGTCCCGATGGAGAAGACTTCGCCGACCTCTGCCCCGGTATCATTGAACTCCAGTTTGAACCTGCCTCCCGCATCAATGCCCGGAATGAGGACTCGCAGGACACCCTCCACTTCCAGTGCGGCACCAGCCTGGGAGAGGAAGAACCCGCCACTGGCCTCGTTCAACTCGAAGTAATCCGTGCCTCCGTCGCTGATGGTAGCACTGAGGCCCACCCCGCGGATCCCTACCTCCCCAGAGGACAGGGACTGGAAATTGAAGGAACCGGCAAAGGTCTGGGCACCCACCACGAGAGAGACTCGGACCCCGCTGATGCCGATATGTGGACCTCCGGGAACTGCCAGTGTAACCATCTCCCCGCCGGTTTCGATGCTGCGTTCAACTGCCTCTGACCCGGTATTGAAAACCCCGGCAAAGCTGCCCCCAGCCGAAACGTTGGGCACGGAGAGAGCCAGATCTCCCACAAAACTGCCCGCGGCCCCCTCCTCATCCAGGATCAGGGCTCCACTTCCACTGCTTATACTGACCAGCCCCCCCGTGCCAAGGGTCAGGCTGGCATTGTTGACCGCAGTAACCAGTTCAGGAGTGACCAGCCCCCCTGCGGGATCGAAACCGAAGCGGAAATCACCCGAAATGGAGTTGCCCAGGAGCTCGGCGGTGGCATCCCCAGCTTCCATTTCAAAATAGCTGGAAGGGCCGAAATGGAACTCCTGGTTGTCGAAGATATGAGTCAATTCCTGATCGCGGGTGCTGAAATCCAGCGCCGCGGAGGAAATCGAAAACTCGATCTCCTGGAGGCCGGTGAATTCCAGACCCCCGGCAAATGATCCTGCCACCCCCAGGCTGTCGCTGAGAAGGAAACCCGTGAGCTCGTTTAAATTGAATCGTGCTCCGTCGCCAAGTCGCCCGTCGATCGTGAGACCATCCACCTCGACCTCCACCGCGTCGCCACTCTCCCCTATAAGACCCTGGCTCAGCACCACAGTGACATCTCCCGTCACGGTCGAACCCAGCAGGGAAAAGTCGAGATCGGTCAACCCGAAGGCGAAGTAGGGCCCGGCCGGCACATCGACCGGCACCGAGGAATCACCTGCGTTGAGAGTGCCCTGGAAGGCCGAGGCTGTGGAGTTAAACGCCAGGGCAGAAGAGCCGCTCAGGGCAAGGTCAGAGGTACTGAGATCCAGATCTGCGGCCAGTTGGCCGAGAATCCCACCATCAACCGCAAACAGGGCCCCGTTGATATCGGTCACCGATCCAGCCCCGCCGGGGAGATCGAGATTCACCCCGGAGAAGGCGATCTGCAGACCGTCGAACCCGGGCGGGCGCGGGTATTGATCCTGCAGGAGATCACGGTTGAACTCGCTGGGGAGGGAAAGATCAATGTTCCCCAGGAAGGAAAAATCCCCGACCGTGAAAGTCAGCTCTGGCGCTCCCAGTCTGAAAACACCCGGGTCGATCCCCGACCATGTAATGGAGGTTGTATTGAAAGAGTAGCTGGGAGTGCCCGAAAAGCTCAAGGAGCCCGCATCGATGCGAAGTCCGCTGATGCTTCCCAGCAACCCCTCACTGGTGATGTAAAAGAGCCCGCTGGACACGCCCAGAGCCACCAGAGGATCATCAAGGGTTCCCCCGAACCGGAGGTCGAGGTCGGCCACGTCAAAACGCAATGCGGCCATGCCCTCTACCATTTCGGTGAAGAGGCTGAAGGAGCCCATGATGGTGCCAGCCTGCAGGTCGGCTACAAAGTCGTCAGCCGTGATGACCACGCCCGGCCCGGCTTCCACATCAACTGCCACGCTCCCCGCCTCCGCCGGAATCCGGATCGCCTGCGTCGACGTATTGAGCACCAGACCTACCGTGCCGGCCACTGTGACATCCGGCTCCGTGTAGTTGAAAGTCCCCGCCAACTGGCCGGCGAGCCAATCCTGGGAAAGCACCAGAACCCCTTCGAAATCCATCTCCGGCCCCGTCAACCCGTTGGTCGAGAGCCCTACCTGGTCGGCCTGAACGAGGAGAACCGGGGTCTCTCCCGGACCGGCAGGGCCAGCGGAAAGTTCTCCGTTGGTTCCATCCAGGGAGCCATTCTCAAAGGTGAAACTGCCGGTCAGCGATTCTCCATCGACAGTCAGGGTCAGATTGCGCCCGCTCAACCGCACCAGGGGCCCGCCCGGCAGCACCTCGCCGCTGCGCAACTCTCCGGGCGCCTCACCAGTATTGAAATCCAGCCCGAGGGACCCGCTGAGGGAAAGGAAATCCAAGCCGTTCTGGACGATGGAGCCTGTCACGCTCCCGTAAGCCTGGTCGTTTCCGAGGAAAAACTCACCCTCGGCCCCTGCAAACCCCAGGGTTCCGGACCCCAGATTGAAAGTTGCGCTCAACTCCTGAAGATCCACCTCCAGTCGATCGCTTCCCACCGTAACCCGGGCCGAAGCCTGCAGATTCTGGCCGGACACCTCGATTTCAAGCTGATCGATATCGAGTGCAATATCCGTGGAATTATCCAGGAAGGATATCCGCAACCCCACTCCCGGTTGACCAAGAAACTCGATAGTCTCGTCGATGATCAGCCCCGATTGGTTGAAAGTGAGCGTTCCGGTCCCGGCCATCGACCCCGTCCCGGCACTTGAGGCCAACGCGGTCCCGGAAGCTGTCAGGGCATAGGTGTCCTCCTCAACAAAGTGAATAACTGCCAATTCTGCATCACCGAAAAAGAACCCGGTGGCACCCACGTCCCGGCCCCAAACCCCGGGAACCAGTTCGCTTGCCCCCAGGAAGATCTCCAGCGAGTCATCGGCGATGGTTCGCACCTCCAGAGGTTCGGGATTCCCGTCCAGTTCAAGGGTGGTGGTGGTCCAACTCAGGGGACCCCGCACCTGCAGAAACTCACCGATTTCAAGAAATGCTGTGAGAGATACGACCTCGGAGAAATTGGTTCCGGTCTCACCCGGTCCGAAGGTTACGTGAACCGAGCCTTCCTCGAAGGGAACCACTTCGTCGATCTCCCGGCCGGTGGTATTGACCCGGAACTGGATCCGCCCTCCTGCACTGAATCCTCCAGCCTCTCCGGTCGCGGTTCCAAAAATCTGCGCTGCCACTCCCTCTACCCCGGCAATAATGACCCCGCTCCCGCCGGTAAGGTTCGCAATGGACGAGAGGAAGGAAACCTCGCTGAAGGCAAAGAGGATCTCAGGAACCGAATTTCCCGGATTCTCAGTGATATCCAGCACGAAATCGCCCGCCATGCGGATGTCTGCGAGCAGGAAGCCGCCAACCTTACGTGACCCGCTAACCGAAACTCTCGCGCCCTCGGTCCCAGACTCGCTGTAACTCACCGTCACCGGCAGGTCTGAAATAGAGAAGCCGGAGAAGGCCGCGTTGATCCTCCCATCCAGCAGGAGACTGAAATCCTGATCACCGTCGACTGTGAATATTCCCGAAACTTCTTCGATCTTCACGTTCGCCCTCCCGGAGTCGGTGAACTTCAACGATCCATGATCCACCGTAACGCTCAGGGCGGAGGCGGTCCCGGTCTGCAGGGCCAGTCCGAAATCGAATTGCAGATGGGCGCCCTCGAGATAGGCCGATACGAACCGACCGTGGAGATTGGCTGTGTCATCCACCACCGTCACGGTCTGACTCACTCCGCTGGCCGAAAATTCCCTATTGATCAGGTTGGTGCCCAGATTGCTCCACGCTACTTCCAGAGTGCCCCCGAGATCGATCTCCCCCCCATAGGCACTGAGTTCTCCCGATCCCGTGATCGCGAAGCTCTGCGTGACCGGGTCGTAGATCACCGCCAAGCGGGCGCCACTGAGGCGGAATCCGGCCTCACTACCATCGAAAATCCCGCTTTCACCTCCTGACACCAAGACGGAGCCACTCTCCATCAGGAAAAAGGCATAAGTCCCGTCCTGGCCTATCGCGAACTCTCCGCTGATCTCAAGTCCCCCTGCTTCAAAAGTCCCGAAGAGACTCTGTTCCTGCAAGAGACTCAGATCCTGCGTGCCTGACAAGACATCAAGCAGTTGCTGGTTAACAGCGTCTATTCCGCTATCAAATCTGAAGTCTCCATCCAGCAACGCGACAGGAACGGCCCCGACATCGACCACCCGGAGTTTGTAACCGCCATCAGACTTGATGGGAACAAAGTACCTGGTGTCACTAATCTGCAGACCCGCAATCTGGGAGAAATCCCCCTCGCTCGAGGCGAAGGTAAGGAACTCGAATTCATCGCCGGCAGCCGGAACAAAGCCATCAAGCAAAACCACTTCAAGGGCCCCGTCCAGGACAGCATCCTGAGCGACAATCACGCGATCGAAGTTGCTCTCTGCGGTCCCGGCGATTTCGATCTGGAGAGTTCCTTCATTTTCAAATCGGTCAAAACGAGTCTCCCCAGGACTGTTCCCCGGCGCAAGGGTGCCCTCATTGACAAGTTCTCCTTCAAACGTCCCGGAACCCTTTAACCTCTGCCCGTCCTCCACTACCCAGGATTCCACTCTCTCAAGATCATTGATGTCGACATGCTCCGTCCCGGTGTCTCTTTGAGAGGCAGTTTCTGAATCAAAGGACCAGTCAATCACCTCGCCAGCATCAAGCAGCAGGTTGTCAGAACTCTCTTCCTGTTCTGGATCGGACCATACCTCTGATTCCAGCACCTCGACCTCATCGCTCGTCCAGTCCTGTCCACTCTCATCATCGGATACGAACAGATTGTCGCTGACGCCGCAACAGGAGGAGGGTGCGTCGACCGGGGCGGCGGACAGAAGTATTTTTGGCTCAAGTTGCTCGACGGCAAAACGCGTCCTCTGGTCACCATGCCATGCGGCGTCATCACCCGGTCTCGCCATCTCCTCACCACGTCGCACAGTGACAGTAGACAAAATCTTCAAGCCAACTCACAAGGAGAATTCCGATAGACCAAAAACGACCACAGAAAGCGGTTAATCTACAATGTGTTTAATTAATACATAATATTAATTAAAATGAAATAAGCACCTAACAGGTCACTCTTATTTCTCTTTCCTTAATCCCCTTCAACGCTCCTCCGCGAAGCCTAGCGACCTCTTGAGAGAAGCATCATTTTTGGAAACCAGTGCGCGACGTTTGCGTGCAAGTGATTCCGCACGGCGTTGCGCAAGACACTGCGCACATCTCATGACGATGTGGGCTCCGGGAACTCTCTTCATCCTGCAAAGAATCCTGATCAGGGCGGACGGCAGGTTCCGGCAAAACAGTTCGTCATCGAGACGATAAAAACACACCACCGATCCCGGGTCTCCCTGCCTCCCGGAGCGGCCAAAGAGTTGCCGATCTACCCGACGACTCTCGTGAGGCTCAGTGGCCACGACATGCAGTCCTCCTGCCTCCGCAACTCCGTAACCAAGTTCGATATCCGTCCCCCGTCCCGCCATGTTCGTTGCTATTGTGACTTTCTTCGCCCCTCCCGCCTTTGCAATAATGGCCGCCTCGTGCGCCAGACGGGTCGCATTGAGAATCTCACAGTCGATCCCCCGGAAACTCAGCCTTCTCCCGAGTTCCTCGCTTGAACTTACACTGCGGGTACCCACCAGCACGGGTTGCCCCTTCCCCACCATCCCCTCGATTTCCGACAGGATCCGCTCATCGCGCTCTTCCTGATTCGTGCAGTAGATAATTCCCTGGTACTTTCGGCGATTCGGGCGGTTACGGGGAATCCGGACACTGGGGACCGAGTAAATGGACCAGACTTCATCTGCGATCTCCCGCGCAGTACCGGTTGCTCCTGCCATGATCTTGTACTTCTTGAAGAAGGCCTGAAAACTGATCTGGGCAATGGTCTGTGACGGAGCGGTGAGTTCCACCCTTTCCTTTGCTTCCACCATCTGGTGCAGGCCGAGCTTCCAACTCCGGTTCGGCATCGGACGCCCGGTCCCCTCATCAACTATCACCACCTTTTCGTTCTCCAGGATATAGTGAACGCCTCTTTCAAAGAATTCCTTCGCCTCCAGTGCCAGCAGGATCATCTGCAACCGACGCCGGGGGCAGCGCCAGAGTGCCGACTCAGGAAAGCCCCCGAGCTTTTCAGCCGCAGTCCGGCCTGCTGCCGTGACATCTATCATGCGCTCGACCGGGCGGATTACGTAATCACGGCCTTCTCCCAACCGTTCCGCTATAAACCATGCCGCTTGGCAGGCCTCTTCAAGGTGCTCTTCCCTCTGCGGTTGACTGATCAGGAGGGGGGTCACCGCCTCATCGATCAGGCAATTGTCCGCCTCGTCGATGAAGGCACGAAACAGTCCCTGTTGGACCAGTTCGACACGACCGTCTGGAGTACGGGCCACTTTCCGGAAAAACTGACGCCGCCCTGAACGGTCCCATTCCTGAAGTCTCAACCGATCCCGCAGGTAGTCCGCGGCCACCTCTTTGGCGGTCGTGTAGGTTACCATCCTGTAGTATGCACGCCGCCGCTCCACCTCCTCCGTCTCCCCGACTACCACGCCAACCGTGACGCCGAGCCGTGCCAGAAAACGATGCATCGTCTTCGCATCCCGGGCAGCCAGGTAGTCGTTGGCAGTTACAATATGGCACGGCTCACCACTCCAGGCTGCAAAGACTGCCACCAGCGCAATGGAGAGCGTCTTTCCTTCCCCCGTATCGATCTCAGCCATGTATCCTCCCCAGAGAGCAAGCACCGCCAGCATTTGAACGGGATAGGGCTTGAGCCTGATGGTGCGCGAAGCCACTTCGCACACGACCGCAAGAGCTTCCGCCGATGGCAATGATTCGTGGTGGTCGAACCGCATCCGGCACTCTTCAATCCGTTCATTAAGCGCCCCTTCCCCGAGGCTCTCCAGGTCTTTCCAGATTGCCAGTGCTTCCTCGACACGCTGTTGCCATGGCTTCCTCACCATTGGACGTCGCCGCCAGATTCCCGCCAACTTCTTGGCAAACCCATCCAGTCCTTGCAGGTCCTTCTCTACCGGACGCTGATAAAAGGACTTCTGGTAGGCACTGGGCGCATGCAGGATCACAACTGGTATTCCTTCTGTAACAGCTGCCGCAGGCGGTGCGCCCACTGCAGTCCAAGGGGCTTCCGGGGCAGGGCAAACCTCGCTACCCCGCGTTGTCCATGTTCGGCCCTGAATTCCTCCGGCAAACTCAATCTACCGCGCAACTCGAAAAATGGCTCGGTGGACTGGCTCCCGTCAGCCTCTGCAGTATTCACCCCCAAGCTACCACCGCCCAGAACGCCCAGGGCGGCCGACGGCAACTCGCTCTGGTCGGCAGGGATGGCATCAATCCCCATCAGTTTGAGTTCGCTTCCCACCTGACCTCTCAACCGCACGGTTCCCTCCGGGGACTCCCGGGCGAAAACCCGGTCCACATCGCGCTGACTGATCACCGCCGAAAAATTGAATTCCCCCTCCCCTCGCACGTGACCGAGCGAGAATCCCCGGGGCACCATCACCCCCCGCTTGTCCTCAAGGTCCGACGCAATCCAGCGACCATCTGACTTTGCTTTCACGACGAGGCTCTGCAGCTGCCAGTCCATGTCAGCCTGACGCTCCTTGAGGGCCAGCAAGTAGGCCTCCACCGCCTCGACGCCGGTCGCCTGCTCGGCACGTTCGCGCTGAAGACGAAGGTCCGTGCGCTCCTCTTCAATCTCAAGCAGGCGCTGTTCCTCGAGCAACTCAGGATTTTCCAGAAGAACAAGGGGCGTGCCGGAGACAACCATTGTTCCGGAAGGCACTAGGATCTTCGCCACGATCCCCCCGGAGGTGGCGTAGACGTTCTCGAAAACCTCGCAGCGCACCACTCCTTCGGAGCGGAAATGGTAAGGAACGGGAAGCAGGAACAGGAAACTGCAAATCACCGCAAGCACCGCGGTGGTGACGGCAATCGAGCGAAAACGACGATTCATGAGTTTGGGACTTGTCAGCAGATAGTTGGCCCACTTGACGAGGGGGACAATTCCCCACATGACGCCAAACACCAAGGCAAGGATGACCCCGAGGATCAAAAACTGCTTCGAGACGAAGAGCAGAATCCCGGCCATCAGGAAGAAACGGTAGATCCAGCTCGCTACAAAATATATTCCGAAGAGGGCCGCTTCCCCCTTTGACTCCGCCGGCATGGGTCCGGGGGGCACCCGGAAGAGATGCTTCTCCAGCCAGTGCAGGACCGTGCGCTGGGAACGACTCTGCAGGTTCGGGGTTTCCAGCACATCGCTCAGAATATGATAACCATCGAAGCGCAGCAGCGGATTGAGATTGAACAGAAGGGTCGATACCGAGGCCGTGATGGCCACGTTGTAAGCCACTCTATTCGCGATACCATCGCCACTGTTTGCCCAGAAAACGAGCGCAAGCGCCGCGACGAAAAGCTCGGTCATCATTCCCGCCACTCCCACGATGACTCTTCGGTGCTTTTCCTGGAAGGCGTAGCTCGAAGACGCATCCATGTAGGGCAGGGGATTGAAGATGAGCAACATGATGCCCATCCGGGGCACCTCTCCCCCGTAGCGGCGACAGGCGTAGGAGTGACCGAACTCGTGCAGGGCCTTGGTCAGGATGAGGCTCAGGTAGAGCCAGGGAAGGTTCGCCCAGCCGAGAACGCTTCTGGCAATATCCTGGAACTCACTCCAGTTCTGCGCGAGCGCCATGGTTCCCCAAATCAGAGCCGCCACCCACAGAAGCAAGCCAAAGCGGGTGAAGCACCAGCTGAAAAGGCACACCGTCCGGCGCAAGAAGGGGTCGGGATTCCACAGCGGAATACGCAGGAATAAAAGGCTGGACCACTGCTGCTTCCGTTCACGTGAGCGCTCCTGTTGCTGGACCTCCGCCAGGGACTCCACGTTCGAGGCCCTATCGCTGCGCAGGAGTCCCGCCTGATACAGTTGGGACAGAAGTTGCACGACCTCCCCCTGCCCCGGGGCACTACCGGCATTCACCTTGAGGGACCGTTCCCAGGCCTCTTCCACATTCCGGGCCGTCTGCAGGAAGCAGAGAAAATCGTAGGCGGCCGGCCGGATACGAAAGAAGCGGTGGCCCATACGATCCCGCACCACGTACCAGTTCTGTCCCCGGTAGCGTTGCCGGATCAACTGCACACCGGGAAGAAGTCGCACACGACAGACCCGCACCTTGTGCCAGGACTCATCGAATACGGAAGGACCACGGCTCATGATTCGTCTTTCTCTCCCTGCTCAACTACGTCACCGGGGTTCTCTTAGAACCACAGTTTCATCCGGATGAACTCCCAGCTCCGGTGAAGCCATATCCAGGCCAGAGACCGGTGCCCGGCCTTGATCTTGCAGGTCCCCGTCATCCCCGGCCTCCACCAGTCCTGGGACTCCCCGGTCACCGCCACCCGCATGCGAAAGTCCGTCCCACTTTCCTCCACCACGGCCACCGGTTCGAAAGTGTCCATCCGCACCGAAAACCTCTCATCCGGACGACTGGTGAAGGCGAGCTTTCCCTTCATGCCGGCCTCCAGGAAATGCACATCCCGTTCATCAACCTGGAGGTCCGCATAGGCGCCGGAAACCTGCACCACCCGCAAGAGCATTTCTCCCGCCTGCGTAGGGGAAGCCAGCCTCTCAATCAGGTCGCCCTCCACAATCACAGCGTCAAACGGAGCGCGAATCTCAGTTCGCGAAAGACGGTAATCCACGATCCGCAGTTTAGACTCGGCCTGCTCAGCGCCCAGTTGCGCGAGGCGCATGTCAGCCAGTTTACCCTCCGCTTCATAACGCCGGGCGTCGCTGCGTTCCCGATCCCGCTGGGAAATCAATTCCGCACGCTGCAGCAGAAGTTCGCGCTTATCAAGTTCCACCAGAAGCTCGCCCTGTTTGACATGCTCACCAACCTGCTTGTGAACCCGCTCGATGTATCCTGCAAAGGGCGCGGTCAGGATCGCTGACGATTGCGCCTTCAGGATGAAGGGAGCCTTCACCTTGTGGGTTGCCCGGACGAGACAGGACACCATGAACAAAAGCACCAGCATCGTGCCGGCCAGTTTCCATCCCGTGTGCCGGTAGCCGAGGAGGCCTCCTGCGAACCTGCGCACGTTCCTCCACATCCGGAAGACGATCCAACCCGTCCGCCGGTAGAGTTCGTTCATGTGTGGTCCGATGAGGTCGAGAACCACCCGCAGGGCATCCACCTGCTCCTGCCCTACAGGCTCATCCTCATTGGGGTGCTCGATGGTGAGCGCCCCTGTAACACCGGAGTTCGATCGCAACGGCATGGAGAGGAGATGACTGTTACCCTGACTCTCCGAGTAACTCTTGTGCTGCTGGGAGATCACATCCTCGCTCAGGGCCGGACATCCCACCTCCGTGTCATGCAGCAGGACCTCCTCCATCGCGCGCGAAAGGCTACCCGCCATCTCGGTATCGTTGCGGATCCGCCCGCCATGATTGGTAGCAACGAGACGAATACGTTCATTGCGTTTCCATCCCAGCGAAACCCGCATGGCCCCCAGCTGATGTGCCACCTCATTGCACAGGCGGATTGCCGCCTCGTCGAAATGAGGCGCCTCCCCGACCAGCAATCCGATGTCGAGCACCTTTGAGAGCTGCTCATGTGACTCGGCCTGGCGCTCCGCACGCAATCGCGCGTGAAATGCCGCTATTGCCGCTTCGGCCATCAGTTTCAATTGCTCCCCTCCATCGGCAATTCCTTCCTGCAGCTCCCCCACCAGATGAAACACGCTCCCCGCAGGACCCTCGACGGGGACAATCGACCAGCTCTTTCCCTCTACCTCGATCTGCCGGCCTTCCTCGCCTTTCGCAGAAACCACCGCCTGCCGCACCACGCTGGGCACGCTTTCAATCCGACCACTCGTGCTCTTGCCGAGTAACCGGACGCCGTCCCCGCTCTTCTGGATCACCAGGAGTTGTGAGAAACCCCACGAACCAGATAACAACTCCGCGAGACGGCTCCAGAATTCATCGGGACCATCACTGGATTCGATGAGCTCTTTGAGGTTCAATGGCACCGGCAAAGTTGAGATTAAGTCATTCGGCAGCCCGGCACTCGAAAGCGCAATCAGAGAATATGCCACCGCGGGGGAAGGCCCTCTGATTCAGGGAACGCGGTATCCGACACCTTTCCTCCAGCCAGCAACAACCTCGCCTACGCGGGGATAACGGCCAGAAGAGCGGACAAGGCGCTGCGGACTCATAACGGTGTTCCTATCGGGAACCGCATGTCCGGGCAAGCCAAACCCGGACCCCTGCTCTACCCGCCCGGTCGCGACAACTCGCGGGCCCAGTTGAATCCCTGCCCTTTCTCCGCGCGGAAGGATCATCGGACCGCACAGGGTCACCTTGGCGGACTTGAAATCCTGGTGGCCGATCTCTTTCCTAATCTTGCCGGAAGGCTTATCGCGCAGGGGATACGTCGCACCGGGGGCATGGTGGGCCACAATGATCAATCGGTCGCCCCGGACGAGGAAAGTCTCTCCCTCGGCATCGAGGCAGGCCTGGGATTCCCCGTTGCCGAGCCCGTATCTGCCGATGGTGGGATCATCAACCGCTCTCCACTTTTTCCGGTCGAGCCGGGGGCCGGAAAACTCGTCCTGCCACACCAGTCGGCAGGAGGGGGATGTCCCCGGGTCGCGGGGGAGGAAGGGAGGTGATGGCACAGCTCCACCCTCGCACCGTTCGCGGGGGACAAAAATCCGGGGCGGGCGTGCCTCCGAGACACGCCCGCCGCATTCCGTTCCGGACTCGAGGAGTTACCTGCTCAGGGCGATACGGACAAATTTCTTTCCTTCCGCCAGCGGCAAGGTTGCGGTGATCTTCTCCGGGCGGCTGACCCAGTCCCGGAGGTTGTCGCTTTCCTGGATATCAAACTCCAGCGTGACGACACTGGTTTCCTGATCAGCACTCAGGAGGAGGGATCCTGTGCGGGCGTCCTGAAGTTGCTCCAAGGTGGGACGTCCGGATAATTCCGCAATCTGGGCATCCTTCTCGTCCAGTGATGCCTGCAGGCCCTCCACCTGGGTGTTCAATTGGCGTAATTGGATATTCACGGTGTCCAGCACCGTTTTCAGAGCGTCGATCCCGGTTGTGTTGATCTCGATGGCAGCCGCCTGTTCAGGAGAAAGTCCGGGTCCGTGCTCGAAATTGTCCAATTGCAGCTTGAGCGCATTGATGCGCTTGTTGTTGAGGCCCTCCAGCCCCCCCCGGGTCATCCCGGTTGTGATAGCCCCGGACAGATTGGATGCAGTAAGGTCTGCCCGTTTGATGTCGGCGTCCCGGAGGGAGGAGTCAGTAAGATCTGCTCCATCGAGATCTGCCCCATTGAGGTTGGCTTCACCGAGGTTGGCTTCACCGAGGTTGGCTTCACTGAGGTTGGCTTCACTGAGGTTGGCTTCACTGAGGTTGGCCTGAAAAAGATCCGCGGTCTTAAGGTTGGCTCCAGAGAGGTCCGCTCCGCTGAGGTTGGCCCGGGGGCCGATCAAGTACCCTTTTTCGAATTGCCACCCGTCAGGTAAGGAGGGAGTTCCAATAATCTCTCCGGAACTAAGGGTTGCAAGGTCTGCTCCATCAAGGATAGCTCCATTGAGGTTGACTCCGTTCAGGTTGGCTCCGTTCAGGTTGGCTTGCAGGAGGTTGGCGTGTGCGAGACTGGCCCCCCCAAGGTTGACTCCCGGGAGATCGGCCCCGTTCAGGTTGCTTCTGTTGAGCGTGGCCTGCTCAAGGTTAGCCTGTCCAAGGATGGCTCCAAGAAGATCAGCGTCGTCGAGATTGGCCCCGAGGAGGTCGGCTGCACTGAGATTGGCTCCCCGGAGGTTCGCTCCATCAAGGATGGCTCCCCAGAGATCCGCTTCGCTGAGATTGATCCCGCTGAGATCCGCTCCGCTGAGGTTGGCCCCGCTGAGGTCGGCCCCATTGAGGTTGGCCAGTTCAAGGTTGGCCTGGTCCAGGTTGGCTTGCTCAAGGTCAGCCCCGGCAAGCTGGGCGCCGATGAGGTTGGCTTTCGGGCCGATCAGGTAACCGTCTTGGAGTTGCCATTCCGCGGGCAGGGTCGGGGTTCCGGTGATGCCCCCCGAGCGGACGGCCTCAAGACTGGCCTGTGCCAGGTTGGCCTGGTCCAACCTGGAGTCGATCAGCGATGCGGCATTGAGGTTGGCTCCACTGAGGTTGGCCCCATTGAGATCTGCTCCGCTGAGATCTGCGCCACTGAGATCTGCTCCGCCGAGATCTGCTTCCGGTCCGGCCAGATACCCATTGCGAAGTTGCCATCCGGCAGGCATGACCGGAGTTCCAAGAATGCCTCCCGAACGCAGGTTGGCAAGGTTGGCCCCATCGAGGACGGTTCCGTCGAGGTTCGCTCCGGAGAGATTGGCTCCGGCAAGCTCGGCTCCGGAGAGATTGGCTCCGGCAAGCTCGGCGGTTTGGAGGTTGACGCCAGCGAGTTGAGCCGCGCCAAGATTGGCCCCCGGGCCAACGAGATACCCGTTTGGTAATTGCCATCCTGCAGGAACGGTTGGAGTGCCGATGATTCCTCCGGAGTGCAGTGCTTCAAGGTTGGCCCCGTTGAGGTTGGCTGCGGTGAGGTTGGCTCCATTGAGGGTTCCTCCCAGGAGGTTAACCTGTTCAAGATCGGCCTGCTCAAGGTTGGCCTGCTCAAGATTGGCCTGCTCAAGGCTGGCTCCGTTCAGGTCGGCTCCGAAAAGGTTGGCCTCACTGAGATTGGCTCCATTGAGGTTGGCTCCATTGAGGTTCACCTGAAAAAGATTAGCCCCAGTGAGATTGGCGCCCCTGAGATCGGCCTTGCTGAGGTCAGCTCCGCTGAGGTTTGCCCCGCTGAGGTTGGCAGCGGGCTGGATAGGGTAACCATTCACTGACCCGGTCCTGAGGGCGGTCTCCGGATCGACGGCCAGTTCAGAACTGGCAGGCAAGACAGTTAAGGCGAAGGCAAGAAGAGCAGGCTGAATTTTCATTTCGCCCACTTGGTAGCAGATCTCCCATAGTTCGGAAAGGGATCATCGAAGAGATTTGCGGCACATGTTGTATCTTATTCGCAGGACTCCTCCCAGGCACATCGCGGGAGCCCTCAAGCGTGGGTCAGGTTCCCGTTTTC
>PBIX01000069.1 GCA_002720975.1 Planctomycetota bacterium | reverse complement strand
TCGTGGACCTGCAGCCGGGCGCGGAGGCCACCACCCTGTGGGGACGCATGATCGAGCGACGCGTCTCGCTCCCCACCGGTCAGGCCGACCAGCTGCCCCAGAGCCTGGTGCAGGGCGGGCTGTTCCTGTCCCTGCCCGCAGACGACCCCCAGCGCGCCGCAGTGGAAGAGATCACACCCGTGCTGGCGAAACTGCTGGGAGTACGCGTCGGTCTGACGGAACCCGGCGCCCCTCTGCCCGGCTGGACGGGCACCGTCCTGCACCTCGGCAACCCCGCCGAACGGGGCCAACGCCTGACCTGGCTCGCCTCCGCCATCGAGTCCTTCCTGCTGCAGCCACGATGAAACCCATAAGACGACGGTCCTTTCTCACCGCGACCCTGACCCTCGGCCTGCTGTGGGGTTCGGGACACCCGGTGGCGGCCCAGATCCGCACAGACCCCCTGGAGCTCAAGGCGAGGGATCGCATCGTGTTTCTGGGCGACAGCATCACCCACGGCGGACACTACCTGGCCTCCTTCCAGAACGCGCTGTGGTGCCTGATGCCCGAGAAGAACCTCTCGTTCTTCAACGCGGGAGTCAGCGGCGACGTGGCAGCCCACGCCCTCGAACGCCTCGACGCGGAGGTCATCGCCCAGAAGCCCAACGTGGTCACCATCCTGCTGGGCATGAACGACGCGGGCTATCAGGCCTTCAACGAGGAGCTGCTGGCCAACTACCGGCGCGACATGACAGCCATCGTCAAGCGCCTGCGCGAAGAGACCGAGGCCAAGCTGGTGCTGCTCTCCCCCACCTACTTCGACCAGCAACAGGTACCTGACGGGGGCGCCGATCACCTGGACTACAACGGCACCCTGATCCGCTACGGCGACGTCTGCCGGCAGCTCGCCGAGGAGTACAAGTGCCGCTTCGTGGACCTGAACGCCCCCCTGCTGCAGGCCACCGAGCGCCTGCGCATCCGGGATGCGGACGCCACCCTCGTCCCCGATGCCGTGCACCCCGCCGAGGCGGGGGGCATGGTCATGGCTCACGCCATGCTGACGGGCCTGCTGGGTCCTCCCGTGAAGCGAGCACTGAAGCTGCAGGCCTCCGGCAAGAGCGCCAGCTCGGGGCAGGGAGAGTTCAAACTGCGAGCAATCTCACCCGCCTGGGATAACGAGACCTGCTCTGTCATCGCCGCCGACCTCGACTGGGCGGACCACTGGAATCCCTACTACCTGCAGACGAGCTTTCTGGGCCGCGGCCGCTGGAAGGTCTGGCTCGGTGACGCAGAGCCCGTGGTCGTGGAGGAGCCGCACGAGAGCAAGCTCGTTCTTCCCGCAAGCCTGGTCGAGCGCGCGGCCCAGGTGCAAACCCTCGTCGACCGTCGGCGGCGCATGGTCTGGACCGACATCCGCGATGAGGTCTGGAAGATCAAGGGCGATGGCACGCCCGCCAGCCGCAAGGAACGCTATGCCAAGATCCACCCGCAGAACCTGAAGCTCGCCTGGGTCAAGATCGTCGCCCTGAACCAGGAGATCGCCACGCTGCTGGCGCAGCCCCTCGTCGTCCCCTACCGCATCGAGCGCCTGGACGACTGAACGCGTCCGGTCCCATGATCCCCCCTCCCGTTCCGTCCGGGGGAACCGTATCCTTGGCAGCCATCCCTTACCGAGAACCCTCTATGTACGCTGAACACCGTCGCCGATTCCTCAAGCACCTGAGCACGACCGGCACCGCTGCCGTCATCCCCACCAACCGCTCCATGGTGCGCAATCACGACTGCGACTTCCGCTTTCGTCCCAGCAGCGACTTCTGGTATCTGACCGGCTTTGCCGAGCCCGAGGCCTGCCTGGTCCTGCTGCCCGACCTGGAGGGTGATGGTCCGGGACGCTCCATCCTGTATCTGCGCGAGCTGGACAAGCTCAAGGAGATCTGGAATGGCAGGCGCCTGGGGCTGGACGCGGCACCCGAGGCCCTGGGGGTCGACGAGGCGCGCAACATCGAGAGCCTGTGGGAGGACCTGCCCGAGTGCCTGACGGGCTACGAGGAGGTGGTCTTCGGCATGGGCTTCGATGCGGAGCGTGATCGCAAGATGGGCGAGGTCCTGACCGCCGTGCGCGGCAAGGCACGTGGGGGCATTCGACCCCTGACCAGCATGGTGGATCACACGCCGGCCCTGCATGAGCTGCGATTGTTCAAGTCCGAGGCGGAAATCGACCTGATCCGCAAGGCCTGCGCCATCACCACCGAGGCCCATGCGGCTGCCATGGCCGCTACGGCGCCGGGCATGAATGAACGCGAGATCGACGCCCTCGTGGAGTACACCTTCAAGCGCCGCGGCAGCACCGGAGCCGCCTACAACAACATCGTGGCCGGCGGCGGCAATGCCTGCATCCTGCACTACGTAGAAAACAACGCCGAGCTGCGCGATGGCGACCTGCTCCTGATCGACGCGGGGGCCGAGTGGGACTACTACTCCTCGGACGTGACCCGCACGTTCCCGATCAATGGACGCTTCAACGACGAACAGCGAGCCATCTATGAAATCGTCCTGGACGCTCAGATGAAGGCCATCGAACACAGCGTCCCGGGCGTCAGCTTCGTCTCCATCCATGATGTCGCCCTGCGCTGCCTCGTCGAAGGACTCATCGGGCTGGGCCTGCTGAAAGGCAGCGCCGACGAGCTCATCGAGTCACGCGGCTACATGGACTTCTATCCCCACCGCACCGGACACTGGATGGGACTCGACGTGCACGACTGCGGCTACTACGCCAACGAAGGTTCCTCGCGGCTCCTGGAGCCGGGCATGATCTTCACGATTGAGCCCGGGCTCTATGTGGATCCCGCAAACCAGGATGTGGATGAGCGCTGGCGCGGCATCGGCGTGCGCATTGAAGATGACATCCTCATCACAAACGATGGACACGAAGTGCTCACCGCTGCGATCCCCAAGAGTGTGGAAGCCGTGGAGGCTGCCTGCGGGGCACCGGTCCCCGAGCCGGCAGCCTGAAGGCGGGCGTCCTTGACGCTCAATCGCCGGGCTGGAAAGGAAGGTGGTGAGCGCGCCAGGGATCGAACCTGGGACCTACTGGTTAAAAGCCAGTTGCTCTACCAACTGAGCTACGCGCCCACCTGTTTTCCAACTCTCGGCTGCAGGTCTTTGCCGAGCGGCGCGGATTCTAGACCAAACCGCCTGAACGATCCACCGTCAAACAGAACTCGGAAGCCCTCGATCAGACCTCGAGAATCTCCTTGGTCTTCTTGTCCTGAATCTCACTGACCTTGCCCTCGTACTCCTTGAGGAGCTTTTGGATCTCGTCGTGCAAGTCGTGGCAGACGTCCTCGGCCATAGAGCCTTCCTTCATCAGGGCGTCGGCTTCCTTGTTGGCGTCCCGACGCACGTTGCGCATGGCGATACGGCCCTCCTCGGCCAACCCCTTGGCCTTGGCCGCGTATTTCTCGCGCTGATCGCCAGACAGGGGCGGCATGGTCAGGCGCACCACCTTGCCGTCGTTCTCAGGGCTGATGCCCAGATCGGACTTCATCACCGTCTTGGCGATCTCCTCGAGGCTTGAGGCATCGAAGGGCTTGATCATGATCTGGCGCGGCTCGGGAATCGAGATCTGCGCCATCTGCAGCAGGGGGGTGGGGCTGCCGTAGTAGTCCACGCGCAGGTTCTCCACCAGACCGGCGGAGGCGCGTGAGGTGCGGATGTGGCGCAGCTGATCCTGGGTGTGATCGAGGGCCTTGCCCATGCGTTCGCGGGCCGTGCTCAATACTGTGTCATAGCTCATGATGAGTTCCTGATCCGGGTGCCCAGCTCTTCGCCACGCACGACTCGCTCCAAGTTGCCCTCCTCGAATAGGTCGAAGACGACCACCGGGAGGTTGTTCTCCATACACAGGGTGATGGCTGTGCTATCCATCACGCGCAGGTTGCGACTCAAGACATCCATGTAGTCGAGGCTCGTGTAGCGCTCGGCGCTCGGGTCGGTCTTGGGGTCTGCACTGTAGACGCCGTCCACCTTGGTGGCCTTCAAGAGCACCTCGCAACCCAGCTCGGTGGCGCGCAGGGCCGCGGCCGTGTCCGTGGTGAAGAATGGGTTGCCGGTACCGGCAGCCAGCAAGACGACCCGTCCCCGACCCAGGTGGGCCAGTGCCCGGCGGCGCACAAAGGGCTCGGCCACCTGACGCACTTCCAGGGCACTCATGACACGTGTCTCCACACCCTGCTGCTCGATGGCATCCGATAGGGCCATGGCGTTGATCAACGTGCCGAGCATGCCCATGTAGTCGGCGTTGGCGCGCTGCCCGCCCATCTCGCTGAACTCCGCGCCACGCAGGATGTTCCCTCCGCCGCAGACCAGGGCCACTTCCACACCGAGTCCAACAACCCGGGCTATCTGGCTGGCGATTCCGGTCACGCTCCCCGCGTGAATACCGTGTCCATCTGAGGGCTGGCCCAAGGCCTCGCCCGAGAGCTTGAGAAGAATGCGTTGGTAGGACATGGGTGGGATAGCGGTTGCGGGGGCCGACAGGATAAGAACTCAGGCCCCGCCTCGGAAGCAGGCATAGGATTCGATGCGCGCTCCCTCGCCCAAGCGATCTTCGAGCATGTCCTGCACCGTGCGCGGTGCCTGCCCCTCGGGGGCTCCCACTCCCTCCAGCGAGCGACTGGACAGAGTCAGGGGATCGAACCACTCCACCAGGACCCCCTGCTCGCCCACCCCACAGTCCCCCACAGGGTCATTCAAGAGCATGCCGGTCAACTGTAGAGCCACCTTGGACGCGACGGGTCTGGGCGACAGGGTTCGAAGCGTGAGCAATACGCCGCCCTGCCCCGAAGGGTGCTCGTAGCCGAAGACCCACCCCTCGCGGCTCTCGAAGCGCGCCAGACGCAGCACGCTCAGAACCTCGTCCAGCTCCGCGGCGCGGATCTGCTGTGCCTGGGCCACCGTCCCCCCGGCCGCCGACCAGTCCTGTTCAGCCAGCTCCTCCAGGCTGGAGGGAGCCTGCTCCAGCACGTGCTGGCTGAGCCGGTGCAGGTAGTCCACGAACCCCCCCATGCGCAGGGTCTCTTCACGGGCACAGCCCAGGGAGACCAGGGACCCACTGCGGCCATCCTCGGCAATGAAAGTCCCTACGCGCCCGAAGGGAGTGCGTGGGCCGCCGGATCTCGCGGCGCAATCATCTGGGGATGGCATGGGAGAGGCCGGGAGCACTCGGAGAATACCCCCGGAGCTTCAGCCTATGGGGCCGGCCCCTATTTGCCCAGACAGAAACCGCCGACGGAATCAGTTGCCCAGCTGGAAGCGGCGGAAAGCCGACAGGCGAGTGCCATCACCCAAGCCTGCGGTCAGCGCCTTGCCCACTGTGGACTTGTCGTCCTTGATCCAAGGCTGCTCGGTGATCACGCGTTGGGCAAAGAACTTCTCCAGCTGGCCGGACATGATCTTCTCCTGGATCTCCTCGGGCTTGCCCGCCAGGTTCTCGCGGATGATGGCCTTCTCGCGCTCGACGGTCTCATTGTCCACGGCGTCCCGGTCGATGGCATCGGGGTTGAACACCACGATGTGCATGCACAGGTCGCGCAGGCAGTCGGATGCCGCCGCCTTGTCGCTGCCGGTCTCCACGTTGACGAGGGCGCCCTTCTTCTGATCGTGGTGCACGTAGGCCGCCACCTGACCGGAAGGAGCGGCATAGGCCTGGACGCCATCGATGAGGATGTTCTCCCCCAGCTTGCCGATCAGGGCAGCCAACGCATCGGCCACGGTACCCCCATGGGTCCAGTCCTGAGCCAGGCACTCCTCAGCGTCCGCAGGGGTGTTCGCCAGAACGTGTGCACAAAGATCGTTCAGAAAGCCATCGAAGTCGGGGGTCTTGGCGACGAAGTCGGTCTCACAGGCGATCGAGACCATTGCGCCGCTGTGGCCGTCTTCCGAGACGCTCGCCATCAGGCGGCCATCGCTGGTCGAGCGACCGGCCTTCTTGGCGGCCGTCTTCAGACCGGACTTGCGCAGCTCATCGAAGGCGGCCTCGATGTTTCCATCGGCGGCGGTCAGAGCCTTCTTGCATTCCATCATGCCGGCGCCGGCCTTCTCGCGCAGTTCGCGCACCATACTTGCTGTAATTTCGGGCATGGATCGATTGTCTTTCTTGGGAGAGTCGAAGCGACTCGCAGGGGAATTCAGATCAGGGGAGGGACTAGTCTTCGCTGCCGGCGTCGCCTTCGGCGGGCTTGGGCTCTTCCGCCTCGGGCGCGGCTTCCGGTGCGGCTTCGGGTGCCGCTTCGGGTGCCGCTTCTGCGGGTGTCTCTGGAGCAGCTTCAGCCACCGCTTCCTCCGCCACTATCTCCGCCACTATCTCCGCTGTGGCCGGGGCCACTTCGGGGGCAGCCTCTTCGGCAGCCGGAGCAGGAGCATCCTCCTCAGCCACGGCCACGGCAGCCGACGCCTCGCTGGTTTCACCAGCCGAAGCCTGGTCGCCACCGGGCGTCGGAAGGGATCGCGTGCGGGTGGGGCGCACCTCGTCGGTGACTCCTTCCTCACGCTTCTCGGCAACCCCGAGGGCCGCCTCCTTCTCACCGTGGTCATGCCAGCCGGCTTCCACGGAGTCCACGAGTTGTTCAATCATCAGGCGCACGGACTTCAGTGCGTCGTCGTTGGCGGGGATCACGATGTCCACGGAATCGGGATCACAATCGGTATCGAGAAGACCGATGGTCACCACGCCCATCTTGCGCGCCTCCTTGGTGGCGTTCGTCTCCCGCGAGGGATCGATCACGACCATGGCGCCGGGCATCTTGGACATCTCGCGGATGCCGCCCAGGTTGCGCGTGATCTTGCGCTTCTCGCGGTTCATCTTGGCCGTCTCTTTCTTCTTGAGCTTCATCTCCTCCACCTTCGCGTCGTCGTAGGATTCCAGCTCCTCGAGGCGCTTGAGGCGCGAGCGGATTACGGAGAAGTTGGTCAGGGTGCCCCCGATCCAACGCTCGGTGACGATGGGCATGCCGGTGCGCTGACCCGCTTCCTGGACGACACCCTTCACCTGACGCTTGGTGCCGACCCAGAGGACCGTCTGGCCCTCGGAAGCGATCTTGAAGAGCAGGTTCTGGGCGCGCAGGAGGCCGCGCATGGTCTGACGGAGGTCGATAACGTGGGTGTTGTTGCGGCGACCGTGAATGTACGGAGCCATCTTTGGATTCCACCGTGACATACGGCATCCAAAGTGCACGCCAGCTTCGATGAGTTGCTGAACGGTTAGTTTGTTGTCCATGGTCCTCGTGGGGAACGCAGGGTTCCCCGTTGGGCGTTTGGAAGGGGGTTTGAAAAGTGAAGAGATAAGACCCGGGCGGCCCGTCCCGACGGGACGGAGAGCCCCCCTGGGGGTGCAGCGACGGGGGTCCCGGCTTGTGCCCGGACACCCTCCCGAACACGCTTGAGGTCCCATGCAGAGCAGGATCTCATTCGGAAACGGGCAGGAGAGTTTACGGCCCTGGAGGGGGGTGTCAATCGGAGGGGCCCAGGAGTGGGTTCTCCCGACGGCCCCGGGCGGGATACACTTGGACTGTCCATCCTGGGACATCTGTGCCCCACCGGCCCCTCTTCCCCGGCCATGCCCTCTCCCGAAGCTCCACTCATCCTGATCTGCGACCATCGTGGAGAAGGACTGTCCGAGGCCCTGCGACCGCTGTCATCTCTAGAAATGCGCATTGAAACGACGACGCGTCTGGCCCAGACCCGCCAGCAGCTCGTGCGTCAGCAGCCGGCCCTGGTGATCATCGACCCCCTCTCCAGGGGCGGCGTGGTGGAGTTGGAGGTCCTGGCCGCCGCCCGCGGGGAGACCACCCTGCCCGTGCTGGTGGTGACGACGCCGGACGACCCCCTGCCCGCCCTCATCGCCGCTCGCACACTCGACCCCGGCCCCTGGGATCTGATCTACAGCCACGCGCCCCTCGAAGAGTTCGCCATGCGCATCGACAGCCTGCGCCGGCGCTCGGCACACCAAAAAGAGCTGGATGAGATGCGCTACGCCGCCGTGCACGACGACCGCACCTCCCTCCTGCGGCCCATGGCCTTCGACCTGCGGCTGAGCGAGCACTTCTCGGCCGCTCAACGCCACCACCTCGACCTGGCCCTCGTCCTCATCGACCTGGACAATTTCGGAAACGTCAACAAGGTCTTCGACCACACCGTGGGTGATGCGGTGATCGAGGTCGTCGGCTCGGTGGTGCGCGACAACCTGCGTACAGAAGACGTGGGCGGACGCATCGGCGGAGACGAGTTCGCCGTGCTGCTGCCCTACACCCCGCGCGTGCACGCCGCCCGGGTGGTGGGACGACTGCGCGAGGAGATCGAGGTCTTGAGCGGCCCCTACCCCGGCACCGACAAGCGCGTCGAGATCTCCGCCAGCATCGGCTTCGAGACCTTCGATGGCGAAGACATCGGGTCCGTCGAGGTGTTGCGCCGACACGCGGAAGTTGCCCTGCGCCGGTGCAAGGAAGGGGGAGGCAACCGCGCCATGTACTACCGGCAGCTGCCCGAGGCGCAGGCGCGCCGCTCCCGCGAGGGCTGAAGCGCGAGCGATCTACTGGAACTGCACGCGCAGACCGGTGGTCAGGTTCGACGTCTGGGCCGGATTCTTGTCCCGAAACCAGAGCTGAAAGTACCAGGTGTCCCCGGGGACGACCCGGGGCGGCAGCGGCAGAGGCAGATTGTCCAGATCGATGGGGACGTAGAAGGTCCCGTCGGGATCGGTGTAGCCCACATCCATCCGGAAGCGCCCGATACTGCCACCCAGACACAGGTGGCCCTGTCCCCCACCCAGGAAAGGCACCCAGTCCATGGCCTGGCTCGCCAAGGCCAGGGCCGGTTTGGCCGGCGGCAGTTGGCTGGCCGCCAGTTGGAACTGACCACAGGCAACCTCATCCGCCCCGTAGGCGCCCATCAGGGCCGGCATCCCGGTGGAATTCGGGGCTCCCGGACCGCAATAGGGTTGACCCAGATCACGCAGCAGACAGAAGAGGTGCGCCTCCCCCGAGGCGACCGCGACCGGGCTCGCGAAGGGTATGCCCACCAGAGCCCGGGCGCCGCTGGCGGCCAGGCGTGTACCGAAGCGGTCGCCATTCTGCAGGCCGAAGTGGGCGAACTCCCCCAGCGGAGCTCCGGTCTGTGAATCCAACAGGTGCACCGACCCTAGGTCGAGCCCCGCGGCGTCCGCCCCGGGAGCGGACACCAGCAGCAGCCCATCAGCCAGTGCCACGGCCGAACCGAACCGGTCATCCTCGACGATGTTCGGAGGTGGAGGCAGGTACATGAGCTCGGCTCCGGTGGTCAAGTCAAAGAGGTACGCCTTGCCCATGTCCTCCAGCGGTCCCTGATCGCTGCTGGGGGCACCGATCAGCACACGCCCGCCACCCACCGCCAGTGAGCTGCCAAAGCTGTCACCGGCCTGACCATTCTTGGCGTCCAGCTTGTGCATCTGCTTACCTCCGAAGAGGTCGAAGACATAGACCGTGCCGCGGCCGAGATCCGGCTTGTCCCAGTTGGCGCTGGCGACAACGTGCGCGCCGTCCAGGCCCAGTCGCATTCCCAAACGCATCCCGGGTCGGGGCCGTTTGGCCACGACCTTCTTGAGCAGGTTGCCGCTCTGCGTTTCGAACACATAGAGCGCGCCGCAGTCCACCTCCCCCACATCCGCGCCAGGAGCCGCCACCACCAGGCGGCCGGGCCCCATGGCCAGACCCTGGCCGAAGAGGTCCCCTGCCGCACCATCCCAGGCACGGAACTCAAACAGTTCGTTCCCCGTTTGCAGATCAAACAGGAACACGGACCCCGAGTTGAGACCGTTTTGATCCGTCGCTGCGGAGACGGCAGCCAGCCCGCCGTGCACGGCAACCGCAAGCCCGAAGGTGTCGGAGGGGTTGGAGTTGGAGGGAATCAGGGCATAGCGCGGGAGACCACTGATAGCGTCATACACCCAAGCACGGCCGCGGGACTTGGGCCCCTTGTAGGGTGCCGCCAGGACAGCATCCGCGCCCTCTATCGCGATGGCCATGGCAAAACAGTCCCCGGCTCCCACCGAGCCGTGGGTGAGGTCGGCCACGTGGGCCTGAGCGCACACCGGTGCGCTGACGGCCAGGGCCAGTATCAGTCGTTGCAAAGGGATCAAGCGAGTCAGGGTGAACTTCCTATGGGATGGTGATTCCAGGCTAATCGGTGACCGGATGAGGCACAACAAAATGGTCTCCCTGCCCCGTACTGGGCCTCCCAGCACACTTTTGACGCTGCCAAGCCGCCCGAGGTTCCGCGCGCGGCCCCCCTGCCGGATTGGGAGGGAATGGGACCCTGTTCGTCGGAGTAGGATGGAGCCATGCACCCCATCCTGCGCAGCGCACTCCCCTGTCTCCTCCTCGGAGTAGGACTGCTCGAATTCGGCCCCACGGCCCGCGCCCAGACCACGATCCAGGTGGACGTGGGACGCGGACCCGTCACGGTCTACGTGCCCTCCTCCTACGACCCGGCCGAGCGCACGCCCCTGCTGGTCCTGCTGCACGCCATCCTGTTCGACGGCAACATCCAGGAGGCCTACTTCAAGCTGCGGCCCGAGGCCGAAGCGCGCGGAATCCTCTACGCCTATCCCGACGGAACCGTGGACCCCACCGGCACGCGCTTTTGGAACGCGACCGATGCCTGCTGTGACTTCTACGGGTCAGGGGTCGATGACGAGGGCTACGTCCTGAACCTGCTCGATGCCATTGAGCGAATGCTCAACGTGGACCCCCGTCGGGTCTGGCTCGCGGGACACTCCAACGGTGGGTTCCTCGCACACCGACTCATCTGCGCCGCCGGTGAGCGCTTTGCTGCCCTGGGCAACCTGGCGGGTCCCACGTGGAAAGACCCGGCCAACTGTCCTGCGACCGATCCCGTCAGCGTGCTACACGTCCACGGCACGATCGATCCGGTCGTGCTCTATGCGGGCGGCTTCTATGTTGGGATGCCCCCGTATCCCGGTGCCCAGTACACCACCAATTGGTGGGGCACCTTCAACGGCTGCGACCCCGTGGACAAGTCCGCACCCTGGATGGATCTCTCCTCGCTGGTCATCGGCAAGGAGACCCAGGTGTGGCAGTGGAAGAACGGAAGAGGAGGCACCGGAGTCGAGCTCTGGAAGATGCACCTCTCCCAGCACTCCCCGGTGTTCAACTCCAACTTTGCTCCACGGTTCATGGATTGGTTCGAGGATCACCCGCGAGCGGGCGTGGGCACCGGGTTCTGCGAGAGCCACGTGAACTCAAGCGGCCGCCCCGCACGCATGGACGCCGAAGGCTCGGCCTCTGTCTCCGCGGCGGACCTGACCCTGCGGGCGGTGGCCCTGCCCCCGGGAGTTACGGGCGGCTTCTTCCATGGCGAGAAGCGCGACGACACGCCCTTTGGCCAGGGCGTGCGCTGCGTCGAAGGGGGCAGCCTGCGAAGACTCCTGCTGGCCGAGGCCGACGGGACCGGTACAGCGCGCTACGCCCTGACGGTGGGCGCGCCCGGGTTCTTGGCGGGCACCACCCACCACTTCCAGTTCCTCTTCAGGGACGGGATCGGCTCCTTGCCCGGCATGACCGACGGCCTGAGCATCACCTTCCTGCCCTGAAGCCCAGGGTCCTCTCGGGTCACTGAGCCCGCACGAGCACCGGGCGCAACCAGTTGGCCCGATCACAGAAGAAGGCCTCGGTGGCGGGGTCGACCTCCAGGATCAACGAGTGCGCGCCCGTAAGATCCAGAGGCGGCACGCTCAAGAGGCCCTGCCCGCCGCGCACGAGTGGGCTGGCCCAGCGCTCCTCTCCGTCCACGTGTACCCGGAACACCACGGAGCCCTGGTAGGCACCGCCCAGCGCCGAGTCGTCCAGACCCGCCGCGAGACGCAGGGATTTCCAGGAACCATCCAGCTCCCAGGTCAGGCGACTGGGCGCGTGCACCCCCAAGCCACGGGCGAAGGAGCGCCCCCCCGTGCGCAAGGCCTGGCCCGCATAGTTGCGATCCACCTGGGCGGGGTAGCGCATGCCCAACCCCTCTGACCCGCCGAACAGATCGCTGGGGCCCGTATCCGAGGGAGCAATATCAGAGAGGAACTGAAATGATCCGTTGGCACTCATCACCTCGCGCACGAGCGGCAAGGGAATGCGCAACTCGGTACCGGCCGCGGTGGTGACTTCCAGTCCACCGGCACCCAGCGTTTGCAGATCGCCACCGAGGCGTCCACCGCCGCGAAGGTCCACGACAACCGGAGAGTCCACAGCCTGAGTGGTCGGCGCGTCCAACTGCTCGACAAAGACGGCCACGACCTCCTTCCAGGAGTGGGTCTTCATGCCAAAGCGTCCCTGGAAGCGGAGGCCCTCGGGCTCGAATCCATCGACCAACCCGTCGACACGGTCCAGGCCCGCGCCCCGACGTAGATAGAGGCGGTCGCCTTCATCGGGAGCTTCGGGCAGGACACTTCCACTTGTGGGCTGTCGACCGGGGAAGCGGATCGCAGCCACCTCATCGATGGAGAGGGACACCTGCGAAGCACCGCCAAGGGCCAAGTCGATCGACTCCCCGGTTCCTCCCAGCAGGCGGCCCCTCAGCCAAGCACCACAGTGCAGGTAAACGCTGGCGACATCCTCATCCATGGCGCCCGGCTGGGACACGACCATGAACCCCTCGCAACGCAGGAACGCGACGCCCCTGGCGTCCAGGTCGTCCACGGGGAGGTCGTCCAGGCTCAGGCGAGTGATCGCGCCAGCCAGATCCTCAAGCTCGATGACCGGGGCCGCTGGCACCCCCTGAGCATCCTGGCGCGGGGTCGGGCCGAAGATCAGAATGCAGGTGGCGGCGAGCAGTGGCGTAATCATGGGGTCATCCTAGCCACCATTCCCCCCCGCCTCACGACCCCTTCCGCAGGGATCTGGGTTGCCTGTCAGAGTGGCAGGCCCAGGGTCCCTAACCCCCAGCGCCTGCCATCCTGGCAGCACCGCGTGGGCCTGGAATGGGCGCAAGTCTTTATAGAGCAAGCACTTGCGAATCAAAACGACGGCGGCACCCTTCTTGCTTTTGCTGCACACACCCCGCCCGCTCCCCTGCGGTCGGCACCGATCACCCCTCCCCACTCGTCCCTAGCGGGACACGAACCAGACAAGAAGGCAATCCATGGCCAAGCAAATGGTTTTTGAGACGGATGCACGCGAAGCCATCCGACGCGGCGTCGACAAGCTCGCCCGAGCCGTCACCTCCACCCTCGGTCCCCGCGGCCGCAATGCCATCCTGGACAAGGGCTGGGGCGCGCCCACCGTCACGAAGGACGGCGTCTCCGTCGCCGAGGAGATCCAACTCAGCGACCCCTATGAGCAGATGGGTGCCCAGCTGGTCAAGGAAGTGGCCAGCAAGACCAGCGACGTCGCGGGAGATGGCACCACCACCGCCACGCTCCTGACCTCCGTCCTCTTCGAAGGGGGCATGAAGGCCATCGCTGCCGGAGCCGCTCCCGCCGTGGTCAATCGTGCCCTGCACGACGGATCGCGAGCGATGATCACGGCCCTCGAGAAGGCCGCCAAGCCCGTGGGTGACGGCTCGGAGATCAGGCAGATCGCCACGATCTCCGCCAACAACGATGCTCAGGTGGGCAAGCTGATCGCCGCGGCCATGAAGAAGGTCGGCAAGGACGGAGTCATCACCGTGGAGGACGGCAAGACCATGGAGACCGACGTGGACCTGGTGGAGGGCATGCAGTTCGACCGCGGCTACCTCTCGCCCCACTTCGTGACCGCCACGAACACCATGGAGTGCGAGTTCGACAAGCCCATGATCCTTGTCCACGAGGGCAAGATCAGCAACGTCCAAGGCATCCTCGGCCTGCTTGAGCAAGCGAAAGAAGCCAACGCCCAGCTGCTCATCATTGCCGAGGACGTGGAGTCCGAGGCTCTGGCCACCCTGGTCGTGAACAAGATGCGCGGCGTTCTGCAGGTATGCGCCGTCAAGGCACCCGGCTACGGCGACCGCCGCAAGCAGATGCTACAGGACATCGCAGCCCTCACCGGAGCCACGGCCATCATGAAGGACCTTGGCCTGGAGCTTGAAGACGTCACGCTCTCCCACCTGGGCGGCGCGCGACGCATCGTGATCAGCTCCGATGCCACAACCGTGGTCGGGGGCAAGGGCCCGCGCGCCAACGTGGACGCACGCGTGGCACAGATCCGACGCGAGATCGAGAGTACCACCAGCGACTACGACCGCGAGAAGTTGCAGGAGCGCCTGGCGCGCCTGACCGGCGGTATCGCACAGATCAATGTGGGCGGAGCGACGGACACCGAGGTGAAGGAGCGCAAGGCCCTCATCGAGGATGCCCTGCACGCCACCCGCGCGGCCGTGGCCGAGGGCGTCCTGCCCGGCGGCGGTTCAGCCCTGCTGCGCGCACGCAGCGTACTGAAGTCCATGCACGTCAAAGACGACGTGGACTACAACATGGGCCTCGACATCCTCTTCGACGCGGCCGCCGGCCCCATCGAGTGCATCGCAGAGAACGCGGGCCACGATGGCCCCGTGGTCTCCCACCGCGTCCTACGCAGCAAGCAATCGACCTGGGGCTTCAACGCCCTGAGTGGCGAGTACGGCGACATGATGGAGATGGGCATCCTCGATCCCGCCAAGGTCACCAAGTCCGCCCTGCTCAACGCCATCAGTGTGGCAGCACTGCTCCTGACCACCGACGCCCTCATCGCCAACAAGCCCGAGAAGGAAGTCGCTGCCCCAGGTGGCGGTGAAGACATGGGTGGTATGGGCGACATGGGTGGCATGGGTGGCATGGGCGGTATGGGCGGCATGGGTGGTATGGGCGGCATGGGCGGCATGGACATGGGTTTCTAGCGCCTCCGCACACCTCACCTTTCAACACAGAACAACCTCCAACAAGCAATACTCATCATGGCCAAGCAAATCATGTTCGACGACGCCGCCCGCCAGAAGGTCAAGGCCGGCATCGAGAAACTCGCCAAGACGGTTCGCGTGACCCTCGGTCCCGCGGGTCGCAACGTCATCCTCGACAAGTCCTTCGGCGGACCGCACGTCACCAAAGACGGTGTCTCTGTCGCCAAGGAGATCGAGCTGGAAGACCCCTTCGAGAACATGGGCGCCAAGCTCGTGCTCGAGGTCGCCAACAAGACCAACGACGTGGCGGGTGACGGCACCACCACAGCCACGGTCCTGGCCGCCTCCATCTACAACGAAGGCATCAAGTACAGCGCCACCGGCGTATCCACCATCGCCCTGCGCAATGGAATCGACAAGGCCGTGGAGTGCGCTACCGCGTCCATCGCCAGCCAATCCCGGAAGGTCAAGTCCAAGCAGGACAAGCAGTCGGTCGCCGCGATCTCCTCCAACAACGACGAGATGATCGGCAACCTGCTGGCCGAGGCCTTCGAGAAGGTGGGCGATACGGGCGTCATCACGGTGGAAGAGAACAAGTCCGTGGAGACCGAACTGGAAGTGGTCGAGGGCATGGAGTTCGACAAGGGCTACCTCTCCCCCTACTTCGCAACAGACCTCTCCAAGCTCGTCTGCGAGATGGAGAACGCCAACGTGTTCATCTGCAACCAGAAGATCAGCAACCTGCGGGAGTTCGTTCCCGTGCTGGAGGCCGGCATGCAGGCTGGCGGCCCGCTGCTGATCATCGCCGAGGACATCGACGGCGAGGCCCTCACGGCCCTGGTCATCAACCGTCTCAAGGGCATCCTGAACGTCTGCGCCGTCAAGGCGCCCGGATTCGGCGAGCGACGCAAGGCCTATCTCGAGGACATCGCCACCCTGACGGGCGGCACGGCGCTGACCGAAGAGCTCGGCGTGCCCCTCGAGAAGGTGGGCGCGGACTTCTTCGGCAAGGCCGGACGCATCACCGTGAGCAAGGACGCCACAACCATCGTGCGCGGTGGCGGCAAGGCCAAGGCCATCAAGGAGCGCGCGGGCCAGATCCAGGCGCAGATCGAGAGCACCAGCTCCGACTACGACCGGGAGAAGCTCGAGGAGCGCCTGGCCAAGCTCACGGGCGGCGTTGCCCTGATCAAGGTCGGCGGCCAGACCGAGGCCGAGATGAAGGCCAGCAAAGACCGCGTGGAAGACGCGCTCAACGCCACCCGTGCCGCGATCGAAGAGGGCGTGGTGCCCGGCGGCGGCGTGGCTCTCTTGCGAGCCGCCGAGGCCGTGGCCAAGGGGCGCTACGTGGGCGAAGAAAAGTTCGGTGCCATGATCATCGAGCGCGCCCTTGAGGACCCCCTGCGCTGGATCGCCATGAACGCCGGTGAAGACGGAGCCGTGGTGGCCGAGAATATCCGCGAGCGCTCGAAGACAACGGGCTACAACGCCCTGACCGGCGAGTACGTGGACATGATCAAGGCCGGAGTCATCGACCCCGCCAAGGTCGTGCGCTCGGCCCTGCAGAACGCCGCCTCCATCGCCGGACTGTTGCTGACAACCGACTCCATGGTGACCGAGATCGCTGGCGACACCGCCATCGATGGCTCGGTCGCCTAGCTCCTCAAGAGCTCGTCATCTCCGTGGCGGGCGGACGGCCAAGAGGCTGCCCGCCGCGCTTCGCACTCCCTCTCTGCAACCCCCGCCCTACTCATGAGCGACAAGCGCGACTTCTACGAGGTGCTGGGCGTCTCACGCAATGCGGAGGCGGTGGAGATCAAGAAGGCCTACCGCAAGCTGGCTCTGAAATTCCACCCCGACCAAAACCCGGGGAACAAGGATGCAGAGGAGCGCTTCAAGGAGGCCGCCGAAGCCTACGACGTCCTGTCGGACTCCTCCAAGCGCCAGCAGTACGATCAGTTCGGCCATGCGGCCTTCGGTCAGGGTGGCGCGGGGCAGGGCTTCTCCAACATGGAGGACATCTTCTCCGCCTTCGGGGACATCTTCGGCGGCGGGCGCGGGGGAGGCGGCATCTTCGGAGACATCTTCGGTGGCGGCCGCACCCAGCGGGGGCCCGCACCGGGACGCGACCTGCAGATCGCCCTTGAGGTAACCCTCGAAGAGATCGATACCGGCGTCAAGAAGACCGTCAACCTCAAGCGGCGTGAACGCTGCGATACCTGTGAAGGCTCTGGCTGCAAGGCTGGCACGGGCAAGAAGAAATGCACGACCTGCGATGGGCGTGGCCAGGTCAGCCGCAACGCGGGCTTCTTCTCGATGGCACAGCCCTGCCCCACCTGCCGCGGCGCGGGACAGAGCAACGAGTCCCCCTGCTCGGACTGTCGCGGTCAGGGCGGCAAGCACGAGAAGACCGAGATCGAGATCTCCATCCCCAGCGGCGTCGAGGAGGGGATGCGCCTGCGCATCAGCGGCGAAGGGGACGTGGGTGAGGTAGGTGCGTCGCGGGGCGACCTGTACTGCATCATCCGCGAGCATGAGCACAAGATCTTCCAGCGCAGTGGTCCGGACGTGATGGCCGATGTGCCCTTCTCATTCGCCCAGCTTGCCCTGGGAGACAAGGTGGAGATCCCGACCCTGCGCGGTCGCGGCGAGATGAGCGTGCCGGCGGGTACCAAGCCGGGCAAGATCTTCCGCCTGCGCGATCAGGGCCTGCCGCGTATCGAAGGCCACGGCCGCGGAGACCAGCTGGTGCGCGTCTTCTGCGAGGTACCCACCAAGCTCTCCGACCGGCAGAAAGAGCTCCTGACAGAGTTCGCCGAGATCGAGGACGAGCGCGCCGGCAAGAAGAACTTTTTTGAGCGGGTGACCGATTTCTTCGCCTGAGAGGAGAAGTGGGAGAATGAACATGGCCAAGAAGACCAAGAAGAGCAAAGAAGAGCCCCTGAACGGGGACGAGGGCGAGGCGCCCGAAGCCCAGACGTCGGCCGACGAGGGTGCCGCCCAAGAAGCCGAGGTGCCCGCCAGGGACGAGACTCCGCTCGAACAAGCCGAGCGCGAGCGTGACGAGTACCTGGGCAACTGGCACCGGGCGCGCGCCGACTACCAGAACCTCAAGCGGCGCACCTTCGACGACGTGCAGGGAGCCGTAGGCCGCGAGCGCACCGCTCTGCTCCAGGAGATGCTCACGATCCTGGACTTCCTGGACATGGCCCTCGCCACGCCCGTGGAGCACGCCGAGGCCAAGAACCTCAAGACCGGCGTACAGATGACGCGCGACCAATTGATGGCGCTGCTCGAACGCCATCGCGTCGCTGCCATGGAGACCGAAGAGGGTGCCTTCGACCACGACCTGCACCAGGCTGTCGCCACCGTGGAGAGCACTGACGTGGAGCCCGGGCAGATCGTCGAGGTCATGCGCCGTGGATTCACGATCGCTGGCGACGTGCTGCGCTACGCCCAGGTTCGGGTGGCTGCCGAACCCCAGACCGAAGCCCCGACCGAAGCCGAGCCCGAGCCGGACGAGAACCCCGAGGAAGGCGGGGACTAGTGCCCACCTACGACTATCGCTGTCGCGCCTGCGGGCACGAGCTGGAGATGTTCCAGTCCATGAGCGAGGGTCCCAAGCGCAAGTGCCCCGAGTGCGGAGAGCTCAAGCTGCAGCGATTGATCGGGACGGGGGCCGGGATTCTGTTCAAGGGATCGGGGTTCTACGAAACCGACTACCGCTCCTCGGCCTACGAGAAGGACAAGGCAGCAGACAAGCCCGAAGAGAACAAGGCCAAGAGTGACAAGGCGGGAGCGGCGACACCGGCCAAGGACGCGAAGGTCACGCCTGCACCGAAGAAGGACAAGGGCTCCAGCAGCTCGTCCTGAGTCCCGGCCTACAGGAAGAGCTCGTGCACCAGCTCCGCGATCGCCGGAGTGTCGTGGTGACCAATGACACGGTCCGCCACCGGCTTGAGCTCCTCCATGGAGTTCTCCATCGCAACACCCAGGCCTGCGGCCTGGATCAGCGGCGTGTCGTTGCGCGCGTCCCCCACTGCTACGACCCGCTCAGGTGGGATACCGTAGGTGTCCTGTAGCAACCTCAGCGCCTCGGCCTTACCTCGACAGGGGGGCTGAAGATCCACGACCTGCATCAGACTTTGGCGGTGCTTGGGAAGAAACGACAGCGGAAAGTGGACGCTGTAGAGGTGATCCCCCACGGCCTCGGCGATCACATTGGAGTAGCTCAAGGACCCAGCTGCGTGCTCAGCCATGAAAGACACACGGATAACAAACTGCTGCTCGCGCAGGGCCTCCCGCTCCACATGCCGTACCCCGACCAGGCCCTCAAGGCTTGCGCGCTCGCGGTCGTTGCGTGGGTGGGCACAGAGCTTGTCGTCGGCGGTCATCAACAGAGTCATGTCGCCGCTGCGCTCGCCGTAGTCACAGGCCCTCTCCATGACGCGTTTGGACAGTGTGCGCTCCTCTATCAGGCGCTTCTCCACCGGGCAGTAGACCGCCGCGCCGTTGAAGACCATGGCCGGCCCCTTCAGGGAAAACTCCTCCAGCACGGGCAGGGTGGCGATCTTGGAACGACCTGTGACCACCATGACCAGGACGCCCTGGTCCTGAGCCGCATGCAAGGCGCTCACCACCTCAGGCAGGATCCGATCCTCGCCGGTAAGCAGAGTGCCATCCAGGTCCAAACAGATGGCCGCGTAGTTCGTGCTCGTCACGGGCCCATGATAGTCCCGGCAGCGTGCTACAGAGAACCCCCCCGTGCAGGTACCCCGGGAAAGCTGTATCCTGCTCTCTCGGCCCGCACGCCGCCGAGCCCCATTCGCCCTATGATCTCCCCCCGCCGCCTCGGTCTCTTCGCTTGCGTGGGCCTCCTGCAGTTGGGCCCCCTGGATGCCGGGCTTGAACACCTGGCCGGGGTGACCACGTGTTCGTGCGCCAGCGCGCAGCTGCCGCCCAAATCCGGCCGGGACTACTACGAGGAGACCACGCGCCACGGGTTCCGCATCCGGACCCCCAAGGACTGGAACTTCTTCCCCGACGAGCGCGGCAATCCCAACGTACTCGGCCGATACGTCCCCAAGCGCGACGGAGTCATGAGCCAGGAGGACGGCACACGCTTCGCCCCGACCATGTGGCTGCTGGTCTTTGACAAGACCTACGAGCCGCCAGCCATCCACAACCAGCGGGACGCCCAGCGGGCCGCGGTCACCTCCTACTACAAGACCCTGACGGAGTGGCTGAAGGGGCGCGACGTCGACCTGCAGACCAGTCTCACGATCACCGAATTCGATGTCCTCGACAAGGACGAGTCCAAGGTCAAGGGCACACTGGGTGGGCACGAGGTGCTGTATCTCGCCACAGGTGAATATCGTGGTGCCCGCGGTGAGAAGAACCCGGGGAGCCTGCATTTCTGGGCCAAGAGATTCGTGCTGACAGAGGACAAGGAGGTCGCCATCCTCTTCAGCGCCCCCACGGACAAGCGCGACTGGAGCAAGTGGCGCTCGCAGATCCGCAAGATTGCCGGCTCTTTCTCGCGCGTTGACCTTGAAGATCTGGACACGTCCTCGGTGAGCGGCAGCGGCGCCCGCGCCAAGAAGCATCGAGGGCTGCTGGAGATGGTCGGCGCCAACCCGGGCTGGGAGCTGCACGTCACCCCCAACTACTTCGTGATCTCCAACTCGGACGACAGCGAGTTCCTGAACGAGATCAAGAATCGCCTCGAGGCCATCCGCGAGCAGTACGAGATAGAGTTCCCCGAGGAGCTTGCCCTGGAGGCCTCCCAGGCTCAGGCGAAACGCCGCCGCGAGGCGCGCGACAAGGACCGGGATGGCGATGAGCCCGCACCCCCCGAGGCCGAGCAGACGGAGGTGGAGAGCGCGTCTCCGCGCGAGCTATCACGCTGCAGTGTGGTGCGCGTGTGCGACAGTCGCGAGGACTACATGCGCTATGGGGGCCCCCAGGGCTCGGCAGGTTATTGGTGGTCGGCCACCGAGGAGTTGGTGATCTACGACGACCAGGCCATCGGCGGTCGCCGCAACACCTGGGCCACCCTCAACCACGAGGCCTTCCACCAGTTCATCTACTACTTCTTCGCCAACCTCTCACCAGGCACCTGGTACAACGAGGGCAATGCCGACTTCTACTCCGGCTACAAGCTCAACTCGCGCCGCCACTACGAACTGGGTCGCTTTGATTGGCGCAACTCCACGATCAAGGCCGAGATCCGGGAGGACAAGAACGTGCCCCTCGAGTCCCTGGTTGCGGCAACCAAGGCCCAGTACTACGCCCGCGCACCCCTGGCCAACCCCCGTACGGGCCAGGAAGGCACCTTTTCGCGCTATCCCCACGGGTGGTCCTTCATGTACTTCCTGCGCACCGGCAAGGCCAACCGCGCCAAGAAATGGGAGTCCGATTGGGACGCGATTTTGCCCACCTACCTCGCTACCCTGATTGAGACTGGCGACCCGGAAGCGGCCAACGACGCAGCCTTCGCCGGGGTGGACTGGGCCAACCTGGAAGCCTCCTGGAGCGAGTACATCGTCCGCGGAAAGTAGCCCCGCCAGAACCGACACAACCAGCCGATGGACCACCCGCTGCCCTCCAGACCCTCGCCCCACATGCTGATCCCCCACCGCGCCCACCTCGCCTGCCTGCTCCTGCCTCTCGTCACCGCTTGCGTTGGCACGCGCGAGGCCGCCGACGCCACCCTGCGCATCTACGGCGAGTCGGGTTCCGAGCTTGGCGTCTGCACGTCCTACGGCCTGGTCTTCCTGGGGCGCACGGTGCGAGCCGGCGACATCGAGGTCGAGGCCCACTTCGGTGACGGCTCCAACCTCGAGTCCACGGTGGTCGAGCCTATCGGTAACGGCTTGTACACCGCTGAGACAGAGATCCGCCTGCCCTCGGTACGCCTCAAGTTCCACGATCCCAAGCCGGGCGACGAGCTTATCCTGCGCGGCCGCACCGAAGACGGTGCCTGGGAGGAAGAGGTGACTGTCCACGCGGATGAGCACATCCACGGTCTCCTTATCACGGCCCCTGGGGTCATGCTACGTCGCGATGACCAGGTGGGCGCCGGGGTCTTCTGGTCCAACCCGTTCGATTCCAACGACCGACGCCTGATCGGATTGGTCTCCGCGCGCATCCGGATCGAGGACAAGACCTATCTGTGTGTGCTGGGTCCCCGTGACCTGTGGCGACTGGTGACGCACCGTCGGGATCACCTGCGCCGCAAGCCCTGGGTCTACCGCGAAGACATCATGTAGAGCGGCCCGGCCGGCTAGCGTCGCCAGAAGCCTGGCACGCACAGGGCCACGAGCGCATAGAACTCCAGGCGCCCGAGGATCATGAACAGGCTCAGGACAACCTTCACCAGGTCGTGGAAGTGGTCGTAGTTCTGGGTGCCGCCCACAAGATGCAGGCCGGGGCCGATGTTGTTCAAGGTGGCGAGCACGGCTGAACCCGCGGTCTCCAGGTCCGTGCCAAAGGCCGTCAGGAACAGGGTCCCCCCCATGAAGACAAAGACCCACAGGGCAAAATAACCCGTCACCGAGGCCACCACGGGCTCGCCCAGAGCCTCGCCGTCCATGCGTATCGACTGTACGGCGCGCGGCCGTACGAAGCGCCTCACGCCGCCGAGCGCGGCCTTGGCCACGATCATGAGGCGCACCATCTTGATGCCGCCGCCCGTCGATCCGGCACAGGCGCCGATGACAGCCAATCCCATGCACAGCACACGGCAGAACTGGGGCCAGGCGTCAAAGTCCGCCGTGCCATAGCCGGTGCTGGTCTGCATGCAGACCACCGTGAACGACGAGTCCCGAACGGCCTGCCAGAAGTTGCGGTAGTCGCGGAGGTTGCCCGTCGCGTCCTGCGCCAATCCATTGCTGCCACCATCCAGCCAGAGCACGGTGGCGATGAGCAGGGTGGCACCCAGGGCGATGCCCGCATAGGCCATGGCCTCCGAGGACCCCAGGAGGGAACGCCAAAAGGGCCGGGGGCCCACCCGCAGGAGCTTGTCGTACAGGGCGAAGTTGAATCCACACAGGAACATGAAGGTGGTCAGGATCACCTCCACCGGCACCGAGTCAAAGTACCCCACGCTGGCCGAGTGGTTGGAGAAGCCACCGGTGGCTATCGTGCCGAACGTGTGCAGCACCGAATCGAAGAGGCTCATGTTGCCCACGAATCTCAACAGGACGCATTCGATCACACTGATCCCCACATAGATGCGCATCAGCATCAGGGCCGAGTCGTGCACGCGCTGGTGGGCCGCCTCACGATCCACCCCCGGCACCTCGGAACGGAACAGGCTGCGGCCTCCCGTGGGGAACAGAACCACGAAGACCATCACGATCCCGAAACCACCGAGCCAGTGGGTAAAGGAGCGCCAGAAGGCCACGGCGTGGGACATTCCATCAATCTGTCCCGAGGACATGACCGTGGAGCCGGTGGTGGTGAATCCCGAGACCGATTCGAAGAACGCGTTGACCCAGGAGTCGAAGGTGCCCGTGAAGAGATAGGGCACGGCGCCAGCCAGGCCCGCCACAAGCCAGCTCAATCCCACCACCGCCAATCCCTC
>PBIX01000068.1 GCA_002720975.1 Planctomycetota bacterium | reverse complement strand
TGTCGGCAATGGGCCTGCTCTCGCTTGGGGTCATCGGAAACCCGATCCTCGGCGTGGAGTTCGACAAGGAGATCCACGCCGCGATGTCCGAGAAGGACGCGGCCTTTGCCGAGATCGCCACAGCCCCGAAGGCATTCCTGGGAACGCCCCACGACTCGATCGACCCGGTTGTGCTCGTAACGGCAGACGAGGATAAGAACGGGAACGGAATCCTCGACCGCGACGAGAATGCCGGAGGCATGGACACGGCTGCCAAGGCCAAGCTCACAGCCGCCTGGGCCTACATGGACGGGCTGAGTGAGAGTGAGGACGCGGAGTTGCGCAATCTCTACGCCGTTGAAGACGAAAGGGCAGGCCGAAAGGTCCTGGTCTACGCAACGCGCTTCCCCGTCATCCTCGTCCTCGTCTTCGGCGCGATCTTCCTCTACTTCCGTTCACGCGGTGGCTACAAGCCCGTCGAGCTGACCGAGAAAGGCGGCACCTGACCTCCCCCTGAGTGACGCGGGGCGTCACAACATTGAGAACCGCAGCCCGCATGCGACCCATGCGGGCTGCTCTTGTGTCGGGGGTTTCGAGGGGAATACCCGCCGCCGCAGGGGCACTCCCGTAGGATCGGCACGATGCCCACGGAGACCAGTCCCCCACGCGTCTGTGCCTACGTCTACCCGGGCTGGCATCCGATCCCCGAGCGGGATGCGTCCTTCCACCCGGGCTTCACCGAGTGGGAGCTGGTGCAGGGCTGCAAGCCGCGTTTCGAGGGACACTCTCAGCCCCGTCTACCCCTGTGGGGTGCCTACGATGACCGCGATCCCGCAGAGGTCGAGCGGCGGGTCCGACTGGCCCTGGACCACGGCATCGACGCCTTCGTGCACGGGTTCTTCTGGTGCCGGGGCAAACGCGTCTTCGAGGACGCCCTGGACCAGGGCTTCCTGGCCAGCCCCAGCGGCTCCCAGGCACCCTTCGCTCTGATGTGGGCCAACCGCATGCCGCGCCGGGTCCTGCCCGTACGCCGCAAGGACCTGCCGGTCATTGACGAGACGCGGCGTGTCCCCAGCGACGTGGAGGACTTTGGCGCACTGATCGCCCACCTGGCCGAGCATTACTTCTCGCGATCCAACTACATGCTTCTCGAGGGCCGCGCCTATTTCTCGATCTTCGACTCCACCTTCTTCCTGAAGGAGATGGGGCTCGACAACGCCCGAGAGGCCATCTCCAGGGCGCGTGCATGGCTATCCAAAAACGGCTACCCCGACCTACACCTCGCAGCGATTGATCCCTCGGAGGAGGTGATCGGGCACGTGCACGAGCTCGGCTTCGACAGCGTGACGCACTACGTCCTTCTACCTGAGTGGAAGGGGCCGTCCTTGCAGGACTACGGTGAGTGCGCCGGTCGCCGCGCCGAGCAATGGCCGACATTCGGCGAACGCTCAGGTCTACCCTACATGCCCTCGGTTGCCCCCGGTTGGGATGCCTCCCCGCGCGCAGCGGACTTCGGCCAGGAGAGACCGGGCAAATACCCCTGGTCGCCAGTCGTCACCGGCGAGACCCCCGCGCTCTTCCAGCACGCCCTTGAGCAGGCCCTCGCATTCGAGCAACAAGCTGATTCTGGCTTGGTTTTCGTGGCATCCCTGAATGAGTGGGGTGAGGGCCACTACCTGGAACCCGACGAACGATTCGGGATGGGCTGGATGGAAGCGGTGCGGAACGCGCGCGAGACGCGCTAGGCTGCAGGCCACGATCCCATGCCCGTTCCCCGACCTACTCCCCCTGGCCTGGCTGCGGCCATCACCCAGGCACTGCAGCGTGCGCGCGATGGCGAGAGCTTCAAGGACGTCCTTGAGAAACTACTCCTCGAGCTGACCCATGAGAGCGCCGACGCCTTTGCTCTTTTGTTGGACGCGGGGCGCGGCGCCTTCGCCCCCCTGCTCGAAGCCAATGGCGGCCGGGCCCTGTTCATCGGCGATGCTTGCTCCGGCACGCCCGTCGCACTCGGGCACCTGGGGTTCAACGTGCTACGCGTGGACACCTGTGCACTCCGGCTGGCCTTCGCCGACCTTCGGGACGCCTCTTTGGACCACCCGGGTCAGAGCCTCCTGACGGGCACCGATTCCAGGCTGCCCTTCGTCGATGACAGCTTCGAATTGGTCGTACAGGAAGAGGGCCTCCCCCACCCGACTCTGGGCTGGGGGCACGGCATGGAAGAACTGTGGCGTGTATGCCGGGGGGAGTTGTGGGTCAGCGCCAACAATCGGCTGGCGTACAAGCGCTCCACGGGAATGCGCGGCCAACACGCGAAGGCTGGCGCCCTTGCCTGGATGAATGCGGCGCTCTTCCCCAGATCCGGTGAGCGCACCTGGGCCGGAACACGTTCGGCCCTGCGGGCGGATGGTGTGGCCTTGCGCTCCTACGCTCTCTACCCCCACTCGCGGGACTTCAGCCACGTGGTGGCCCTCGACGCCGAACTGCCCCGCCTGACGATCGGCCCGATGGAGCGCAAGAACCGCCTCAAGATCCTGGCGGCCGGGGCGGGCCTGTTTCCCTGGCTGACGCCCTCCTTCGCCATCCACGGATCCCGGGAGAAAGCCGGCACCCAGCGCCTGGATCGTATCCTGGCCGCCGTCGCCGAGCGCCTCGATGAACCCACCCCGCAGGTGGAACATGTCGTCTCGACCCGCAGCAACAACTGCCTGGTGCAGACCCGCCCCCACGGTGCCCAGCCACATGCTCTCTCGGACCTCGAGAGCGCGCCGCCCGGATACTGGGTCCTGCACATCCCCACCAACCCGTCCACCGAGCGCATGCTGCGCAACGACGCGGACTTCTTGCGACACCTCCAGACGGAACACCCCAAGCTGCCGATTCCCGAACCCCTGGTGGCCGACCGCATCGAAGGTCTGTTCCTGCATTGTGAACGCAGGCTCAGCGGACTGGCGGCTCCGCAGCTGGTGAGCGAGGACTCCGTTGAGAAGAACCTCTTGATGGACGTGGCTCTGGACTTCTCCAAGCTGGTCGTTGAGCCCGAGGCGCTGATGGACGAAGCACGCTTCGCCGAACTCGTCAGCCCGCGGTTCCAATTGGCCCGCAGCCTGTGCGGCCACGAGGGAACCGCAGACGCGCTTCACGCCATGCACGAAGACGCTCGCTCCAGCCTGGTCGACCAGCGCATGCCATTGGTCCTCTACCACGCCGACCTGCGTCCCAAACACCTGCAGGTTCGGTCCAACGGGAAGGTGGTGGCCTACTTCGATTGGGGTGCGAGCGAGCGCTGTTTCCTGCCCTACCTGGATCTTCTGCACCTGATCGTGCACCTCTCCAAGGGACACAGCACGAATGCTTCGGAGGCGTGCGCACGCGTCCGTGCGGGTCACTGGCTCCCCCATGAACGAGCCGCCTTGGATCTGTACTCGGAGCGTCTCGGGCTGAAGTGCGAAGTCCGAGCATGCCTTGAGCGAACGCTGCCCGGGTTCATGGCCGGCATGAGCGAACGCAACTGGGATTACAGCCGCCCCCAGTGGGTGCGGCGACAGTTTGGGCTGGCCTAGGCCTCCCCAACCCCGATTCCGTGCCCACTTCGCCCCTCTGTTCAGGCTATTGTTCAGGGCCTCCCCAGTGTCCATTTTGACCCCTCCCGCCTTTTCCGCCGGCCCTCACCACCCGTCATGATCCTGACCGTCATTCTGCCGCTGCTCCTATTCGCCTTGGCGCTGCTCTTCATGGGTCGAGCCTTCTGGGCCTGGTGTGTTCCGCTCGCCTACGTGCTCTGGAACTGGCAGAGGGGAATGGAGGAGCCGTCCGTCTTCTTCTGGGTGGTCACCGGCATCGCCGTCGTATTCGTCGTCATTGCCGGGTTCCCGCCCGTGCGACGCATGCTGGTTACGAAGCACCTGCTCAAGCTGATGAAGCCCATGTTCCCCGCCATGAGCAAGACAGAGCGCACGGCCCTGGAAGCAGGAACGGTTTGGTGGGATGCGGACCTGTTCACAGGTCGGCCGGACTGGAAGAAACTCCTCGCCTTCCAAGGCCCCGGATTGAGTGCACGCGAACAGGCCTTCCTGGACAACGAAGTCGATCACCTGTGCAGGCTTGTGGACGGTGGGCAGGTGGATGAGGAAGGTGATCTGAGTGCAGAAGCATGGGAGTACCTGAAGGCCAAGGGCTTCATGGGCATCATCATTCCCGAGGAATACGGAGGGCTTGGATTCTCAGCGGAAGCAAACTCCGCCATCGTGACCAAGGTCTCGAGTCACAACGTCACCCTTGCGGTGACCGTTATGGTCCCCAATTCACTCGGCCCCGCCGAGCTGCTCGCCCACTACGGCACGGAGGCACAGAAAGACCACTACCTGCCCCGACTCGCCAAGGGCCTGGAGGTCCCCGCCTTCGCATTGACGGAACCGGGTGCGGGCTCGGACGCAGGCGCGATGACCAGCTCAGGCGTGGTCTGCCACGGCACATATAAGGGCAAGGAGACCCTGGGCGTACGTCTCAACTGGAACAAGCGCTACATCACCCTCGCTCCCGTCTCGACCCTTCTCGGACTGGCCTTCAAGCTGAAGGACCCCGAACACCTGCTGGGCGACGAGACAAACCTGGGCATCACCTGCGCCTTGGTGGAGACCTCACTGCCCGGTGTCCGTGTCGGCGATCGGCACGACCCCCTCGGCGTCAAGTTCCTGAACGGCCCGACCTATGGAGAGGACGTGTTCGTACCCCTCGACGCCATCATCGGCGGCAAGGCCATGGCGGGGCAGGGTTGGCGCATGCTGATGGATTGCCTCTCCGCAGGCCGCTCCATCTCCCTGCCCGGCCTGGCTGCGGCGGGGGCCATGAGCACGACCCGTGCGGTCAGCGCCTACAGCCTCCTGCGCGAGCAGTTCGGCATGCCCATCAGCAAGTTCGAGGGCATTGAAGAGCCTCTCGCACGCATATTCGGGAACACCTATTGGATGGATGGGGCCCGTCGCCTGACCGCCGCTTCGGTAGCGGCGGGGCAGAAGCCCTCGGTGCTGTCGGCCATCGTCAAGGCCTACATGACGGAGGGCATGCGGGACGTGGTCAACGATGGCATGGATATCCAGGGAGGCGCTGGTATCTCGCGCGGGCCGCGCAATGTCCTGGCGGCCCCCTATCAGGGCATACCGATCGGTATCACGGTCGAAGGTGCCAACATCCTGACCCGCACCATGATCATCTTTGGTCAGGGGGCCATCCGCTGCCACCCCCACGCCTTCACCGAAATGGAGGCTGCACGCACCGGTGACCTGAAGGCCTTCGACAGTGCACTGTTCAAGCATGTGGGGCTCGTCATGACCAACATGACCCGCTCGATCCTCATGGGTCTGACGGGAACCCTGCTGGCTCCCTCCCCGCGCCCCGGGCCGGTGGCCAAGCACTTCTCACGCATGACGCGTCTGGCGGCGGGCTTTGAGTTCACCGCTGAGCTGGCCATGGGCTCCCTGGGTGGCAAACTCAAGCGCAAGGAGATGATCACCGGACGGCTGGCGGATGCCCTGGCCTGGCTGTATCTCGGCTCGGCAACGCTCAAGCGCTTCCAGGATGAGGGAGCTCGCCCGAGTGACGCACCACTCATGTCCTGGGCCATGGAGACCGCCGAGCAGAACATCCAGGACGCCCTCAGTGGTGTGCTGGACAACCTGCCCAACCGCATGCTCGGTCGATTTGGGCGGCTCGTTGTCCTGCCGCTTGGTCGGACGCTGCGCGGCCCGAGTGATCGGCGCTGCAGTGAAGTGGCCCGCGCGGTCATCTCCGATGCGGATCTTCGCACACGCATGACGCGGGGCATCTACCTGCCCCCGCGCGACGAACCTGGCCTGGGCGCCTTGGACCGCGGCTACGATCTACTGCGGGCTACGGCGACCCTGCGGGGCAAGATCAAGGCAGCCCAGCGAGCGGGCGAGCTTCCCCGCTCGAGGGACGGCCTACTCGAGCTTGCCGTTGAGAAGGGGATTCTCACCGAGGAAGAGCGCGGCCAGGTTCAAGACGCATTCGACGCCCAGTTGGATCTGATCCAGGTCGACGCATTCGATGCGGCCACGTATCTGGCACGCTGCAGTGCCTAGGTCCCGGTAGGAGGGCTGCGGCCCACAGCGCGGCCCGCTCGTCCCGAAGTGGGACCCCATGGGGCTGCCCCAGGAGCCCTGGGAGGGGGTTTGAGTAGGCGTCACACATAGCCTCAAGGCTAGCGGCTGTGGGGCCGGGATTGGGTCAAGAGGGCTGGACGGGGAGGTCGATCCAAGAGGGGGAACACCCGACCCATGCCTGACCGTCCTCTCACCCTGTCCCTCCTTGCTGGAGGACTCGCCCTCGCCGTCCTGTGGACGCACCACGAGCAGGGCGAAGCCGTCCACTCACACGTGGCCCGTGTTGAGAGCGATACCGTTCGCCAGGAGGTCATGCAGATGAGCACGGCTCTACAGAGTGAAGTGGGGCAGCTCACATTCATCGCCCAGTCCATGAAGATGCGGGGAGGGCCTTTCTCAGAGCGCCCTGAAGATGTGGACGCGCTGTGGGTCGTCAGCTTCTCCGAGCGAGACACACCGGAGGTGCACGTTCAGCTTGGCAACCTGGAGATGCCCCCGGACCTACCCATCGTGGACGGGGCCAAGCTGGCGGGACTGTGGCGTACGAAGTCCGGAGACCCTCTCCTGCTCAGCCTTCTGCCCCTGGAACTGGCAGACACCGGCGGGCAACCCAGGAGTCTGGTCCTGGCGCGGATGCTCGGCTCTGAATGGGCCACAGCCTTTGCCCGCAACACCGGCATGGACTGCCGGCTATGGGACCTGGGCACCCAGACCATTCTGCCCCCGGACGCCGACCAGACCCTGCCACTTCTCTCGCACGAATCGCACATCGTGCGGCGTGACGATTCAGGAACGTTGGTGGCCTACCAGGCCTTTGGGGACGTGGCTGGCCGGCCGCAGCTCCTGCTATCTGCCCGCAGCACGATGAGCCTGGAAGAGCTCGCCCAGCCGGTATTGGATCGTTCCCTGTACGGGTCAATTGGGCTGGGGGCCTTGGCCTGGGTCTTGTGTGCCGTGCTGCTCTCGCAAAAGAAGTATGGCGACGGCACACATGTCGCTTCCTCGCAGACCTCCGACTCCCGCGAGCTTGGTGGTGTGCTGCACAACATGGGCAACGTGCTGAACAGCGTGAATATCTCGGCATCCGTGGTCTCCAAGCAGGTCGACGATCTGAGCCTGGGAGATCTGAATGGAATCGCCGGAGCCCTGGAAGAACACAGAGGAGACCTCGCGGCGTTTGTTGCACAGGACACGCGCGGGCAGCACCTGCGCCCGCTTCTGAACGCTCTCTCCATTCAACTGGGCGATGAGCGGCGCGGTCTGGCAGCAGAGGTCCAGACCCTGAGCGAGGGCATTGAACACATCTGCGACCTCATCCGCTGCCAGCAGGGACGGGCGGATCTGATCGACCGCTCCGAGGAGGTGCGGTTGGGTGACCGACTGGAGGAGGCGCTACGAATCACAAACCACGGACTGGGCACCGATGCGAGCCTTGAGGTGATACGCGAGTTCGATGAGGCCGACACAATCGAGACTGACAAGAACAACCTGATTGAGATCCTGGTCAACCTCGTTCAGAACGCCCGCCAGTCCATGGCTTCAAGTCCCTCGCGGATGAATCGCTTGACCCTGCGGGTGCACCGCACCAGTCCAGCCCGAGTCCTGATCGAGGTTGAAGATACGGGCGGGGGCATTACGCCCGAGTGCATGGGCAAGGTGTTCGACCTTGGTTTCACAACCAAGGAAGACGGGCACGGCTACGGGCTTCATACGGCGGCCATCGCGGCGCGGGAAATGGGCGGAGCCCTCTGGGCCAGCAGCCCGGGAGAGGGCCTGGGGGCGACGTTCACGCTTGAGCTGCCCACCAGCCCGGCCATTTCCCAGATCGCTCGCCGGGAGGACGTGGCATGAGCGGACAGTCTGCCCCCCTTCCGGCTCACGAGGCCAACCGTCGGATCCTGATCATCGATGACTCGCCCGCGATTCATGAAGACGTGGTCAAGCTTCTGACTCCAGCGCGTAGCGAGCTCGGACCTTCACGGGATCTCGCCGTGGCACGCGCGGCCTTCTTCGGTGGCGAAGAGGCCCCCACGAAGGACTATGGCGCCTTCGAGTTGAGCTCCGCCTACAGCGGCGAGGAAGGGCTGAGGATGGTGGCCCAGGCCTGCTACAACGAAGAGCCCTTTGCCCTGGCCTTCGTGGACAACCGCATGCGCGACGGCTGGGACGGGGTTGAGACCGTGCGCCGCCTCTGGGAGGTCGACGCACACCTACAAGTGGTCATCTGCACCGCCTACTCGGATTACAGTTGGGATCAGACAGTCGCTGCACTGGGGTGCACCGACCGCCTGCTGATCCTGAAGAAGCCGTTCGATCCGGTGGAGATCCGCCAGATGGCCTCCGCGTTGACCGAAAAGTGGAACGCTTCCCGCCGAGAGCGGCATCTGATCGCGCACCTTGAGCGCGCCCAGGTTGAGCAGAGCGCCTATGCCTCGTCACTGGAGACCATGAACCGGGCACTGACCAAGGCCCAAGCCGCAGCCGAGCAGGCATCCAAGTCCAGGGCTCGCTTCCTCGTACAGCTGGCAGATCAGATGGGCACGGACCTGAGCCAGCTTCTGGATACGGTTCTGCTCGACGAGAAGGGCGTCGATCTCAGCACCGTCATCTCTTCAAGCAGCAAGGTCATGGAGACCCTCACGCGCGTCATGGACCTGCACCAGCTGGAGGCAGGCGAGTGGGGCTTGCGGACCACGTCGGTCGGCATCGGGGATCTGCTGCTCCGCGCTATTCAACCCTACCGAGCGCTCGCGGAAGAGAAGGGCATCGTCCTGAAGGTGGACCCCGAGGATCACGGTGGAACGCGAATCCGCTGTGACGCCAACCGCCTGGGACAGGTGCTCACGCACCTCGTCGAGAACGCTGTGCGTCACACGGCCGAGGGAACAGTCACTCTCCGTGCCTCTCTCCTGCCCACGGGAGAATGGAACCGCACACGCCTGGTGCTGAGCGTGGAAGACACCGGCCAGGGACTGGCCGACGAGCTGGAGGGGCGGCCCTTTGAGCCCTTCATTGCCCACGCAGGTGGAGTAGGCCTGGGGCTCGCCATCGTGCGCGGTCTGGCCCGCCTGATGTCCGCCAGCGTGACCCACGAACCCCGTGAGGGGGGCGGCACAGCGTTTAGGTTCAGCATGGAAGCCGCCCTTGAAGACCCGGCGCGCACCGCTACAGACGGAAGGTGATCCGGGACGAGTCGCACGCTAGGCTGCGGCCATGTGGACATCCATCGCACTTGGCTTGATCGCGCAAGACACGGAGGCCCTGGCGTCACAGGAGCCTGAGGTACAATCCGAAGAAGATTTTGTCGCCCATTACCTCGACATGTTGCAGGCCAACGTCATCGAGTGGGGCGCGAATCTGCTGATTGCCCTGCTGATCTTCTTGATCGGCAAACGGATCGTCGCGGGTGTGGCTCAAGGCCTGCGCACCCTCATGGCGCGCGCCAAGCTCGATGCCATTCTGGTCAACTTCCTGGGGTCGATTGCCCACGGGCTCTTGATGCTCTTTGTGGTGGTCGCCGCCGTACGACAACTCGGCATCGACACCTCGTCCATGGTGGCCCTGATCGGCGCAGCGGGATTGGCACTGGGCTTCGCCCTGCAGGATTCCCTCGGCAACTTCGCTTCGGGTGTGCTCCTGATTCTCTTCCGTCCCTTCACAACAGGGAATTACGTGGAGGCCGGCGGCGTTGCCGGAACGGTGGAGAAAATCACCATCTTCACAACAGTCATGCGCACGGGAGACAACCGCGAGATCATCGTGCCCAATAGCGCAATCTTCGGAGACACGATCACCAACTACTCGACGCGTGCCACACGTCGCATCGACATGGTGTTTGGAATCGGATACGGAGATGACCTGCAGTTGGCCAAGACGACCCTGATGGAGATCCTGAACGCAGACGACCGGGTGCTGAAAGACCCGGAGCCCAGCGTGGCCGTGGCGGAGTTGGCGGACAGTTGCGTCAATCTCAAGGTACGCCCCTGGGTGAAGACGGACGACTACTGGAGCACGCTCTCGGACATCACCGAGAAGGTGAAGCTCACCTTCGACGAGAAGGGCATCTCCATCCCCTACCCGACCCAGGACGTGAACGTCCAGCAGAGTTGATCACTGACGGGGGGGCAGAACTGGACGGTCATGGGGTAGGTTCTGGATCTCTTTGGCCTTTTGGACATAGAATCCCTGCCTGATTCCACGCATGCGCCGACAAGTGGTGCATGAAGCCCCCCCCACACTCAAAGGAGCAACATGTCTCTCCTCGCCCTCGCCCTGCTTGTGTCCACGCCCGCGACTTCACCGGCCATCCCCCATTCGCTGTCCCACCAAGACGGTGAGTCTTCCTTCAGTTACCGATTCGTCGAGCTCGGATTAGGCCAAGGGGACTTTGATGGAGTGGACTCTGACGACGTCCGCTTTGGCGGCTCGTTCCCGATCGGAGATTCAAGCTACGTCTTCGCCAGCAACACAAACTACTCGATGGACGTACCCTCCCCAGCCTCACTCGACCTGTCGGTCCTGAGAATTGGCTTCGGGATGCACATGGATGCAGGATCTGGTTTGGACGCATACGCCTCAGCCGCCTACGCCGATATGGAAGTGGACTTGACGATCCCGGGCCTTGGAAGCGGAACCGGAAGCGAGAATGGTTACGCCCTTGCCGGTGGGTTTCGCATGCAGGCATCGGACACGATAGAACTGGGCCTAGGGGTGGAGTTGCTTGAGGTTGACGGCGCGGATGACACCCTCGTTACCGCTGGTGGTATCTACAGTCTCACCGACAGGGTGGGCTTGGGCCTCTCCTACGAAAGCGGAGACGATTTCGACAGCATCATGATCGGCCTGCGCGTCTACCTGTAAGCCTTCAGGGCAACCGTGTTCCACCAAGCGCCGCTGCGGTTCTACGCTGGCACCGCGGCGGTGCTTGCCTTGTTCATGGGGCCGATTCAGGCTCAAGAGTCCCAGGTACGGCCCAACGTCCTTTGGATCACCAGTGAGGACAACGGGCCGCATCTGGGTTGTTATGGGGATGAGTACGCCACGACGCCCAACCTGGACCGTCTGAGTGCGCGCAGTCTGCGCTTCGCCCGCGCCTGGTCCAACGCTCCGGTCTGCGCTCCGGCACGCACCACCCTGATCACCGGGGTGCACGCTCCCAGCCTGGGCGCCCTGAACATGCGCTCCAAGGTAAACCTGCCCGAGGGCATGCGCCTCTTTCCCCAGCGGCTGCGCGAGGCCGGCTACTACTGCAGCAATCGCTCCAAGGAGGACTACAACTTCCACAAGCCCGGCAAGATCTGGGACTTCTCCGGGGGTAAGGGACATTGGCGCCAGCGGGCGGAAGGGCAACCCTTCTTCTCCGTGTTCAACTTCACGATCAGCCACGAGAGCCGCATCCGCACGCGCCCGCACGAAGCCGTTCACGACCCGAAGAAGGTGCCGCTTCCTGCCTATCACCCGGACACGCCCGAGGTGCGACAGGACTGGGCCCAGTACCACGACAAGATCAGCGAGATGGACGCCCAGGTGGGAGGCGTCCTGGCCCAGCTCGAAGCCGATGGCCTGGCCGACGACACGATCGTCTTCTACTTCAGTGACCACGGCTCGGGCATGCCGCGCTCCAAGCGCTGGCCCTACAACTCGGGGCTGCACGTGCCCATGCTCGTGCACTTCCCCGAGCGCTGGGCCCATGTGGCTCCGGAGGGATACGAGGCCGGGGGTGTCAGCAACAGGCTGGTCAGCTTCGTGGATCTGGCCCCCACCGTGCTCAGCCTGGCCGGCCTGAGCATTCCCGGCTACATGCAGGGCGCCGCCATCGCGGGCGAGCACGCAACCCCAGACCCAGCCTTCATGCACGGCTACCGCGGGCGCATGGACGAGCGCTACGACCTGGTGCGCTCAGTCACCGATGGGCGCTTTGTCTTCATTCGCAACTACATGCCCCACCGCATCTACGGCCAGTACCTGGAGTACATGTTCCAGACGCCGACAACGCGCATCTGGCGGGAGCTCTACGATGCGGGGAAGCTGCAGCCCCCTCAGACCTTCTTCTGGGAGACGAAGCCACCTCTGGAGCTCTACGACCTAGAGCGTGACCCGGACGAGGTGCACAACCTGGCGCACGACTCGAAGTACCGCGCCGTGCGTGAGCGCCTGCAGGATGCCCAACGAAAGCAGGCCATGGCCATCCGCGACCTCGGGTTCCTGCCCGAATGCGAACTGCACGCTCGTGCGGGTGAGGGTGCTCCACAGACCTGGGGCGAGGATGATGAGCGCTATGACGTGGGTCGCATCCTGGCCATGGCCGAGCGGGCCAGCAGCTGGAACAAGGACACCGATGAGTCCGAGGCGGAGCCTCACCGGAAGTGGATGCAGGATTCCCTCGATGACCCGGACAGCGCAGTGCGTTATTGGGCCACCCTCGGCGTAGGCATTCTGGGCCCTGATCCCAAGCACGCCGATCGTTCGGAGCTCGACAAGCTACTCGACGATTCTTCCAACGCCGTACGCATCGCCGCGGCCGAGCTCCTGATCCGGCACGGCTCAGCCGACGAACGCCGGGAGGCATTGAGTACCTTGCTGGACTGCGCCAACATGACGCGCACGGGAATCTGGGATGCCGTCTTCGCCCTTGGCACGCTCGATGCCCTGGCTCTGGACGACGATCCCTTCTCTGAGGTGCTACGAAAACTGCCCCGGCAGTCACCTGGGGTGCACGAGAAGTTCAGCCGCTATGTCGGGCGCCTTCTCGATCGCATGACCGCCGAGAACTGAGCGGAGGCGTCCCTGGGACACATGGGCGGCCAAGAAACAGGACAATGGGAGGATTCCTGGTACGCTCGCAATCATGCGCACACTCATTCTTCTGGCACTTCTGACGGCCCCCTCGAGCGCCCAGGTTCTACTTGCCCAGTACCAGGCAGGCAACGCAGGCAGACCGCCCACGGCACCGGATCCCCAAGTCCAGGGCTGGACCCTGACCGATCCATCGAATGGCACAGTGGTGTTGACCGACCTCTCACCAGATGGAGCTACAGGCTCCAACGCCTGGATGATCGACGATCAGGTGACCTTCGGCGGAGCCCGCGCCCACTACGGCATCACGTTCGGCTCTGCTGATCTGGACGAGGCGCGGGATTGGGGCTGGGAGATGGCATCCCGCATGCGGCTCGTGCAGACAAACGGGCTTTGCATCGTCATCGATTTCGCCACGGGCTCGTCGAGTTCGGATGATCGGTACCTGCTCTGGCTTGAAGTTCAGGGCGCGGACGTCCTCGCTTCCAACAACCTGACCGGTGCCAATATCATCTGTCCAGGAGCCATGGATGGCGCCTACCATACCTTCGCCCTGGTCAAGCCCTCCGGAGCGACGAACAAGACAGCGCAGTTCCTGTTCGACGGGGTAGTGCTGGGATCGTGGCCCCGGACCCCATCGGGCGGCGGGGCACCCGCGGGCGGGATGAATTGGGGCAGCGGCTCCAGCGGTGGAACGGGAATGGCAAATTGGAACCTGGTGACCTTCAAGAAGGGAACGGATGTGATTCAACTTGGCACTCCATACTGCGGCCCTGCCAACCTGAACTCGACGGGCCAAGGTGGCCGGATCGAAGCCTGGGGTAACCCCCTTGCCGAGTCAGGGCTCCTGTCCCTGGTCGCCGATCAACTGCCGGCGAATGAGATCGGTTACTTCCTGCTGGGAGATGCGCAGGGCTTTGTACCCATGCCGCGCGGGAGCCAGGGCAACCTGTGTGTTGGCGGCAAGCTCGGTCGTTTTGTGAAGCAGGTGGCTTCCACAGGCCCCACTGGATCGCTCTGGATCAACGTGAACACCAACGCTCTGCCGACCTGGCCACCCTCCCCACTGCTGCCGGGCCAGACGTGGAACTTCCAGGCCTGGTTCAAGGATCAGAATCCTGGCGCCACGTCGAACTTCACGGACGGAGTGTCCGTGACCTTCTTCTAAGGACGCAGGGCTCCGGCCTGCACGTCCACCTCGGCTCAGGAGCCGGTGCCCTCCAGCCCCAGCTCGGCGGCGTGGGGCCTGAGCGCATCGATGAGCATCTGGATGTGCTCGGTCAGGTCAACCTCCAGCAGCCGGGCGCCCTCGTGGACCTCGTTGCGCTCCACTCCCGCGGCGAACTTCTTGTCCTTGAGCTTCTTCTTCACGCTCTTGGGCTTGATGGAGGCGACACCGTCCGGCCT
>PBIX01000067.1 GCA_002720975.1 Planctomycetota bacterium | reverse complement strand
CCTTCAGGACTCCGAGGGCAAAACGCTTCACCGGGCCAGCATCTACTTTGGGCGCTCTGATCCGGACCAACTCAAGAACCTGGAGTTTCCGCTTCAGAAGGTGCGTAAAAGTCTCGGCGACGTCAGCCGCGTCATCCTCCACTTCCCCAAGGATTTGGACACGCTGACCATTACAGGCATCACGTTCCTGGGCACCACCCCCGAATCCTGGTTGCCGGACCCCAAGGCGCCGGCAATGACCGTCATGGGGAGCGATCATCGCATGGCGGCGGGTCTCTCCAGCCGTCGCCCCCTGGAGACGAAGTTCGAGGCCCAGGCGGGGCTGAACTTCAGCTTCGACTGCGCCGCCCCCGATGGCTTGAGGGACGACTCTGATCCGGCCCTGACCCTTGAGTTCATCGACGGCACCGGGAGGACACTTGCGGAGCACGAGTTTGCGGTACCCATAAACTCGTGGCGTAGCGAGCAGGTGACGATCGACGCCTCTCTGGCGCAAGCGGGCACTCTCACGGCGCGCCTCTCCCTGGCACCGGGCCGGAGAGGGACCATCACGGCCTGCGCTCTGACGCCGCCCCGTGTGGATGGTCGGCAGAGCGATCCCCGTACGGTGCTCCTGCTGACCAGTGACACCCACCGTGCGGACTACCTGGGTTTCATGGAGCGCGCGGAGGTGGACACGCCCACCCTGGACAGGCTGGCCAGGGAGGGAGTCGCCTTCACGGACTGCTGGGCCGCTGCAAACGTGACCAACCCGGCGCACATCTCGATCATGACCGGCACCGGCGTGCAGGACCACGGCGTCGTCTCCAACGACATACCGGCCTCGCCCAAGTTCCTGACCTTGGCCGAGGCCTTTGCGGAGAAGGGCTACCGGACCTTTGCCGCCTTGAGTGCGGCCCACCTCGCCTGGGGCGGAATCGAGCAGGGTTTTGAGCGCATGTCCTCCCCCAACCGCGCCGCCCGAGACTCCTCGGAGACCATAGCCATCCTCGAAGAGTGGCTGCAGGACGGGTCGACGGACGACAGGCCCCTGTTCGTTTGGCTGCACCTGTTCGATGCGCACGGTGCCTACCGCCCCCCGCCGCCGTACGACACGATGTACCAGCCTGATGACGGAGAAGACCCCAAGGATCCTGCCAATGCAGGTCGCTGGGGCGAGGTCAATATGCCCTCCTGGTGCAGCCAGGTCACGGATCCACGCTATGTGGAGGCGCTCTACCGCGGCGAGGTCACCTACCAGGACAACGCCCTCGGCGAGCTGCTCGATCGTCATCCGCGACTCGAACGCGACCTACTGGTCTTCGTCGGCGATCACGGCGAAAACCTCTACGACCAAGGGCCCCATTTCGACCACTCGGGGCTGACCACGGCCACTCAGCACATCCCGCTCGTCCTGGCGGGCTCAAGGGTCCCGCGCATGGGGCTCGTTCAACAACCCGTTACCCAGGTCAACGTGGGGCGCACCCTCTTGGACCTGGCGGGGCTGGGTGGCACGGAGTTTCCGGGAACGAATCTGCTGTTGGGACTGGATGCCGAGCCCGCAGGCAAACCCGTGACACGCTTCGCCCTCCAAGCGCATGCCTTGAAGGCCTCTGCCAAGAGAGGTCGGTGGTACCTGAAGCACAACCTGTATGCCAGCCAGCGCTCGGAGGGGGTCCGGGTGCCGAACCATATAATGGCTCTGTTCGACCTCGATGCGGATCCCGACTGCAAGGTCAACGTCCTGAAAGACAACCGCGAGGTTACCCTGGACCTGAGGACACAGCTCCTACGTTGGTTGATGGACTCGCGCGTGGCCGAGTACTTGACCAGTGACTATCGGACGGACGAGGCCACCCTCAAGGCGCTTGCAGGGCTTGGGTATTCCCCGGGCAGCGCCCTGCCCGACAACAATCCCTGGATCGATCCCGAGTGCGCCTGCGAGTGGTGCGAGGCTTACCCCATCGGGAACCCGGAGAGGGGATCCGACAGCGAAGACTGAGCCCTGAGATCCCTAGCGGGGTCCCATGCCACGATAGACGCCGTCCGGCAGGATTCGGGGGAGGGCGAAATCCTGATCCGTCAGGAGCCGGTGTACGGCGGGGTCCATTGTCTCCAGGAGCTCAGGTGTGGGGCACTCCCACTCCTCAGCGATCTCCTCCGCGCGGCCGGGATAGGACTGGCCCCCGAGCAGGGAGGTCAGTGTCCAGTAGAAATACTCGGCGGCCATGCACTCGTAGTCGCAGGTCCGGTCGTCGTAGTGGTACCAGGCCTCTTTGGGGTAGGTCCGCGGGATACGGTGAAACTCCCCGCCCCGGGCCAGGTCCATGGCCTGGGCCAGGAGGGAGCCGGGCGCGTAGTCGAAGGCCGCCGGGTGGGCGGCAACCCAACCGTTGCTCACCAGATGCCAGATCTCCTCAAGGCTGGCGTCGAAGCGTCCGGCGCGATTCACGTGGGGCGGGCCCTTTGGAAAGGTCTCCTCTCCGTACAGGTCCTGGCCGATCTGGAAGCCGCTGCGCTCGATGCGTTCCATCACCGCACGTAGGCCGCGGCGGGCGTCCCGCTCGGTTGCAAACATCACCAAGAAAGCACCCCCACGCAGGAGCTCCGCGGCCACCTGCCTGTCATCCACCTCCCCATCCTCGTCGTTGTCCATCCACTCCGCCAGAATGCGCGCCGCGTGCAGAGCCTTGGTCTCGGGCACGTCGGCGGTGGCCACGATGGTGACCCCGAAGACCTGGATGTAGCGCGTGAACTTGGGCGCGAAGGAGGACAGGGGTCCACTGCTCGGAATATCCGTCAGGACGAACTCGGCGGGAGCGGGAGGAATCCGGGCCGGGGGCTCCCCCTCCCCGGTCGGCTCCTCGTGGAGCTCATCCGCCACGGGAAAAGCCACGGCGTCACGGCCCTGCACCCCCATCCTCGTGGGCCACCAGTCCTCAGCCGTGAAGATCTCGTCCACCAGAGAGGCCAGTGCCGAATCGCGGGCCTGGAGGAAAGCGCGCGGGTCCCGCTCCAATAGCTCGGCCTGCCCGGGCTCCAGCTCGGCACGCAGTTCCTGCGCGAAGTTACGCTCCGGACACCGGAACCACAGGGTCACACCCTCGGCCCAGTACTCGTCGGCGTGGGCCTCGTGATAGACACCTGCCCAGGTCCCCGCTTCCAGGGCCGCCTCGTAGGCCGTGTGCAGGCGCGCCGTGAACGAACCCTCGGCGGGCGGGGCCTCGACGAGCTCGGGGTCGCTCGAGCCGCCCAGCTCCGCAAACTGGATGACGGTGTGGTAGATGCCATGGGCCAGCTCGTGGATCAGGGTGTGAGGGTGGCCGATCTGCACGGCGATCGTGGGCTCGCCGGGGTCCCCGCCCAGGCCACCCACCTCCTCGGGAATGTCCATCCCCCGGTACTCAGGCAGCCCGCCCAGGGGCTCGCGCTCGCCGGCGAGCAGGATCTTGAAGCCATTGGCGCTCAGGGTCGTGCGCAGCTCATGGGGCTGCAGCGAGCGCGTCATACGCTCATAGGTCAGGGCCGTCAGGTACATCCAGTCCGTCGGCACCTGCTCAGTGGCCTCGATGCGGATGCCGAAAACGTCCAAGCGATTCGCGTAACCGGACCCGACGGGGGAGGTCTGGGCTGCGGCCAGGGAGGAGAGGGTGACGACCAGGGGGATGAAGAAGCGCATGGCTGCGTGTGTCTTTTGGGTGCTGAATTCAGGGGCAGGACATTAGGCTCTGGGGCATGAAGATTATGCAATGCCTGCTCGTCTGCGTATTCCTGAGCGCGTGCGGAAGCACACCGCCCAGCCAGGATCCGGCTCCCGACGGGTTCCGGTCCCTGTTCAATGGTCGCGACCTGACCGGCTGGAGGCGGGTGAACACGGCCCCCTCCACCTGGACCGTGGTGGACGGGATGTTGCACTGCGATGGCAAACCCACCGGTGAGCTACGCACGACGGAGATGTACCAGAACTTCATCTTCGAGGTGGAGTGGCGTCACCTGGTGTCCGGCGGCAACGCGGGCATTTTCGTCTGGGCCGATGACATCACCGCCCGGGGTGTGCCCTTCCACCGCTCCGTGGAAGTGCAGGTCCTCGATCACGGCTACGGCAACACGAACTCCCACACGACCCACGGGGACATCTTCCCCATCCACGGAGCGCGCATGATCCCCGTCAATGGCCGCGGTGGATCGCGAGCCTTCCCCACCGAGTCGCGCTCCAATCCGAGCCCCGAGTGGAATCACTACTCCATCCACTGCAACGCCGGCTCCATCACCCTGGCAGTCAACGGCAAGGTGGTGACGCGCGGCAACCTGTGCTCCCCCAGCAAGGGCTACATCTGCCTCGAATCCGAGGGCGGCCAGGTGGACTACCGCAACATGCGCATCAAGGTACTGCCCGACACACCGGTCGAGGATGCGGACGTGGCCCAGGCCGAGCAGGGCTTCGAGACGCTCTATACCGGGGTGGACCTCGACGGGTGGGTCCTGAGCCCTGGGGATCGAGAGAGGCTGCACGTACGCGACTGGGTTCTGCGAGCCGAGGCGGAGCAGAACACATTGGCGCTCTCCACCGAGCGTACGTTCAAGGACTACGAGTTCCTTTTCGATCTGAAGGTCGCGGGAGACCGTGCGGCCCTCGGGATCCTGCCCCATGGCTCGCGCGGGAAGGGCCTGCACTTGCGCACGGACTCGGCACCCCTGGGAGCCGCCCTCACTCCGGGCTGGAATCGGCTGCAGGGCACCTATCGGGCTGGCGTGCTGGACCTGACGGTCAATGGTGTCGCTTGCAGCAGCGCGCGCCTTGAGGGCCCACGGGCAGGCGGCCCCCTGCGCCTCGAGGTGGAGGGCGTCCTCGACCTCTCCAACCTCTACGCCCGAGATCTGGACTGAATTCGGCTACCCCCTGGAAAACGACTGGCGGTGCTGGAAGGGGAGCAGGGGGTGGGCCATAGTCGGTTCCAATGCTGCCGACCTCGGACCAGAAAACGGATCGCGAAGGTGAAGAATGCGTGGATGGCCAAGGCGCCATTCGCCTGGTGATCAACACCTACACGAATTTCGCGGAACGGCTCTACTCCAGGATCCGCTTTCTCATCCTGCGCCAGCCTTTTCTCGACGAGATCGGCCAGTACCTCCCGCGCGGAGGCCGGATCCTCGATTTTGGCTGCGGTTTCGGCCTCTTCTCACTCTACTTCGCACTGCGCGCACCCAGGTGCCATTTCACCGGTGTAGACCTGAACGACAAGAGGATTCAGCGGGCCCGGGAGAACTCCAAGAAACTCGGCCTCAGCAATGTTCACTACCAGGTGGGCAGCGCCCTCGACTGGCATGACCAGGAGCACTTCGACGCGATCTACATGCTGGATCTGGTCCACCATCTGCCAGCGGCAAAGGTGCCGAATTTTCTCGAGAAGGCCTCTGCCCTGCTGAAACCGGGTGGCGTTCTACTCGTGAAAGAGGTCGCCGACAGACCGCGCTACAAAATGCTCTTCACGCTTGCCCTGGATCGCCTGATGGTTGGACGAGAGCCCATCCACTACTGGCCTCCCGCAGAACTCGCTCGGGTCCTCGAAGGCCTCGGTTTCGAGGTGAAAACCCATCGCATGACGGACTTCCTGCCCTATCCCCACATCCTGTACATCGCCAAACGGACCAACGAATTTCCAAGCGACTCCTAGCAGACCCCTCGTAAGTGGCCTTCGCGGTGTCATCGGCACCACCTCGACGGCGTGGACGTCTCCTTGCGATCGAAACTGGGAGAACCCATTCCAAACAACAGGCCTGGGCACAGCCCAGAGGTCGTCCTGGCCAAAGCCCCACGGCGTGCGGAAACTTCCTGGAATCGGGTGGAAGCGCTGGAAGGCGGGAGTGCGGGGGGACATATTCGGCGCGAATGGAAGCTCTATCCCATGTTCTGTTCGTCGGCCAGACCGGGGCGGCGCTATGGCTGGCTTCACGCTGGTCGCGACGCCTGTTGCCGAATCTGGCACCGGGCGAACGCGCTCTGACCACGCTGATCCTGTTTGCCAGTATCGCCCAGATCAGCCTGTTGGTCTGTGGTCTGGCGGGCCAGTTGACGGCCGGTTGCCTGGCGGTCGTCATGGGAGTTGGGGTTCTGGCGGAGTCCCGGCTGGGGCGGCCCACACAGGCCATCGATGAAGACGCCACCAATCCAGCGCCTCCCCCCTGGCCGTGGCCCGCCACGGCCACCGTCGTCCTGGTCTCGATCGTCTCCGCCTGGGCTGTGGTGGGCTCGGGAACTCTCTTCGGGTGGGACACCCTCAGCTACCACGCCGTGGCTCCCGCCTGGTGGATCCAGCAAGGCAACCTGAGCCTGCCCCCCTTCAACTACCAGTCCTACTTCCCGATGAACGCAGAGGTTCAGGCTCTGTGGTTCATGCTGCCCCACGGCATCGACGCCTACGCCAATCTGGCCTCGTTGATATGGATCGCTATTCTGGTCGCCGTATGGGTCGTTCACGCTCACCGCCTTGGCCAGGCGCGCTGGCTGGCAGCTCTGGCCTTGGCGGGTTTTCTGTTCTCGCCCGGAGTGGCAGAGCGTTTGCCGTACTTCACCTCCGCTGACCTGTCCATGGCCAGCCTTCTGGCCGCCATGCTGACACTGACCTGGAATCCCGGCGGGGTCTCGCGACCTGGTGCGCGCGCCCTTCTTGCCGGACTGGCAGGTGGACTGGCCATGGGCATGAAGGTTGCGGCAGCGCCACATCTGGCCCTGGCCGGATTGTGCTGGGCGAAGAAGCGCTCGGGAGAGTGGCCTCTGATCCCCATGGCCGCGTTTGTGGGAGGCGTTGCCCTGACCGGAGGCTATTGGTATCTGCGCAATCTCGCTCTCACGGGAAACCCGTTCTATCCCGCCGAGCTGGGACCCTTCGCGGGACCGTTCGACGCCCAATCCCAGTACGGCACGTCCCTGTTGGCCTTCATTCGCGCGGGGGGGGGCGAGGCCCAAACCTGGCGGATCCTGCACGAGGAGTTCCTGAACTGGCCCACGGTGTTGGGATGGCTCGCGGTTCTGGGCATCGCCGTGGGGGGAATCTGCGCCCGGCGCACAAAGGACGCGGCCGCACGGGGCCATCTGTGGCTCCTGGCGGGCAGCGCACTGGTGTTCATCCTGCTATTCCCCATGCAGCCCTTCTCGGCCAGCTCCAACCGGCCGGACGCGCCTGCCACGTTCAACGCCCGCTACCTGACCTACCCGTTTCTGCTGGGACTCCTTCTACTTCCCACCCTTTGGCGCGCCAAGCCGAAGCAGCAGACCGGGGTCCGGCCAGTGCCCGGCATCCTGCGTGGCCCCAGCTTTGTCGCATGCCTCGTGCTCCTGATGGTGTTGTCCCTGTCCAAGAGCCACCGCGCCGCACAGACCACCGAGCATCTGTACAACACCTTCCCAATGCTCGGTCCTGGCTGGAGAGCCCTTGAACAAATGCCCCTGGGAGCCCGGGTCGCCGTCCAATCCTACGATCCGCCGAGCCACTCTCTGATCTACCCCCTATTCGGCAGGGAGCTCCAGTTCACGCCCGTGGTAGTCAACCGCAGTGGAACCTCACGGGTCAAACTGCACGAACGTCCACGGTCCGCATCAGATTCATGGTGGGGAGAATTCAACCAACAGGTCAAGGGGTCTAGCAGAGCCCGACTGGGCAACCTGCGTGATGCGGGGGTCGAGTACCTGCTGCTCCAGAATTGGCCCAGAGGAAAGAACATCCGCTCCGGTAGCGAGGCCGTCCTGCTGCGGCCGGTCAAGAGTCTCCCCGATGAACAGCGCCTGTTCAAAGACCCCTTCACCAAGCTGTGGCGCATCACTGAACCGGTAGAATGATCATCCCATGCGTGCCCCCGCAATTCCCCTAGCTCTGCTGTTCGCCTGCGGTTCACCACCCGAGCCCACGCCCAGCAACCTGATCGTGATTGTCGTGGACACCTTGCGTGCCGACCACTTGGGCCTGCACGGCTACGATCGCGACACCTCTCCATTCCTGGATGAGGTCGCCCGCCAGGGGATGGTCTTCGAGAACGCCCAGTCCGTCTCCTCCTTCACCCGGGAGTCCGTTTCGGCGCTATTCACCGGGCACCTCCCTTCCACCAGCGGAAGTATCGGCTGGTACGCGGCTCCGGCCGAGCACCTCCCCACCCTGGGCACCTCCTACGCCCAGGCGGGCTATCGCACGGGGCTCTTCACCACGACCCTGATGCTGCCCGACCCGGCCTACGCCCGCGGCTTCGATAGCGTGGAGCACCTGGTCAAGAAGGGCGGTGTGAGCGGCAAGGGGCAGGCACTCTCCGAACGCGCCCTGGAGTTCGTACGCGAATGCGACGACGACCCGTTCATGCTGTATCTGCACTACTTCGATCCCCACGGGCCCTATGACCCGCCAGAGGAGCTGAAGCGACGCTTCACGGACGAGATCCACCCTGACCCCGTGGGGCTGTACACGCAGCTGCGCAAGCGGGTTCCCGAGTACGTATCCAAGGGCTTCGGTCCGGGCGACCCGCTGTACGAGGATCAGCAGGTGCGCTACGACGCGGAGATCACCTGGACCGACCAGGCCTTGAAGAGCCTCTTCGATGGACTCGCGGAGCTGGGTCTGGCCGACAACACCTTGGTCGTGATCACCAGCGACCACGGTGAAGAGTTCTTGGACCACGGTTTCGTGGAGCACGCCTGGACCCTGTACCAGGAGTCGGTGCACGTCCCCCTCATCTTCTGGTGGCCAGGAGTGCTGGAGCCCGCGCGCGTTCCGCAGAGGGTCTCCCTGGTGGACGTGCTGCCCACCGTGCAGCTGCTGCAGGGGATCGACTCCACAGGTCCAAGCGACGGCCATCGGCTTGTCGATCTCAAGGGTCAACCCCTGACCATACGCACCCCCGTGCTGGGCGAGCTCCTGGTCCAGCATCGCAACGTTCTGCGCAGCGTGACCGTGGGCCCCTGGAAGTACATCCAGGCGCGCCAGTGGCTCAACCCCCGCCAGCGCTCGGCGTTGGTGCGCAATGAGCGCAAACACGAGGAGGCGGCACTTGAAGTGGACTTCGACCCCTGGGGCCCGGTGGTTCGGGAGGAGCTCTTCAACCTGACCGACGACCCCCGCGAGACCCGGAACCTGAAGAACAGCGAGCCGGAATTGCTCGAGCAGCTGCAGGCCGTCATGCAGCTCTTCGAGAAACGCGCCCGGGAGATCTCCCCAGAGCAGGGGGGCCGGGGCGAGGCTCCCGAGTTGGATCAGGCCATGCTCGACGCCCTCAAGGCCATCGGCTACTGAGCTGCCGAGCCCTGGGCGAAGCCCAGGCGTCGGGCGCGCCGCCGAACCGCCGGGCACAAGCCGTGGAGATCGCCGGCGGCGCCGGTACCGCCAAGCCGCTGCGCGCCGAATCGGCTTACAGGCAGGGTGTTCTTGCTCACCGTCGACTGTCTCCAGGATCCGAAACTTTTCGACCTGACGGGATTGTTAATGAGATCCGCTCGCAATACCATCCTGCCCTAAATCGGCCCAGACCGTCCACCACCCAAAATCTCACCCCTCTAAGGCTTGTAAATGGCACCCACCCCCGGTTTGCGTCTCGCGCGACTTCTCCCCCCCGTCCTCTGCCTCGGCCTGGCCTACGCCGCCTTCAACAACGCCTATACGCCGCCCTTCCGCGGTCAGGCGAACAGCGAGTACTCGGGCTGGGAGACCTTCACCATCCCCTTCAATGGGCCGAACACTCCCGACGTGGCGGAGACATCCTCCGATGACGCCACACTGACCCAGACCACGCCCGGCGCAATCCTCACTTCGACAGGGAACATCTACAACCCCGCCGGACCGTCGCACTTCGTGTTGAGCGACACCCTCCCGGCAGACTTGCAGGAGGTTGTTCTTCAGGTCTCCGTCTTCGGAGTCCCCGCCGATTATGGGAGCTTCATTCTCAGCTACACCGATACAAGTGGACAACTTGTCTCCCTGCCACCTGACTCCATCCAGAACCTGTGGAACGCTGGTGGCTCCCTCGAGGACCGCATCGACTGGGACCTGTCGGCGAATCCGGACTCTATCACCGACTACACGATCCAGTTTGACGCCAGCGCCGTGCACATGAGCCTCGACGCCGTCAACCTTGACGTTCGCTTCGACGGTGGAGGCATCGGCACGAACTACTGCCAGGCCAACGTCAACTCCACTGGTACGACATCGTCAATCAGCGCAACGGGTAGTGACGCTGTCAGCGACAACAACCTGACCCTGCAGATGAGCGATGTACCCATGAACCAATTCGGCTACTTCCTCAATGGACTGGCGCAGGGCTTCGTCCCGAACCCGGGTGGCAGCGCTGGCAATCTCTGTATTGGTGGAGCTGTCGGGCGCCACGGCGCCCAGGTCGGAAACAGCGGCTCCTCTGGATCCATCGCCGTAGGCATTGACCTGACGGCGCTCCCCCGCCCGAGCGGCGGACCTGTAGCCGCACAGGCTGGCGAGACCTGGTACTTCCAGGGTTGGTTCCGCGACAGCGCAACCTCGAACTTCACGGATGGCCTCGCCATCACCTTCCAATAGCCAAAACTCTCTGGTGGGGCTGGGCGGCAATCCCGCCACGCTCCACCACTTCAACCCAGGGTATCGATGTCCAGGTTCAACCCCTTCCCCCTCCTCTGCGTAGGGGTTCTCGCCGGCCCCTTGCTTGCGCAGAACCCCAGCATCCGCCTCCACCCAACGAGTGACTCCAGCCACACCGAGATCTGGGTGAGTGGCTTGGCCCCCTTCGAGGGCTTTGATCTATCTCTGACCCAGAAGCGCGGTGGCCTGGACGCGCCCCTGCTCCGCGGGCGCAGGTTACGCCGTCGGGCGGACGGGTCCGGCCGGTATCACACATCCGTGCCCATCAATCGCAACCAGCTCGGCTCAACCTCACTCTGGGGCCAGATCCAGACGTCCGCCTCCCTGGGAGGCTCCTCGTTCATCGCTGGGGGGATCATCGGAACCTCCAGCACGTCCCCTTGGTCTTTGTTCCGCGATGATCCAACCCGACTGCCCACAACGGCACTCCACCTGGGGGGAGCCTACGCATCCTCGGGTGACGTAAACGGCGACGGCCTGGATGACCTGCTTCTCACCACCGCAAGCGGTGTTCTTCTCTGGTTACAGACTGCTCAAGGGCAGTTCGTGGACGCCACCACGACCCGTCTGCCCGTGATCGGCTACGCCACCCCCTGGGCGAAGCTGCTCGACGTTGATGGTGACAACCGCCCCGAGATCTACCTGCCCGGCGGGGACCCCGTAGCAGGCAACCCCGATCGCATCCTCTGGAATGATGGCTCGGGCTTCTTTGCAACGTCCACGTCTCTACCGCTGGCGTCCGTTCAGACATCAGACGTTGTCGCCGGGGATGTGGATGGTGACAGCGACAAGGATCTGGTCCTGGCCATAGGACTTGCCGACCACACGACTGCGGGTGCCCCGGACCGGCTCTATCTGAACGATGGCGCTGGCGACTTCACGTCCAATACGAGCTTCTCAAGTGCTGCCTGGAACGAGACCGTCACGGCCTCGACCTCCTTGGTCCTCGCGGACATGGACGGCGACGCCAACTTGGATCTGTTTATCGGCAAGTCCGACCCCGGCGCCGTGAGTGGTTCCTTTGGAGGCAAGAACCTGCTGCTACTGGGTGATGGTAGCGGTGGATTTGTCGAGGTCAGCACGAGCCAACTGCTGCCCGCCCATCGCAAGGACCAGACCTATGCCCTTGCCTGTGTGGACCTGGAAGGCGATGGGGACATGGACCTTGTCGCAGCCAACGCCTTGACCTCGGTCCCCGGTGCTCTCTCAGCGGATGTACTGATCAATCAGGGTGGAGCCCAGGCGGGAACGGAGGGCATCTTTGTGGATGCGGTGGGCGCCCTGCCTGAGACCCCCCCCATCTATGAATCGATCAGGCTATCCCTGACCGTTGCGGACCTGGACCTGGATGGTCTGGTCGACGTCAGCTTTGGAGTGCACGACCTGCCTCCGGGTATGGGAGGCCAGCCGGTGTTCATGAACACACCAGCGGGCTCGCCCGCATTCGAGCGGTTGGACTCCTTCCAGCCGGGCACCTTCATCTGCCGCAGCCTCACCACCTTGGACGTGGACGGGGACGGAGACCTCGACCTCTTCATGCTGGCCGATGGCTCGGTCGCCGGTGGGACGGATGCAACCCGAGCGCGCCTCTACATCAACCAGACCTTCTAGGCGCAAGCCCTGAGCGCCCGCAGCCAAGCGCAACCCATCACACGGGTCCGTTGTGGACCAGGGGAAAGAACGGCCCCTCCACAAGTTCACCGACCTCGAGGAGTGGACAACCCGCCAGCAACGGCGTCGAGCCGTCCGCACACCTGGTCTGGGCGCACATGTAGTTGAGCACGATGCCACGCCGCGCTCGATCAGATCGGTTGGCCAACGAGCCGTGGACGAGCCCCGAGTGGTGGATAGAGGCCTGGCCCGCACGAAGCGGAACAGCAACCGGCGCGAACGCCTCGCGCTGCTCCTCGCTCAGGTGTGCGAAGAGTTGGTCCATGCCGCCACCGAAGTCCACGGCGGGCAGCTCCTCCCATCGTTGAGAGCCGGGAATCACCTGGAGGCACCCGTTCTCCTCATCCGTGTCATCGAGGGCGACGAAGACCGAGATGTGGCGCTGGGGAGTTGTACGTGTCCAGTAGGACCAGTCCTGGTGCCAGGGGACGACTCCCGGGTGATGGGGCGGCTTCCAGAACACCTGGTCGTGCCAGAACCGCAAGCGCTCCACCCCCAGCAGTTGGGCAGCGGGCCCGATCACCCCGGGGTGAAAGATCAGATCGTGGAACAGCTCGTCCACGCGCCACGCACCCAGGAAGTGCAGCACTGTCTCATCGGGCCTCTCCCTCCACGCGGCCTCGATTTCGTAGAGCGAATCGCCCAGGTCCGGGAGCGACTCACCGATGGCGCTCAGCCTCTCCCGCAGCGCTTCAACCTGTGCCACAGAGAGGAGGTTCAATGGGGCGGTGTACCCATCGCGGGCGTAGCCCTCGCAGTCTGCCGCTGAGAGTTCCCAATCGGTGCAATCCCCCGGCTGGGGAAACGTGCCCGTCAGGGGCTCGTGGTGGTTTTCGAGTTGGGTGGGGCCCGGGATCATGTTGCGGGACCGGCTCAGCCGACTCGGGCCCCGCATGAGAGTCTAGCCTCAAGCGGATATTGCAAGGTGTCCACACCCACAGGTCCCCAGCCAAGCCCCCGGATGAGGTCAACTACCTCTACGGCAAGCCTGGGATGGAGGCGCTGAGTGCCGCCCTCAGGGCCGAGCTGGAACGCCTCCGCGAGCACTATCAGATCCCCTGATCAGGAGAGCTTGCCGAGGCTCTAGCACGTGAAGATGGGCGTCAAGGACGCCCACTTGCAGTAGCTCAGCCCTCGCCCTTCTTCTGTGGCTTCTCGTGATCGAGGAGCCACATCGGATGTACTGAGGGCGTGTGCGCCTCCGTCATGAGCATGGCTGCACGCGCAGCCACCTCAGGCTCGTCTCCTGAGAGGTCCTTCCATTCGCCGAGGTCGTTCACGAGGTCGTAGAGCTTGACCTCACCTGAGTGAATCGGGTTACGGATGGCCTTCCACTTGCCGAAGCGCACGGCCTCAGCGCCCTCCCACTCGTGGAACTCCCAGTAGAGGTAGTCGTGCTCTGTCTGGCGTTCGCCCTGCCCGATCAGCTCCGGCAAGAAGCTCACTGAGTCCAAGCCCTCGGGAGCCTCAACCCCTGCGAGCTCGGCCGCCGTCTCGAAGAAGTCGCCGAAGTAAGAGATGTGGTCCGTCACGACGCCGGCCGGGACAGTGCCAGGCCAGCGCGCGATGAGCGGCACGCGGATCCCGCCGTCGTGCAGGCTGCGCTTGTTGCCGCGCAGGGCTCCGTTTGAGTCGAAGAAGTTGGGGTTATAGCCACCCTCTGAGTGCGAGCCATTATCGGAGGTGAACATGACGAGCGTGTCCTCTTCCAGGCCAAGTTCACGGAGCAGCGCGAGGATGCTGCCGACCTCGGCGTCGATATTGCTCACCATCGCGGCGTAGCCCTTCTCTGGATCCTTCCACTCCTTGTCTGCGTACTCGCCATAGCTCGGCACCTCCATCCCCTCCTTGCCCGCCTCATTGTTCGCGTGCGGGACGGTTATGGGTAGGAAGCAGAAGAAGGGCTCGTCAGCGTGCTCAGTGATGAAGCCGCGCGCTCGCTCGAAGATGAGGTCTGTCGCGTACTCCTCCTTCACGCTCGCCTTGCCTTGTCCGTACTTGCCTTCTTTGGGGACGACGTTGGAGAGCTCGACGCGCTCTTCCCCATCAAAGAGGAAGCTCGGGTAGTGGTTGTGCGCGTGGTGTTGACTGAGGAAGCCGAAGAACTCATCGAAGCCTTGCTTGGTCGGGACGCCTACAGAGCCGGGGAAGCCTAGGCCCCACTTCCCGAAGCCGCCGGTCGCATAGCCGGCCTCTTGCAAGAGCTCAGCCACGGTCAGCTCCTCTGCGGGGAGCGGCTTGCCGCCGTTCCCCCGGATGTAGGTGCGACCCATGTGCTTGCCTGTCATCAGCACGGAGCGCGAGGGCGCACATACTGTGCAGCCCGCGTAGAAGTCCGTGAAGCGCGCGCCCTCTGCCGCCATCTGGTCTAAGACCGGCGTCTTGATCTCGACTTGTCCATAGCAGCCGAGGTCTCCATAGCCGAGGTCATCAGCGACGACAAAGACGATGTTCGGAGGGCGCTGGTTCGCGGCCTCCGAGGTGAGGGACTGACAGCTTGCGAAGAGGGAGAGCCCGAGAAGGAGTAGACGCATGCTCACATCCTGCCAACGCTCTCAAGCGCTGACACTCTCGTTCTGACTTCTTGGCGCTCTAGCTGCTCTAGTTAGCGGCGGAGCCGTCGTGCGATTGCTATCCTCCCTTCTCCAAGCCGCAAGGCGCCTCCACGCACACACCTCACAATCATGCGCACCCTCCTCCCTCTCCTGGCCCTCTTCCTGCTCACTGGCGCCCAAGGTCAGGAGCCGACTCAGCGACCCAACCTGGTCGTCATCATGGCGGACGACATGGGCTACAGCGACATCGGCTGCTTCGGCGGCGAGATCGCGACGCCGCACCTGGACCGACTGGCGGCGAACGGGGTGCGCCTGACCCAGTTCTACAACACCAGCCGCTGCTGCCCGACGCGTGCCGCGCTCCTCACGGGACGCTACGCGCAACAGGCGGGGATCGGCTGGATGACCAGCGAGGGTGCGGGTCGCGGTCAGGACCTGGGATACCCCGGCTACACCGGCGAGTTGAATCGCACCTCGCTGACCTTTGCCGAGGTACTGGCGAGCGCGGGCTACCGGACCCTGATGGCGGGCAAGTGGCACGTGGGCTCCTTCAGCGGCATGTGGCCCATGGACCGCGGCTTCGAGCGCTACTACGGGCTCATCCGCGGCGCGAGCAACCACTTCAAACCCCACCCTGACAAGCTGCTCATGGAGGGACGGCGACCGGTCGCACCCGGCGAAGACTTCTACACCTCGGACTCCTTCACCAATGCCGCCATCTCCTATGTGCGTGAGTCGCGGGAGCGAAGCGAGGACCCCTTCGCACTCTATCTGGCCTTCACCGCCCCGCACTGGCCCATGCACGCTCCGCCCGAGGACATCGAGCGCTACCGGGGCAGGTATGACACGGGCTGGGAGCCCATGCGCGCGGGCCGTTTCGAGCGCATGAAGGAGCTGGGCGTCCTACACGCCGATAGCCAGCTCTCGCCCCTCGACGTGAAGCCCTGGGACGAGACGGATCCCGAGCGCCGCGAGGTTCTGGCCCACCGCATGGCGATCTACGCCGCCATGGTCGACCGCCTGGATCAGAACGTAGGGCGCCTGGTCGCGACGCTTGAAGAGCTCGGTGTCCTGGACAACACCCTTATCCTGTTCTTCGCCGACAACGGCGGGTGTGCGGAGGGTGGCCTGATGGGCGGCAGTCCCGACGAGATGGTCGGCGGCCGCGAGGGCTATTACCTGACCTACGGCAAGGGTTGGGCCAACGCCTCCAACACGCCCTTCCGGATGTACAAGCACTGGGTGCACGAGGGCGGGATCGCCTCGCCCTTCATTGCCCACTGGCCTGCCGGTATCGAGTCCAAGGGCACGATCCAGCGTGAACCCTGTCACCTGATCGACATCGCTCCGACCCTCTACGAGCTGGCGGGCGCCCGCTACCCGAAGAACCACGGCGGAAACGAGATCGGTGGCCTGGAAGGCGTCTCCCTTCTCCCGGTCCTACGGGGCGAGGCCCTCAACAGGCCGTCCCCGATCTTCTTCGAGCACGAGGGCAACCGCGCCGTCCGGGAGGGTCCGTGGAAGCTGGTCTCCCGTCACGGGCAGCCCTGGGAGCTCTACGACCTCTCAAGCGACCGCAGCGAGACGAGTGACCAGGCCGCCGGGCAGCCCGAGCGCGTCGCCAAGATGACTGCGACATACGAGGCCTGGGCTACGCGCTGTGGCGTCCTGCCCTGGCAGGTCAAACGCAGGGAGGGCTTCTTGCCGCCCGAGTACCCCTACCCGCTGACGGCGCCCCAGCTGGAGAAGGCCGACGGAACGCGCAATCGTTGACGGGCTCCGCCTTCAGTTGATGATCGGGCGCAGGACGACGTTGCGGAACTCGATGTAGGCGCCCTCGGACTGCAGGCAGATCTTGCCGGGCAACTCCTCACACCAGAAGGCTTCGTTCTGCAGGACACCGTTCACCTCGAGGCCCAGGTAGCCCCGGTCCACGCGCAGGCGATAGCGGTTCCACTCGCCCAGGGGTTTCTCGCTGGAGCCCAACATGCCGCGAGTATGGCGGCCATTGGTGCGGTCGGGTGCTGTCAGCATCGGGTACGCATCGATATTCCAGATATCCCCCGCGCTGCCCGACTGCAGCTGGGCCTCCATGCTGCGGGGCCAGACCTTGTCCCGGCCCGTCATACGACACAGGACACCTGAGTTGCCGGCACCCTTCTCAGGGTCGAAGCGCCACTCCAGGGTGAGCTCGTAGTTGAGATGGTCGTCCTCCGTACGCAGGTAGCCCGCGGGACGACCCTTGCAACCCAGCACGCCGTCGGAGGTCGACCAGACATCGTCACGGCCGGCCCGGCCGCCCAGGTGGTGGGTCCAGCCCTCGAAGTCCACACCATTGAACAGCTGTACAGGCTCCCCAAACTGCGGTTCGCGCTGGGGATCGCGGGCCAGGAACGCCACCAGGTCAGCCAGGTCCTGGGCCCCCATCCCCATGGCGAGCCCCTCGGGCATGACCGAGAGCTCCTGCTTCTTCTTGTGGGCGATGTCCCCGGCGGGGATCACGTAGCGATCGCCCAGGGTGTCCTTCAGGATCACGTCCTCACCTTCTGCCAGGAGGAATCCGGAGAGGTACTCCTCATCGGTGGTCTGCACCAGGTAGGTGTCGTAGCCAAAGGCGATGGCCGCCGAGGGGTTCAGGATCGCATCGAGGATCTCGGGGCGACCGTACTTGGAGCGGATGGCCGTCAGGTCCGGGCCGATGTCGAGGCCCAGGCCCGTGTGGGCATGACAGGATGAGCAGCGCGCCACCTCGGACCGGAACACCTCACGTCCGCGCTCGGCCGAAGCATCGAGAGCGAGTATCTCGGCCACCGTGGGCAGCGTCTCCATGCCGGGGCGCGGAAAGTGCGCCGTCGCCAGGGCACGCACGCCCAGATCGGTGTTGGTATAGATGGCCTCGGTCGCGGCGACGATGAGCCTCTCGGGAAGCTCACCCTGCTCGGCCTTGGTCAAGAGGTACAGTCCCCCCTCCGGGTCGGCAGCCAACCCACGGGCAGCCTGCTCGCGCTCCTCCCAGGCCGCCGAGGCGTCCGTCAGGGTGAGGCGGCGCGGGTCGACGGTCACTTCAGCGTCGGTGTCCTCCACCCACACCTGGAACTCCACCGTGCCCCCACAGCCCTGGGAGGTGCCCCCATGGTCGGGGCCGACCCGTGCCTGGAAGCGCTGGGCTCCGGGGGGCACGACGACCAATATGCGTGCGTTCGCGTGGGTGCCGAAGCCCTTCTGGAAGACCATGTCCTCCACCTGCAGGAGGCCCCCACCGGCGTTCTTGTCCAGCCGGGTCATGCCCCAGCCCTGCTCCGCCGAGTCCCAACCCCGCACGGGGAGGGGACTCCCGTCCTCCATGAGGAAGGTCGGGTCGAGCCAGTCCGCCCAGTCACAGCTGTGGCCATCGCCCCCATCGGTCACGACCAACCAGAGACGCTGCCCCGTGCTCACATCCACATCGACATCACGCAGCCCCTGCCCCATCACGCCGCTCGACCAGCGCCGTGTCGCGGCTCCGAAGTCCCCACCGTCGACCTCGGGAGTGAACGCACGCCAGAGGTTCTCGGAGCGGTTCTGGAACCACCAGCGAGCCTCCTCACGCGTGTCGGCGGGACCCGTGTGCCACAGGACGAACATCGCGTCCGCTGCCTCACGCGCTTCGCAGAAGGCGATGCCGTCCACCATCAGCTTGCGCGCCTCTCGATCGAGGGACTCGTCCATGGCCCGCGCCAGCATGGGCTCCACAGCCTCCACCGGATGCAGCCGCCAGAGCAGGTCGCGGTAGGCGGCCTCGTTGATCTCTCCCAGGTCCACGGCCTCGACCATCAGATCGAGGAACTCAAACTCGTACCCGCGCGCCCCGATGCCGATGGACTCCAGCGAGGCTCGATCCCCGGGGCGATGGTTGCAGGCGAGGAGAAGCAGGGCCTCCGCGCGATCTTCCCAGTCCAACTCTCCGAGGAGACGGGCCAGGCAGGCACGCACGAGGTTAGAGGGGTACACGGCAAACTGAGCCGCCACCGGGCCACGGAACTCGGGCATGTGGAGCCAGAGCGCCCGCATCAGGGCACACATCTGCTCCTCTGAGTATTCGATCTCAAAGGTCGTCATGGCCAGCTGGCGGACCTCGGGATGCTGGATAGCCATCTGTACCGCGCGCGCCACCACCCGAGGGTCGTCGTCCTGCCACAGCTCCTCCACGATGGGAGCCGCCTCTTTGCCCAGGGCCAGGAGTCGAGCGCGCTCGACGGCACGCACGCTCAGGCAGGGCGAGCGCAGTCCCTCCTGCACGACACCCACCCCGCGCGCAGGGCTGACACGCAGGATTCGGCCATAGGACTCACGGTCTCCGGCACCGTGCCCGCCCACGCCCGGGTCGTACCAGTCGGCGACGAGGACCGATCCATCGGGGGCGACCGCGGCGTCGCTGGGACGGAACCACTGCCCCTTGCCATCCCCAGCCTCGCGCCCACTCTGCGCGCTGCGGCCGAGAAAGACCGAAGGGTCCAACCGATAGCCGGAGCCCTCCACCACCGGTTGGTGCGCGTAGACCACGCCCACTCCCGCGTCACAATTCAGGACGGCGCCCATGAGCCCGGGCAGGGCATCACCCTCGTACACGCAGACCCCCGTGGGCCCGCCCGCGCCGTTGACCTCCCAGGTCGGCATCACGCCCGGGTCGTCCGCATGCCAGTGGGCCGCCTGGACCTCCTGTCCCGGCCGCATGTCCGCCCGCCAGGTGCGCGAGCCATCCGCGGAGAAGTATCCATAGCGCGCACCCTCGGCCACCCATGCGGTGCGGCAACCGCGGTTGCCGTCATCGTCGTTGTCCTCGGTGAACAGATTCCCATAGGAGTCGCGGGCTATCTCGTACTGGTTCCTGAAGTTGTCCGCGATGACCTGCAGGCCCGTGCCATCGGGACGCACGCGCAGCATGATGCCTCCGGTCCAGGCCATGCCGTCGTCACTCACGAGTCCCGGGCTGTTCTTGCCGTTGTAGGGCGACCCGCCGGTGTAGATGCTGCCCGAGCGTACGGTGGTACCGTCACTGCCGGTGACGATGTGCGGCCCTGCGTTTCCGGCCGCGATGTACAGCCAGCCGTCGTCGCCCGACACCACCGAGTGCACACCGTGGTCGTGGTCGAAGCCGCCGAAGCCCGTCAGGAAGGTCTCGCGCCTGTCGGGCACGTCGTCGCCATCGTCGTCCGTGTAGACGAAGATGTTCGGTGAGCAGGAGACGTAGACCCGCGGGGGAACGACACAGATCCCCAGGGGTGCCGTCAGGTCCGCATCCTGGACGAACACCTTGGAGGAGTCCGCCGCACCGTCCCCATCGGTGTCCTCAAGGATGACGATGCGGTCGCCATCGCTGTGGTCGATGCCGGGGTTGCGCCCGCCCCAGCGCCGATAGTTCACGGCTTCCGCCACCCACACGCGACCCCTTGGATCCACGTCGATGGCGGTGGGGTTGTACAGCTGGGGCGACTCGGCCCACAGGCTGACCTTGCAGCCTTCAGGAGACTCGAAGCGATGGGTCAGATCGCGCGCGTCTTGGGCAACGGAAGACACAAGGGCGATCAGGAGGGAGGCTTGCATGCGTGCACTCTAGGGCCAGCGAATCCAATTGGGTGCCCCCGTTTGTCGAACGGGCGGCCAGCCTCCGGGCAAGCCCCAGGATCAGGTCCATGAAATCGCCAGATGCCTCGGGCCGAGGGACCGTCCCCGACCCTCCGATCGCGACCCCCAACGAAGTCCCAAGCACACTGTCACCCCTCCAGAGCCTGCAATCACACGCAAACCCCATGGATTCCCTATCCTCTGGGGTCGCCCGAGGTACTAGACCTCGGGCCCTCATATCCCGATGAGAAACAACCCGAGAGAGACGACCATGAAGAAGAACATCCTGGGGGCACTGCTCCCGTTCAGTGCGATCTTGTTGACGGCGGCCTGCGGTGGCGAGGTCATCGGGGGGCCGGCCCTGGCCTCGGTGCCCGACGATCTCGCGGCGCTCGTGCCGCCGAATACCACGCTCTACATTCAGCTCGACTCACTCGACTCACTCGACGAGTCGCAGGCCCTGTTCACAAGCGAGTTCGGCGAGCAGGCCGCTTTCCGCCCGGTACTCGACCAGATGCTCGGCGAAGTGATGGACGTGGACCTGATCGATACGACCCGGCCGATCGGAGTGACGATCGACCTGAGCTCCGCCATGAGCGGCCCACCGATTGTCGCCTTTGTCGTTCCTGTGCGCGACACGGACGGCTTCCTCGGCTCGCTCAGCGGACCCGACCCGTCCGCGGCTGCCGTCGAAGGCACCTATGTAGGCGTGCCGATCTCGCCGGGCTACGTCCGCGGCGAGGAAACGAGCCCGCTGACGGACAGTTTGCTGGCCGGCGACCTCAGCGTGCGAGCCGACCTCGCCGCGATCATTGAGGTCTTCGATCCGATGATCCAGGACGGCATTGAGCAGATGGGCATGGAGTTCGACGACCCCCAGATGACCGCACTCGCCGTGGGGATGGAAATCGCGCCCATACTGGACCTCTACGTGGACGGCTTTCAGTCGTTCATGGATTCGGCAGAAACCCTCGACCTGGCCCTGGAAGCGGACGGCAGTCAACTCGGCCTCAGGATGGCCTTCACGGTCGCCGAGGGCAGCGAGTTGGCGGAATTCGCCGCCGGAGCAACGAGCGGGGTCAGGGATGTCGCGGGCTACGTCGACCAGGACAGCGCGATCGTGTTCCTGATGGGACTCGACTCCGGTGCCATGTACGACTCGATGCAACCCTACATGGACACGATCTTCGGCATCTATCCCGAGGTGATGCGGGACAGTCTCATGGCCTACATGGACAGCTACCAGGAGATCATGCATCTGTTAGACGGTGGCATGGCAGGGTCGATGGACATCCAACCGGGTGGCATGCGCTTTTCCTACTACATGGCGAGCGACGACACCGAGGCCGTGATCGCGAAGATGACCGAGATGTTCAACTCCGACATGCTGGATTTCATGGGAGAGGCGAGTGAGCCCGAGACGCTCGAGATCGGAGGCCTCACGGTCATGCGCTCCCGGATCGATTTCGGGAACATGGTCGCGGCGTTGAGCACCGAGACCGAGGTGGACGCCACAGAACTCGAAGCCATGAATGACATGATGGCGACGATATACGGGCCGGACGGGCTCCAGATGGCCTTCGCGGCCTCGGACGGCGTCATTGCCTTCATCGGCGGCGGCGACGAGGACTACCTGCGCAAAGCCTGCGCGAACCTTGAGCGCGGTCCCATGGAGCTATCGGCTGATCTCGAGCGGGCGCTCTCCAGCGTCGAAGGCGGCCGCATGAGCTTCGTCATGCGCATGGACTTTGCCCGTTACATGGGCGGCACCATCGCGATGATGAGCAGCATGCCCGGGATGCCCCCTGCGGGCTCCGTTCCCGACCTCTCCGGCCAGTCGGCGAACATCCTGATGCACGGCGTCGTCGACGGGCTCGTGTGGCGCGGTGGAGTCAGCGTCGACCTCAAGGAGATCTCGGCCTTCGCCTCGGCCATGGGGGACCTCTAAGGATGCCCGCTTGGAGGCCGACTCCAAGCACGCCATTCCTCCCCTCCACCCCACAACCTGGCGGCGCGATCAGCGTCCGAGCAGCTCGTCGCAACGCTCTCGCTGCGTGCCGAGAATCTGTTCGAAGGCCGGATCCGCGGCCAGGTTCGTGAGCTGGAGGGGGTCGGAGCGCAGGTCGAAGAGCTGCTCGTAGGCGGGCTGCTGCTCGTAGTAGCGTGCGTAGACCCAGCGCTCACCGCGCACGCCCTCGCTCTTGGGGATGGCCGGGT
>PBIX01000066.1 GCA_002720975.1 Planctomycetota bacterium | reverse complement strand
CAGCCCCTCCCCCCCCTCCCCATGCCCCCCACCACCGCCACCCTGCCCCGGGCCTGGCGCGTCGAGGTCTTCCGCGACGCCCAACGTGACGACCCCGAAGGCACCCACGTGCAGTCTGCCCTGGCCACCCTGGGTATCGATGGTGCCGAGAGCGTGCGCCTGGGTCGCGGCTACCTGCTGCCCGCCGAACTCCAGCGTTCCGAAGTGGAGAACATCGTCAGCGGATTGCTGGCCGATCCCGTGCTCGACCGGGTACGCATCAGCGAGCCCGAGTGCGCACCCGAGACGAGCACCGGCTGCCACCGCGTCCTGGTGGCGAAGAAGCCCGGCGTCACCGACGCCGTGGCGCAGACCCTGGCACGCGCCATGGAGGCCAGCTCACTCAGCACCGAGCAGCCCGAGGTGGCCACGTTCCAAGCTTGGGAATTCGAAGGGGACCTTGCTCCCACGGACTTGCAGACTATTGCCCGGCGCATTCTGGCCAATCCGGTCATTGAAGACGTCGCCATCGATCAGGAGCACCTGACCTACGGCCTGGCCAGCGCGGAGGCGGACCACCCACGGGTCGAGGTTCCCCTGCGGGACGAGAGCGACGAAGAGCTCATGCGCATCAGCCAGGAGGGCACCCTCTCCCTCAACCTGGTGGAGATGCAGACCATCGCCGCCCACTATCGGGAGCAGGGACGAGATCCGAGCGCCTGCGAACTGGAGACCCTCGCCCAGACCTGGAGCGAGCACTGCCAGCACAAGACGTTCCGCGGCCGCATCGAGATGGACGGGGAGGTGATCGACAACCTGCTCAAGACCACCATCGCCGCCGCCACCTTTGAGCTGGACAAGCCCTGGTGTATCTCGGTCTTCCACGACAACGCCGGCATCATCGAGTTCGAGCCCGACGTGGACGAGGGCTGGGATCTGGCCTTCAAGGTGGAGACCCACAATCACCCGAGCGCCATCGATCCCTACGGTGGAGCGGGCACTGGCATCGGTGGGGTCATCCGCGACATCCTGGGCGTGGGCCTGGGTGCCAAACCCATCGCGAACACGGACGCCTTCTTCGTCGGTCCCCCCGACCTGCCCATGGATCAGGTGCCCAAGGGCACCATGCACCCGAAGCGCATCCTGAATGGGGTGGTGGCCGGAGTACGCGACTACGGCAACCGCATGGGCATCCCGACCGTCAGCGGAGGCGTCTGGTTCGACAAGGGCTACGTGGGCAACCCCCTGGTCTATGCGGGCACCGTGGGCATCCTGCCCCGCGCCTGCGCCACCAAGTCCGTGGAGCCCGGCGATGTGATCCTCACCGTGGGCGGCCGCACCGGGCGCGACGGGATCCACGGCGCCACCTTCTCCTCTACCGAACTCCACGAGGAGAGCGAAGTCCTCTCGGCGGCGGCGGTGCAGATCGGTGACCCCATCACCGAGAAGAAGGTGCTGGACGGCTTGCTGCGCGCACGGGATGCCGGCCTCTATCGTGGCATCACCGACTGCGGCGCCGGGGGCCTGTCCTCGGCCGTGGGCGAGATGGGAGCGGAGTGCGGCGCCGAGGTCCACCTCGAGACGGTGCCGCTCAAGTACCCGGGCCTGAGTCCGGAGGAGATCTGGATCAGCGAGGCACAGGAACGGATGGTGCTGGCGGTCCCCCCCGAGTCCCTCGATGAGTGCATCGCCACCTTTGAGGCCGAAGCGGTGGAGGCCACGGCCATCGGCACCTTCACCGACACGGGTCGACTCACCCTGCACTACCAGGGTCGCGAGATGGCGGACATGGACATGCACTTCCTGCATGAGGGTACGCCCCGACCCACGCGGAAGGCCGAGTGGACACCGCCCGCGATCGAAGACCCCGGTGCGCCGGCCCTCGACGACGCGTCCGACGTGCTCCTCAAGCTGCTGGCACGCCCCGGCATCGCCAGCAAAGAGTGGATCACCCGCCAGTACGACCACGAGGTGCAGGGCATGCGGGTGGTGGGCCCCAACACCGGTGTGCACATGGACGGCCCCTCCGACGGGGTGGTCCTGCGGCCCCTTCCCGAGTCCAAGAAGGCCATCGCCCTGGGGGCCGGCGCCTCCTCGACCATGGGCCGTCTGGACCCCAAGGCCATGGCCATGGCCTGTATCGACGAGGCCCTGCGCAACGTGGTGGCCGCGGGCGGCGATCCGACCCGCACAGCCATCCTCGACAACTTCTCCTGGGGCAATTGCGACAAGCCCGACCGCCTGGGTGCCCTGGTGCTCGCCTCCAAGGGCTGCTACGAGGCGGCCATGGCCTACCAGACGCCTTTCATCAGCGGCAAGGACTCCCTCAACAACGACTACCGGGTGGGTAATGAGACGCTCTCCATCCCCCCCACTCTCTACATCTCCTCCCTTTCGATCGTCCCCGATGTGCAGCGCGCCATGACCATGGACGCCAAGCAGGCGGGGAACCGCCTGTACCTGGTGGGCCGGACAGGCGCCGACTTCGGTGGCTCCGAACTCCACGGCCACCTGGGTCTGGACGGCGGCCGCGTTCCCTGCCCTGATCTCGGTACGGCCCCCGGCTTGTTCCAAGTCGTGCACGGTGCACTGGCTGCGGGACTGGTGCGCGCCTGTCACGACCTGAGTGAGGGTGGACTTGCGGTGGCTCTCGCTGAATCGTGTCTGGCCGGTCGCTTGGGTGCCAGCGTGGATCTCGCGCAGGTACCACTCGATGAATTGCCGGACGGATACGACCCGAGCACTTCGGCGCTATTCGCCGAGAGCTGCTCGCGCTTCCTGGTGGAGGTCAGCCCCGAGAACGCCGCGGCGTTTGAGACCGCGCTGCAAGGCCAGGTGTACGCTCACATAGGAGACGTGTCAGACGATGGACACCTGTGCATTCAGGGTGAGGGTGGCTCGGACCTGATCCGCCTCCCCGTCCAGGACCTCGCACGCGCGTTCGCTGGCGCTGCTGCCCAGAGAGTCGCCCCGGAGAATTCGTAACCCATGCAATCCCCCACCATGCCCCCTCCCGAGACCAGCTCCCATACGCCCCGCCGCCCACGGGCCCTGGTGCTGCGCACCTCTGGCACGAACTGCGAGGTCGAGACGGCGCGCGCCCTGGACCTGGGCGGAGCCCAGACCGACGTGCTGCACTTCAACCGCGTGATTGAGAACCCCGAGCTCCTCGACCCCTACGGGATCTGGGTTTTTGCAGGGGGCTTCAGCTACGGTGACGATCTGGCTGCTGGGCGCGTCTGGGGTATGGAGCTGAGGACACGGCTGCGCGAGCAGCTACGCGCCCATGTGGCGCGGGGCGGCCTGGCGCTGGGTGTCTGCAACGGCTTCCAGGTGCTTGTGGAGTCCGGGATCTTCGAACCCGATGAGCCGGCCGGAGAGCGTTCCGTCGCGCTCTACTCCAACGCCTCCAACCACTACGAGTGCCGCTGGGTGGAGCTCGAGAGTGCCGACTGCTGTTGCCCCTGGCTGGAGGCCGGGGAGCGCATGCCTGTACCCGTGGCCCACGCCGAGGGGCGCTTCGTCGTGCGCGACGAGACCGTGATGGACCGCCTGATCGCCGGGCGCCAGGTGGCTCTGCGCTACGTGCGGCCCAGCTGGGCAGACGACGGCGGTGGGACGGAGCCCGCGCCCTATCCCTACAACCCCAATGGCGCGGCCGGCGATGTGGCCGGGATCTGCGACCCCAGTGGGCGTGTCTTGGGCCTGATGCCCCACCCCGAGCGCAATCTGGACCCCTGGAACCACCCCCATTGGACGCGCCAGGAGGCAAGCACCGCGCCCAGAGAGGTGGGCGAAGGTCTCGCCTTCTACCGACGCATGGTGGAAGTGGCCGAGTCCGCTCTCGTATGATCGGCTCCGGGAGCGGTCGTGCTCCCAATCGTCAATCATTCAACAAGAACGCACGGCAAGGCCCGTGCACCTGGGGGGGACCCACCGCATGAAGTATTTGATTCTATCCATGGTTGCTCTGCTGACTTCGGGGTGCGCCGCTGTCGTGGTGGCCAGCACCGCTGTAGTGCTCACTGAGGAGTTCCAGGACAACGCCATCACGGTCACGGTCGAGCATGACGCTGAGTTTGTCTGGGCCAGTGCCAAGTCATCCCTCGCCCACATGACCGAGGCCATGATCCACCCGGACGAGGACCTGAAGCATGCGGTCACCACGATCGAAGGTGCCGAGGTCAACGTCGAGGTTCGTAATTGGAACACAGGGGAGACCCAGGTGCGCGTGCTGGCAAAGAAGTTCATGGTCTACAAGCACGATCTCGCAAACAGGGTCTGCAACATCATCGCCAAGGACCTGCAGTATGTATCGCCCAACTAGGACTCGCGGAATCCTAGCTGTCCTGCTTGGAACGACTTTCTTGTGTGCAGGCTGCCACCTCATGGCAGTCGGCGCCGCGAGCGTGGTAGTCTCCCAGGAGTTCACGAAGCACGCCCACGCCCACCTGATCACTATGGATGCGGGCCTGGTCTGGGCCCACGCCAAGGCGACGCTCGGTGAGCTCTCGAGTGGACCTGTGGATGCGGACAATGACGCCCGCGCGGCAAGCGCAAGCGTGGATGGTGCAAAGATAACCCTACGGGTCCAGCAGTTCGATGAGGGCCGCACCCGGATCTCGATCACGGCGCGCAAGTGGGGCCTGTATGACAACGCTGAGGCGCAACGGGTGCTGGAAAAAATCAAGCGCGGACTGAGGTAGACGATGCGGCGGACACCTCGCCATGGTGTCCGCCATCAAACGACGCAGACTCCCCGGGGGCTCTACGTCGTTTGATTCAGGCTGCCGGACTCCTACGCGAACTTTGCAGCATGGCCCGCGCGGACGATCGGATCACTCGGTGAGTTGAAGCGTCGCTTCGCAATAGAAGCCGCGCAGCGTTACACCTTCTGGCAGCTACGACAGATCCCTGTCAAGCGCAGCACGTGGCCCGTCAGTTCAAAGCCATGCTTTCGGGCCACAACCTTCTGGAGCTTCTCGATCTGTGCTTCCCGGAACTCCTCAATCCGACCGCAGCGTGTACACACGAGGTGGTCATGATGTGTGTGCCCGAGGCTGTGCTCGTACAGCATCTCTCCACGCCCGGTATCCAAGACCGTCACGAACCCACCGGAAGCCAGCAACTCCAGGGTCCGGTAGACGGTGGCTCGTGACACGGAGGGCCCATCCTCGGCCCTCAGCCAGCCGAACAGGGTTTCGGCGCTGAAGTGCTCGTGGGTGCAGAAGACCCGCTCCAGCACGCGTACGCGCTGTGCGGTCAGCCGCAGCCCTTCGTCCTGTAGGTGACGCTCAAATCTTCTGCGGGCGGAAGTGGGCTGCATGGGAATCCGCTGCGGGTGGCTCAGTCCCGCTCGCCTAGCAGTTCCAGTTCGATGTCTGAGGCCGCCTGCACGGCGGCTCGGGCCTCGGCGCGGGTCCCGATGTCCCGACGGCAGAACTTGCCGTCCCACTCGAGCAGATCATAGGCCGAGTAGGCACGCGTGCGCGCCTCCTCCTTGTCAGCTCCCAGCGCCGTGACACAGAGCACACGCCCACCACAGGTGTGGATCTCGCCGCCCTCGGCTCGCGTACCCGCATGGAACACCATTGCGTCCTCCACAGCACTGGCCTCCTCCAGCCCGTGGATCTTGTCCCCAGACTGCGTCGGGCCCGGATAGCCCTTGGCCGCAGCCACCACGCCAATGACCGCGCGCTTGTCCCAGTGCGGCGGGTCGATACTGGCCAGATCTCCGTTGGCGGCCGCCAAGAGGATCGGGAACAGGTCCCCTTCCAGTCGCATCATCAAGGCCTGACACTCAGGATCGCCGAACCGGACGTTGTACTCCACGACCCGCGGGCCACTATCCGTGAGCATCAGGCCCACGAACAGAACGCCACGATAGTCGATGCCCTCCTGGCGCAAGCCGTGCAGGGTCTGCACCAGGATGCGTTGTTCGATCTGCTTGTGGAGTCTTTCGTTCAGAGCATCGACGGGCGAGTGCACGCCCATGCCGCCCGTATTGGGACCCTGATCGCCATCGCCCACCTGCTTGTGATCCTGAACGGCCTCCATGATCAGGATCGTCTTGCCATCGGTAACGGCGAAGACGCTGGCCTCCTCTCCCTCCATGAACTCCTCGATGAGCACACGTGCGCCGGCGTTGCCGTGACGGCACTCCTCCATGATCACGTTGATGGCGCTGAGCCCCTCCTCCACATCGGCGCACACGTACACGCCCTTGCCCGCCGCCAAGCCGTCCGCCTTGACCACCTGCGGCCAGGTGGTGCAGCCTTCCAGGTAGCTCTTGGCCGCGCCCGAGCGGTCGAACTGGCGCGCGGCTGCCGTGGGGATACGGTGGCGATCGAGGAAACTCTTGGAGAAGATCTTGGAACCTTCCAGTTGAGCACCGTCGGCACCCGGACCGAAGGCGGGGATGCCCGCTTCTCGCAGGCGCTCCGCGAGCCCATCCACCAGCGGATCCTCGGGGCCGATTACGACCAGTGCCACGGCTTCGGTGCGGGCCAAAGCCAGGAGACCTTCAGTGTCTCCGGCAGCCACTTCCACATTACGGGCCACCTGGGCCGTACCCGGATTGCCGGGTGCACACAGTACCTCGCTCACCTTGGGTGATTGGGACAGCTTCCAACACAAGGCGTGCTCACGCCCCCCCGAGCCCACGACCAAAACCTTCATTGTTGTTTGTCCTGCATGATGGGGAGTAGACGGCCAGCACGCCGTGGAACCTTCCGGCGCGCAGCGAGCGGGAATCAAGATATACGGGTTGGGCAGCGCGCGCCAGAAGCGCCGCCAACGGTCCTGAAATCTGGCGTGGATCGGAGGGGCGGTACCCCCAGGACGGAACCTGAGCCCCTTTCCCTTCCCGGGTGACACTGGGATATGGCCAGGGTAGGCTCCCCCCCCTGAATGGGCCATCCCTCCCTCGGTAGAGGGGTTGCTTTGGGAGCTCCCTGTTGGCGGTGCGAGACCACCTCCCCGCGACCGGAGCCCAAAGGCCCTGCAATTGTCCTGCTACGGGAATAACCCTAACCATTAGGGTGTCTACCGTCCTATATCCCCTGGCGCTCCACCGGAGCCACCCCACCCAGTCGAAATCCCATCCCACCCTCCATGAGCCAGCTCCCCCCTGCCCCGAACGCCGACTTCAGCCAGAGCGCCCAGTTCATCCAGGATGTGCGCGAGCGCATCGCCAAGGTGGTTGTGGGCCAGGACGTCGTCGTTGAGCGCCTCCTGATCTCCCTCTTCACCGGTGGCCACATACTGCTGCAAGGCGTGCCCGGCATCGCCAAGACCCTCTTGGCCTCGGCCCTCTCGAAGGCCATGCAGCTGGACTTCTCCCGCATACAGTTCACGATCGACCTGCTGCCGGCGGACATCCTGGGATCTGAGATTCTCGACCAGTCCACCAGCACCTTTCGCACGGAGAAGGGCCCGATCTTCACCCACCTCCTGCTGGCAGACGAGATCAACCGCGCCGCCCCCAAAGTCCAAGGCGCCCTGCTGGAGGCCATGCAGGAACGCAAGGTCACCATTGGGGGCGATCCCTTCGTCTTGCCCGCGCCCTTCCTCGTCATCGCCACCCAGAACCCTGTGGAGCAGGCGGGCACCTTCGAACTTCCCGAGGCCCAGCTCGATCGCTTCATGCTATTGCACCGTCTGGACTACCCCACCCCCGACGAAGAGCGCGTCATCCTGCGCCGCAACGCAGCGCTGGGAGTGCAACGCCGGGACGGAGGCGCCGTGGTGGCCACCGAGTTCGATGTCATTGACGACAGCCCCGTGGGCGGCATCGAGGACATCATCGCCGCCATGGAGGCGGTCCAGAGCGTGCACGTGAGTGACACCTTCCTGGAGCACGTGGTCGAGCTGGTGGGACGCACACGCAAGCATCCGGACATCGAGCTTGGGGGCAGCCCCCGGGCTGGTATCTCCCTCATCAAGGCGTCGAGGGCGCGAGCGCTCCTCTTCGGACGGAACTACGTCATACCCGAGGACCTGTTCGCTCTTGCCGAGGATGTCGTCCTTCACCGCCTGCGCCTGAACTATGAAGCCCTGGCGGACGGCAAGACCACAGCCGCCGTGCTGCAGGAGATGCTGGCCCACATGGGATCGGGCGACGAGGCGAATCGGAACGACCATAGAGCCGCGCCCGGCACCAATGGATCCCGGGTAACCGCCGAGGCCTGACCTCGACCGCGCCCCATGCAGCCCAGCACCCTGGACCAGGTCGAGTTCCTCGACTCACGGCAGTTTCAGATTGTCATGCGCCGACTGGCCGACAACCTGAGCTACGGCAGCGATCGCTCTCCCTTCCTGGGTAGCGGCATCGAGTTTGCCCAGTCGCGGCAGTATGAGCACGGCGACCCGGTGCGAGACCTGGACTGGCGCGTGATCGCACGGACGGGCAAGGCCTACATCAAGGAGTACGAAGCGCCCAAGTGCATGCCGGTCTACCTGCTGATCGACACGTCGGCCTCCATGACCCTCTCCTCGGTGCCCTCGGGCAAGTACCCGACGGCCTTGATCCTCGCCGGAGGCATTGCCCTGGCTGCCCTCGACCGTGTCAGCCCAGTGGGAGTCTTGGGGGTAGGCACGCGCCGACTCCAGGTGCGCCCCAGCCTGTCCAAGGCCCAGATCATGCAGTGGATGCTGACACTCCGGCGCTTCCGCCATGACGAGGACACGACCCTCACCCAGCGCCTGGGCGAGCTCATGCCCAGCCTGACCTCGCGCGTCCTGCTGCTGGTCCTCTCGGACCTGCATGACCCCGGCGCGGTCAACGCACTCAAGCGTGCGGCTCAATTGCACGACTGCGCCGTGCTGCAGATGCAGGACCCTGCAGAGGAGGGCCTGCGCGGTGCAGGGTTCGTGCGAGCCCAGGAGGCAGAGAGCGGACAGTCATTCAGCACTCACGGGCGCCGCCAGCACCTCGACCAGGAGCGGCTGGAGACCCAACTGCGACGAGCCGGCATTGATCACCACCGCGTCCTCTGCGGTCAGCCCTATCTGGCCGGCGTGCGCCACTTCTTTGCCTCCCGGGGACTGCTGGGAAAGGCGGCGCGCTGATGGTCTCCTGGTTGATCTTCCCACTTCAGTTGGCGCTGGCAGTGCCGACCGTGTCACCCCATGTACCGGTCACCCAGGATGCTGCCGCACAGGATGCCGCGATTCCCGTCGGTGTTCCGCGCTGGTCAAGAGAGGTGGTGCTGAAGGGGACGGCCCTCAAGGTACGACCGGCCGACATCGAGACGCCTCTGATCGTGCGCATCGATTCGGACTCTCCCCACGGCACGGACCGGCGCTACGACTTCGAGTACTACGGCCTGGAGCCCGGCACCTACAACCTGCTGGACTTCCTGCAGAGGGCGGACGGTTCTGAGATGGGGCCCCTCCCTCCCCTGCAGATCCACATCGAGAGCCATCTGCCGGCCGGTCAGGTCAAGCCCAACCCCGTGACTCAAGGCACCACCCCGGACCTTGGAGGGTATGCTCGAACCCTCTGGATCTTGGGTATCGGCTGGGGCTTGGGCACCCTGATCTGGTGGCTCAAGGGCCGGCAAAAGGTCCAAGCAGCCCGCGCACTGGAGGATGCCCCTCCTCCCACGCTGGCTGAACGCCTCGCGCCCCTTGTGGAGCGCGGCGTGCGCGGCGAGCTCCCCCTCGAAGAGCAGGCCCGCCTCGAGCTGATCCTGATCGCCATCTGGCGCAAGAGGCTCGGTATCCAAGACCTACCTGCGGCCGAGGTATTGGTCCACCTCAAGCAGCATGCGGAGGCGGGCGTCCTCTTGGGCGAGCTTGAGCGCTGGTTGCACAGTCCCGACTCTGCCGCTGGAGGCGGGGCCGTGGATCCAGCCCAACTGCTGGCTCCCTACCGCAACCTCACGGCCGAGGATTGGGATCGGGAGTGGGAAGCGACGGCTCCCGGAGCAGACGCCCTGGGACAGGACGGCTGAACCGTGGAGTTCCTGGTTCCCTTCCGCCACCCGTGGGTTCTCCTGGGCCTGCTGCTTCCGGCCGCACTACTGATCTGGATCTGGAGTGGCCGGGGCCAGCGCCTCTTCCTGCCCTTCGACCACGGTCGCGCGACCCGTGGGAAAGTACTGAGCACCCTGTTGCGCAGCGCGGAGTCCCTGCCGGCCCTGATCCTGACCTTGGTGGTGCTCCTCTTGGCTGGTCCCCAGCGCTGGGATGAGCCGCAGGCCAAGAAGGTCCTGACCAACATCGAGTTCTGCGTGGACGTGTCCGGGAGCATGACGGCCTCTTTTGGACCAGGCAATCGGTACGACGCCTCCATGATCGCCATCAATGACTTCTTGAACTTCAGGGAGGGCGACGCCTTCGGCCTGACCTTCTTTGGCAACTCGGTCCTGCACTGGGTGCCCCTGACCACCGACGTGTCCGCGTTCCGTTGTGCACCACCCTTCATGCGCCCGGGCAACATCCCCAGCTGGTTCGGCGGCACGGAGATCGGCAAGGCGCTGCAAGCCTGCCGCAAGGTACTGACCAGCCGCGAGGAGGGCGATCGCATGATCATCCTGATCTCCGATGGTTTCAGCTCCGACCTGAACGGCAACCGCGGAGACGAGATCGTGCGCGACCTGATCGCCGACAACGTCACCGTATACGGAGTGCACGTGGCGGGCGGCAGCATCCCCGCCCCTATCGTGGACATCACCTCCAAAACCGGCGGTGCCGTCTTCAGCCCTGGCGACGTGGAGGGACTGGCCTATGTGTTCCAGCGCATCGATGAGATGCAGGAGACACGCATCGAGAAGACCTCATCGGAGGCCATCGACGACTACGGCCCCTGGACCTTGGCAGCCATGGCTCTGCTGGCGGGAACCCTGCTGGCCTCCTTCGGATTGAGGTACAACCCTTGGTAGCCACCAGCCTTGAGGTGAGGCCCATCCCCGGCCCGGAATTCGACAGCGGCCCGGGTCTTGTGGTTGCGGCCAGCGTCATGGCCATCATCCTCTGTGCGGAGCTGGTGCATCTCCGGCGCCTGCTGCCGGTGGCGCGCCTGGCCTTCGGACCTAAAGGACAGCCCGCGGCCTGGGTCCGCATGGTTCCATTCCTGCGCGCCCTCGCAGGAGGTGCCCTGGCCTGGGGCCTGCTCACCCTGTGGACCCTGATCCCCAAGGTGCACAGCGGCGCTGGAGAAGCCTTCGGTGTCGACGAAGCCAACAAGAACGTCTTGTTGGTCCTCGACGTCTCCCCGAGCATGCGCCTTGAAGACGCGGGACCGACCAAGCACCAGAGCCGCATGCACCGGGCGCGCGACGTGCTCGACTCATTCCTGCGGCGGGTGCCCCTGGAGCAGTACCGCTTCACGGTGATGGCCGTCTACAACGGCGCCAAGCCCGTCGTGAAGCGCACACGCGACGTGGAGGTCGTGCGCAACATCCTGGGAGACCTGCCGCTCCACTTCGCCTTCGAAGCCGGCAAGACCAAGCTCTTTGACGGACTCCAGGCCGCAGCCGAGACGGCGAAGGCCTGGGAGCCCAACTCGACGACCCTGATCCTGGTCAGCGACGGCGACACGGTGCCAGCCCAGGGCATGCCCAAGATGCCGCCATCCATTGAATCCGTGCTGGTCGTGGGAGTGGGCGACCCGCGCGCAGGGTCCTTTATCGACGGCGCCCAGTCCCGTCAGGACGTATCCACCCTGAGGCAGATCGCCACCCGCTTGGGGGGCTCATTCCACAACGGCAACACCAAGCACCTGAGCTCGGTCCTGATCCGCGACCTGACCCAGAGCGGAGCGGAGAGCGCGCTTGAGCAGCTCAGCCTACGCGAGTATGCCCTGGCAGCCTGCGGATTGGGTGCGGGATGGCTCGCCATCCTGCCTCTGCTGTTGCAGTTGTTCGGCACTCGCTGGAGGCCGGGAATACGGCGTTGAAGTTTGCGTCTACATGCCCCATAACCTCCCCAGTGGTGATTCCCGGATCTGGGATGGCCTCTTGCCTCTTTTCACTCCCCTCTTCCAGTCTGTTCAGCGACAATACATACCCTTGTGAGATTGCGCAGTCCGTGCGCCTCCCATTGCCTCCTTTGGACCCAACGCCATGAAACGACTCCTCATCGCCACCTGGCTGACCTTGCCGGTCGCCGCCTACGCCTACCACATGGGCCCCGGCCAGGATCACCTGCGCCTGGACCAGGCCGCCGCCCTGATCGCGAGCGCGGACGCCCACGCCGCTGAGGCCGTGCGCCTGACCGCCACCGAGGGCGAGACCGCCGCACGCGGGGAGTGGTTCGACGCCGAGGCCGATTACGCCGAAGCTCTGGCTCTTCTGCCGGGCGAGCGCGTGGAGGACGTGCGCCGTATCAAGCTGGAGCGCGCCAAGGCCCAGATGAACATCTCCAAGCTGCCCGACGCAAACGCGTCGTTGGCCAGCCTGGTCACCGAGTTGCTCGAAGATCCGAGCACCGATCCCGCCCTCCTGGCAGACACCCAGCGCACCTTCGCCACCAGCCAGTACTACCTGACCTGGCTGCTGCGTCTCGAAGGCGCGGCACGCGAGGACTGGGAGCCCCACATCGACAGTGCGCGGCAGACCTTCAAGCTGCTGGCCAGCCAGGCCGAAGCCGCCCAGCCCGAAGGGACTGGAGTGCTCAAGGCCCGGGAGGATCTGGAGTCCGCCATCCGACTGGCACGCATGGACCTGTCCGAGCTCCAAGGTCTCCCCCTACCCAGCCAATGACAAGGCTGTGGTAGCGGTCGCGGTCGCGGCCGGGGAAAGGGAAAGGCAAACGGACCGAAGAGCCAGGACGCACGCGGTGCATCCTCCGGCCCACCGCCGGACGGTTCGGGTTCCTGAGCCCCCGCTCTGCGCAGTCCGCTGGCTCGCCCACCCGGGTCCTTGACCCGAGGTGAAGGCTCGCGCAGCGCCTGCCCCAACGATTATTCATCAACCCGGTCTCCCGCTGTCACTTCGTCGCTGCTTGAGGTTAGCCCTCCCATGCCAAACCCGCCCGCCCGCTCCATCTTCTCCAGCCTCACCCGCGCCCTGGTGCCGACTCTCTGCCTGGTGGGGATCGCCCCCACCTGGGCGCAGACACCCGTGCGCGCAAAGCCCCTCCCCCTGAGGCGCGCAACAGTCATAGGACCCACACGCAGCATCCTCGGGGCATCGGCTGGAATCAGCCCGGACGAGCTCAAGGCCTTGATGGAACAGGGTCTTGTGGTCGAGCCTCCCAGTCCTGGAGAGCAGGACGACAAGACCGAGAAGAAAGCTGAGCCCGCGACCGACCGTGGCAAGAAGCTGAAGAAGCTCGTCTTCGATCGCCGCCCTTCGGCCGCCCTCTCCGCCTGGGCCGCTGAACCGCCCGAGGCGCCCGCCCCCCCGGCCAAAGCCGAGCCGGTTGAGATCCCGCTCAAGGAAGTGGACACCGAAGGCATGAGCGAGGAAGAAGCTGCAGAGGCCAAGGAGGAAGCCGCGGAAGAGCGGGAGAAGGCCCAGGAAGCCGCCGAGAAGAAGGCTGAGAAAGCCGCCGAGAAGGCAGCGAAAGAATTCGCCGAGAAGCAACTCGAGGTCGAGCTGGCCCTGTTCCAGCGGCAGGTCACCCTGGGAGAGTGGGATGCGGTGCGCGAGTACATGGCCTCCCTTACCACGGCTGAAGGCCGGATCGCCTACGCCCAGCTGATCAAGTCGCTGACAGAGGGTCCCGTCAAGGTCAGCGGCACCCTGGCTCCATTCGCAGAAAAAAACTACTTCGACGCCCAGGACCTGGTCGGCCTTGTCGCTGCTGCCCCGGCCAAGCTCGTCGAAAAACAAATCAATGGACTAGGCCAGCTGATACGCCTGACCGTCGACGAGGGCGTGCTGATCGAGAGCTGCCTGAATGCGCTGCGACCCGCCCTGGCCACCGAGGGTTTCCCCCTCGCCCATGAGCAACTGGCGCACGTCCTGTTGGAGGGTCGCTTCTTCGTGGAGGCGGGCGAATTCCTGCCCTCCCTGGAAGAGGCCCAGGCAGCCGATGACCGTCCCATCCTGAACCTCCTGGCGCGGCACCACCTGGCCCAATTCCAACGGGACAAGCAGGAAACAGATCTGAACGCCGCCTGGCAAGCCACCATGAGTGTCCTGGCCCCGGGTGAGTTGGAAGACGACACCAAGGGAGAGGCCCTCAAGCGCGCCGTAGAATTGGCACCCAAGGTTCACAAGACCCTGGGCCAGACCTGGCTCACGGAGAGCTTCACCACCCGGCCCGAGCGCGGGATGGAAATCCTCTCGCTCCTGGGAGCATCCAGCTCGCGCTCCCTGTTTGAGCAGGCCCGGGTCATGCCCCTGCGACAGACAAACCTGGAGCTGCAGACCACCGCCGCCGAGGCTCTCCTGGAGGCCGCCCCCGAGCTTGCGCGAGAGTGGGCCGACACCCTGAATCTACTGGCCAACAACTGGCTGCAAGAGGCAGCCTGCACCCACAGCTTCGACACCACGGTATCGCGCGGGCAAGCCGTGAAGGTTGACCCGTTCGGGAACATCTTCTACTCAAGCACGAGCAGCACCGCACTCAATCGCAATGCCCCCACCCCTATCGGGGCGAACGAGATGCTCGCCATGCGACCCAGCAGCCAGTGGATGGAGCTGATCGCCCCGGGGCTGCGCCCCAAGTTCGAGATGGTCACGGCCCAGCTGCTACTCAAGGTCCAAGCCGAAGAGGAGGCGTTCCCCTACATCGAGCGTCTGGCTCTGACGCACCCCGAGCAGGCCGAAGCCCTGGTGGAGGAGTTCCTGCGCGTGTGGATCAGGAACAACAACCCCAACGTGAACAACAACCGCACCAACGAGTACATGTTCGTGTTCGGGTTCAGCCAACTCTCGGCGGGCATTCCGCTTACGCGCTCCAAGCAGGAGCGCAACCTGAAGGAGCTGGCCGCCTGGGTGCAGCGCATTCGGGCCCTGCCCCTGGAGGGGGTGAACGAGGAGCTGGTGGCGACGGCCTTCACCAACGCGCACTCCAGCGCAGAGGTCTATCAGGTCGAGACCATCGAAGGCGTCTTTGGTGCTCTGGATGAGCTGGCCCCCAGGACGGTCGCCGCCCTTGTGCAGGAGATGCGCAAGAACCTCGTGGGTGTCTGGCGCAGGCCTGCCACCCAGGAGGCCAAGAAGACCAATCGCCGCCAGAAGGACATCGAGGCCGAGATCCTGCGTGGCTACGAGACCGCGGCGAGCGTGGCGCAGAGCTCCTTGGACAGCCACCCCGATGATTGGTCCCTCAGGCTGGCGCTGGCCTCGGTAGCCCACGATGAGAACAACTTCCGGCAGGAGGTGGCCAAGAGCAGCGAGTTCGCAGGCAAGCGCCGAGAGGCCCTGTCCGGCTTCGCCGAGGCGGCGCGCATCTACCAGGCCGCACTCCCGGGATTGGCTGAAGATGAGGAGGCCCACAACCTCTACGAGACCTGGTTCTACGCCAGCCTGGGAGCGTGCGACCTGCAGGCCCTGGACAGCTACAAGCAACCCGTACAGAACCAGCTCGCCCTGATCAAAGATGCCATCGAAGCTCTCCCCGGCGAGGCGGCGAGGCGCCACATGGACCGCTTCGCCAACGCGCTCTTCACGCGCGTCGGCTCCGTCAACCCGGCCGTCAAGTACAGCTACCTGCGCTCGGGACTGAAGATCGCTGGAGAGACCGAACGCACGCGCGAGGCCCACAAGATCCTGACCTACTACAAGGACCTGATCACAGAGATCCAGCTGGACGTTGCGGTGGATGGCAGCGCACACGTGGGCAACGGGGAGCCCTTCGGCGTCTTCGTGAACCTACGACACACCGGTGCCATCGAGCGCGAGTCCGGAGGCTTTGGCAAGTACCTGGTGAACCAGAACGCCACGGTGAATGCATTCAACTACGGGCGCCCCACGGAGGACTACCGCGACAAGTTCGAGGAGTTCACCCACGATGTGCTCAGTGAGCACTTCGAGGTGCAGTCCATCACCTTCAACCACCCCGACACCCACTCGCGCGCGACGGCTGAATACGGCTGGCGCCTGACGCCCTACGCCTACGTCCTCATGAAGGCGCGCGGGCCGGAGGTGGACCGCATCCCCTCCCTGCGCCTCGACCTGGACTTCATGGATTCTGTGGGCTACGCCCTGCTGCCCATCGAGTCGGCCCCGGTGGTCCTCGACTGCGGTTCGGGTCAGGTGGACCCGCGCCCCTTCGCGCAACTCAAGCTGACCCAGACCCTGGACGAGCGCGAGGCCGAGAGCGGCAAGCTCCTGCTCGAGGTCCAGGCCAGTGCCCGCGGCCTCCTGCCGGCCTTGACGGACCTGGTCGATCTGGCACCCGAGGGCTTTGAGGTGGTGTCCGTCGAGGACCAGGGCAATGCCATCTCCAAGTTCGATGCCGAGAGCGCCGCGCCGCAGGTGATCAGCGATCGCACCTTCATGGTCGAGATGCAGGCAGGGGAGAACCTCACCCAGCTACCGGACTCCTTTGCCTTCGGCAGCACAGTCCTACCGGAGGAAGAGGTCGAGTTGACCTACCAGCGCTACGTGGACGCGGACCTGGCCTCCGTCGGGCAGACCATCTCTTTGGAAGCGCGCTATGGCGAAGTGGCCGGGCCTGGCTTGTGGACGTGGCTGCTGGGTACGGCGGTGGCGCTGGCTCTGGCCCTTGGGGTGCGCTCGGCACTCAGATCTGCAGCACGCGGCCCCGGCGAAGCGCGCTTCACGGTACCGGAGCCCCTGTCCCCCTTCACGGTCATCGGACTGCTGCGGCGTATCGAGTCCACCAATGGTCTCACGCCAGACTCCCGCGTGGAGCTGCAGGGGCAGATCCAAAACATCGAGGAACACTACTTTGGTGAAGCGGACGGGACCCGGCCGGACCTGAGTGAGATTGCCCAGACCTGGGTGCAGCGCGCCACCTGAGCGGCAGCAAGATCGAAATGGGCGTGGTCCTGCTCACGCTCTTCGGCGGCCATGGCCCAGACGGGAGCCTCTCGGAGGGGCCCCGGCGGGCGGCTCTACCTAGCCCGCGGGGCGGCTCAGAACCTCCAGATCAAGCGCGTCGTCCTCGACCCCATGGACGCCCGGGTGCCCAACATCATGGATCTGGATAGGCTACTCGACCTCCTGATCGGCAGCGAGCGCCCTTGACCCCCAGCCCGCCCCGCGACCTGCGCCCCCGGGGAAGCTATGCTCACCGGGCAGGTGCGCCCGTAGCTCAGCCGGATAGAGCACCGGATTTCTAATCCGGCGGTCCCAGGTTCAAGTCCTGGCGGGCGCGCCACCCTGCCCCAAACAGATACTTATCGAGCCGCCAGAGTTGGATTCAGGGCCTTGAATTGGCCTCGGGCCCAGCAGCGTCCTAGTCTTCAGACGACCATGCGCCTCATCGTACTCCTCCTGGCAGGCTTGACACTTGCCGCCTGTGCCGATCCTTTGCCCGAACTGCGGATGCAGGGCAAGCAGCTCACGCTCCAGGTCTGCAAAGGGGTGGACGAGATATCGACTGAGCCCATCGTCCTCCGGCATTGGGATTCGGAGGGGATCCTCGCCTCCTGGAAAGCACGCAAGGGTACTGGCCGGATACGGTCCACGCGAGCCGTGTTCACTTTCGAGGAAGAGGAACAAGGCTCACTTGAACTCCGGGATATCCCCCAGGGTGCCTACGATCGCATTCGCCTCGACATGCGCCCACCACGTGATGGGCGGCTACAGCTTGACCTT
>PBIX01000065.1 GCA_002720975.1 Planctomycetota bacterium | reverse complement strand
GTCGACGGCAATTCGAACTTCTCCTCCCAGAAGGGCAGATACTCGAATCCTTCTTGCTGCACCTTCTCGTCAGGCGAAGAGGTACACGGGGGGATTGAGATTCCAGGTGAGAATCCAGCCGTCAAGATCAGGGAAATGGCGAGTCTCATGGCGACGGCATGGTAGCAGCTTGCCGAGTTCCGGTTTGGGAATGGGTGGGTTGCCATTTGGTAGGACTGGCCTCTACCGCCCGTGCCGGGCTCAGGAATCCTGGCGCAGGTTTTCCTCGATTCGAACCTGCCCCGCGGTGCGCTCCATCAGTTCCCGGCGGAAGGACTCCAGGGCCTCACGGGGTACCTCCACGGCGAAGCGTACCTGCTGGCCGAACTCGGGTTCGAGGGCGGTCAGGCCCAGGTGGTGCATGGCGGCCTCCACGGCACGGGAGCAGGGGTAGTCGTGCTCGATCTGCAGGCGGGTGGTGAGGATCACCGGAGTGAGCCCACAGCGGTCGAGGCACTTGCCCGCCGCACCGCCGTAGGCCCGCACCAGGCCGCCCACTCCCAGCTTGACGCCCCCGAAGTAGCGGACCACGGCAACCACGCAGTGAATGACGTCGTGCCCTTCCAGTTGAGCGAGAATGGGTCGTCCCGCCGATCCCGCAGGTTCACCGTCGTCGGAGGAGCGGACGCGTGCTCCCTCGTCACCGACTCTCCAGGCCCAGCACACGTGGCGCGCGTCATCGAATTCCGCGCGGATCTTGCGCACAAACGCTTCCGCCTCCTCTTCGTTGGCTGCAGGCGCGAGACAGGCGATGAAGCGTGAGCCCTTGATCTTCTCCGGCTCGAAGCGGTACTCACCCACGGGGGCGGACAGGGAAGTGGACATCGCGCAGATCCTATCGCGGCCACCCGGGTCGGCCTATTGGAACTGGATGGCGATGGCTTCGCTGAACCCGTAGCCCTTGCTGCCCCCGCTGTCGCTGAACCAGACCTGGAAGCGCCAGGTTGAGCCGGGGACGATCTTCCCCTTGGCTCGGCGTGGCGTGGTCAGGTCGATGGGGATCAGAGCCACCCCATCAGCAGCCACCGGAGCCGGTCGTCCCAGACGCAAGTAGAAGCCAACCCAACCGGGGGAGATGCACAGGGTGCCGTCCCCGGCGGGCATGGCGGCCGCGTCGGGCCCATAGAACCCCACGGCCATACCGCCTGGAAGATTGCTAGCCACCAGACTCAGGTCGTTACGGCTCACGTCTGCGCTGCCGTGGGCGGCCAGATGGATCGGTTCACCCCAAGAGCTGCTGGCCGAAGTGCAGTACACCGAGCCTACTTCACCACCAATGACCTCCACTTCACTGAGGGAGAGGACACCGTCGCCGTCGTTGTTCTGGCCGAGGAGTTGAACTCGCACCCGGTCTCCGTAGGTGCCCGTGGGGAGGACGGTGACGAGCTTGTCGTGCTGCGCCACATTGCCCGCACCAACGAAGAAATCCTGCCCGAAGACCTCGGTCGCGCCCGAGAAGACCGACACACGGAAGTTGGAGAGCCGTGTCCAACAGCAGTCTCCCCGGTTGTAGAGATTGACCTCTGCCAGACTCCAGGTATTCACCAAGTCCACTTCCCACCAGCTGTTCGTGTCGCTTGGGTCAGTGTGGGTTGTCGTACTCTGATTCCATGCGCCATTGATCCAGCCGTCGATGCCGCGCTGCGCAGCTCCGCCGGATGCGATTGAGGATTGGGAGGCAATACCGAGGGGTGCAATGTTGGCCAGGCCCCCGCTGGGCCCCAGGACTTCGACCTCAGCAATGGAGAGAACGTTGTCACCGTAGGAGTTCGGCCCGAGCAAGGCGATGCGCACGCGATCCCCCGCCACGGCTGGCGGAAGGGAGATGGGAAAGGCCCCCCCCTGGCCCACGCTGCCTCCACCCGTAAACCAATCGGATCCGTGCACTTCGGTCGTGCCGTCGAACAGGGAGACCCGGAAGTTCGAGAGGCGGCCCCAGCAGCAGTCCGAGCGGTTGTGCAGGATGATCTCCAGTACGTCCTTGCGCCCTCCCAGGTTTACTTCCCACCAAGACCCGCTCTGGTCGTTGGTGTGCGACAGGGACCCATTGCTCCACACGGCTTCGGTAGAGCCATCAACGGCGCGGCTGGCCGGCCCGCCGGGTAGGGTCGTTGACTGGCTCGCCACCCCATGACGCGCGTGATTGACCCGAGCCTGAGCTTCGGCCGTGGCCGCGAGCTGATGGGCTAGCAGGCACAGGCTGACGCATACAAATAGGTTGGGTCTCATGGGGTCGGTCTCCTGGGACTCGTTGCGAGGCCGTCGATACCGTGGGTACAGTTCTAGGATCGCACGGCCCTCCGGCTTTCGCCAGGGAAACCCCACCCCGGCCCGATCCTCACCTATCCGGCTTGGGCCAGAGGGGTTCCACTCTCCTCAGCCTGCACCTCGAAGCCCTGCTCTTCGCACCAATCGATGCGCGCCAGAGAGCCCGGGCCCACCTCGCCTGCCAGAATGGCCTCGGCGATGGGATCCTGAACGTGGCGCTGGATGGCACGCTTGAGGGGGCGTGCACCGAACTCGGGGTCGTACCCCTCCGCTGCGAGGCACTCCTTGGCCGGGCCCGAGACCTCGAGTTCAATCTCCTGGTCGGCGAGGTGGCGGGCGAGACGGTCGAGCTGCACGTCCACGATGGCCCGGATCTGGTCGCGGTCCAGGGCGTCAAAGGTGAGCACCTCGTCCAGCCGGTTCAGGAACTCGGGCCGGAAGAAGTCTCGCACCTGGCTGTCGTCACGCAGGTTGCTGGTCATCAGGACCAGGGTCTGCGTGAAGTCCACCGTGCGCCCCTGACCGTCGGTCAGGCGTCCATCGTCCAGCAACTGCAGAAGCACGTTGAACACGTCGGGGTGGGCCTTCTCCACCTCGTCAAGCAGGAGCACAGAGTGTGGACGTCGGCGCACGGCCTCAGTCAGGCGTCCGCCTTCTTCATAGCCCACGTAGCCGGGTGGCGCTCCGATCAGGCGCGCCACCGAGTGCTTCTCCATGAACTCGCTCATGTCGAGGCGCACCATGGTGCGCTCGTCGTCGAACAGGAACTCCGCCAGGGCGCGAGCCACCTCGGTCTTGCCCACGCCCGTGGGGCCGAGCATGAGGAACGAGCCCAGGGGACGTGTGGCTTCCTGCACGCCCGCACGAGCGCGGCGCACAGCCTGGGCGATGGTGCTGATCGCGGCTTTCTGGCCGATGACGCGCTCGCCGACCAGGTCCTCCATGTGAAGGAGCTTGTCCCGTTCGGTCTCGAGCAGCTTGGCGGCCGGTATGCCCGTCCAACGGGACACCACTCCGGCAATGAGCTCAGCATCCACGGCCTCGGGCAGGAGCGCACCGCTGGCCTGGGCTTCTTTCAGCCGGTCGGTGGCCTCCACCAGGGCCTGCTGGGCCTCGGGCAGCTCACCGAAGCGAATGGCACCCACACGCTCCAGTTCACCTTCACGTTCGGCCTTGTCGGCCTCGGCCTTCAGGGCCTCGATCAGGGTCTTCCCGGCGCGGATCGAAGTGATCAGCTCCTTCTCCCGATCCCAACGCGCACGCAGGGCGCTGGCCTCTTCGTTCAGGCCGCCGAGTTCGGCAGCGATGGCTGCGAGGCGACGCTCTCCATCGCCCGCCTTGTCTTTCTCCAGTGCCCCGCGCTCGATCTCCAGCTGGCGCAGGCGGCGTTCGATGCCATCCAGCTCGGGAGGCATGGAGTCGATGGCCGTACGCAGCTGGGCAGCGGCCTCGTCCACGCAGTCGATGGCCTTGTCGGGCATGAAGCGGTCGTGGATGTGGCGATCCGCAAGTCGCGCGGCCGCCACCAGGGCGGCGTCCTCGATGCGCACGCCGTGGTGCACCTCGTAGCGCTCCTTCAGGCCACGCAGGATGGCGATCGTGTCCTCGATGGAGGGCTCGCCGGTCAGCACGGGAAGGAAGCGGCGCTCCAGGGCGGCGTCCTTCTCGATGTACTTCTTGTACTCGTCCAGGGTCGTGGCCCCGATGCAGTGCAGGTCTCCCCGGGCCAGGGCAGGCTTGAGCATATTGGCCGCGTCCACGGCTCCCTCCGCTCCGCCCGCACCCACCAGGGTGTGGAGCTCGTCGATGAACAGAATCACCTCGCCGTTTGCGCCGGCGATCTCCTCCAGGACGGCCTTCAGGCGCTCTTCGAACTCGCCCCGGTACTTGGCACCCGCCAGGAGCGAGCCCATATCCAGAGACATGATGCGCTTGCCCTGGATTCCATCGGGCACGTCGCCGGCCACGATGCGGTTGGCCAGGCCTTCGACGATGGCGGTCTTGCCCACACCGGGGTCCCCGATGAGGACCGGGTTGTTCTTGCGCCTGCGCGAGAGAACCTGCACCACGCGGCGAATCTCCTCATCACGGCCGATGACCGGGTCGAGCTTTCCGGCTTCGGCTTCTTGGGTCAGATCGGTGGCGTACTTCTCGAGGGCTTCAAAGGTGGCCTCGGGATTCTGGCTCGTGACACGGCGGCCCCCGCGCACCTCAGCCAGGGCGGCGTCGACCTTCTCGGGCGTGATGCCACGCGCCTTGAAGAGGCCCACGGTCTCAGGGTCGCCCTTGCGGACGAGAGCCAGGAGCAGGTGTTCGGTCGAGACGAACTCGTCGCTCATCTCTTGTGCGGCCTGGCCAGCATCGTTCAGGACCAGGGCCAGCGCCTGTGAAGGGGCGGGGCTGGCATCGGCGGATGATGCTCGTCGGGCCAGGTGTGATTCGATCTCTGCGGCGAGGGCCCGGGGCTCGGCGCCCAGCTTGGAGAAGAGGGCCGCCATCAGCCCTTCGGTCTCGTTGAGCAGGACCGCAGTGAGGTGTGCAGGCACCATCTCGGCGTGACCCGCGGCTTGGGCCAGGGCCTGGGCGGACTGCAGGGCGGCTTGGGAGCGTTCGGTGAATTGGATAGTCATGTTGGAGGTCCTCCTTCTGGACCCCTCTCCTGAAGCAAGGACCATGCCAGAGGCGAAAGTGCCCTGGCGGGCACAAGAAGCGGGGTGATGGAGGTATAATTGCGCCATTTTGGCGCCCAAGAGTGCCATAATGGCACCATCTCATCTGATTCCATCCACCCACATGGGCGGTCCTGAACTAGGCTGGGTGAAGCCGTCCCCGTTTCGTGATCAGTGATGATTCTCCCCTCTTCAGCCTGTCGTATGTGGTTTCCGGCATCGTTGCTAGCCGTCGTCGTCGCTGTGCCATCTCCGGCCCAGGACCGCTTGATCGTGCAGACGGTTGGGTCCACACACCTGTCTTTTCAGGCCGAGGATTTCCATCGCAATGAGGGGACGTACAAGAGCAACGGGATAGATCCTGCCTGGGAATGGGTGGACGTCGCGGGCGGTGGCCTACCCGCGGGTAGCGAAGCGGACGGGGGAATGGCCATGCGCTCCTCGATGCTCGGACCCTGGCTCTTTCACGATGGCCGCCTGACCTACCTGGTCCGATTCGCCCAGCCCGGTACCTACCGCCTGTACATGCGGTACAGCTTCTTCGACGTGAAGGACAACACCAACTACGGCAACGAGGACTCCGTGGTGATTCCGGTGGACGTCGCGGAGTTTGGCTCCACGCCCACCTACGCGTACTTCCTGCCGGGCTTCTCCAATGACCCCACCAACGGGTTCTTCGAAGGGACGAACTTCGTCTGGAACAACTCGGGGGTGGACTACGTGATCACCGCGAACGACGTCGGCATCACCCATACCATATTCATGGACACGCGCGAGGGAGGGTTCACGATGGACCGCATTGTGTTGCACCCCGACCCCACCCTCAGCATCGACGGCGGTTCGGATGGCAGCGACTCCAACGGCGAGAGCAAGGCCCTCGACACCCTGGCGGAGTCCCTCTCCTTCGGACCGGTGGGGCAGACTCTCTGCTCTCCGGCCAACCTCAATTCCAGTGGCGCAGCAGCCACGCTCACCGTCCTCGGTAGCACGACCGCCAAGCTCGGATTACTCCGCCTCGAAGCCCGCTCCCTGCCGCCGGGCCAGCTGGGTTACTTCCTCGTCTCGTCCCGCACGGCTTTCAAACCCTTCCCGGGTGGCAGCCAGGGCAACCTCTGCCTGGGAGGCAAGATAGGCCGCTTCGTGCGTCAGGTGGGTCTGTCGGATTCCGCGGGGCACCTCTCCATCGACGTGGACACCACCTCCTTGCCCACGGTGGGCCTGGGCATCGGTACCGGCGACACCTGGTACTTCCAGGCGTGGTTTCTGGATCAGAACCCCACCAGCACCTCCAATTTCACCGACTCGGTGGGTGTGACATTCCTCTGATCTCCGGCCGCTTCAGGGTGGCGTAGGGCTGCACCCGTTCCCGGGTGCCCTTCTCGCCGTCGCTAGCCGCGGACCACGTTGGACTTGGAGGTTGCGATGACCCCGCGGGCCAGCCCCAGAGCCGCGCTCACTTCTTCCCGGCTACGTGGGGTCAACGGAGCAAGGGGTGGTCGAACCTCGGACGAGCAGCAGCCCAGCATGGCGAGGGCCTCCTTCACCGGTGCGGGGTTTGTTTCGACGAACATGGCGTGGATGAACGGCATGAGCTCACTGGCGAGAACCTGTGCCCTGTCGGGATCCCCGCTCGGCCGCGCACTGTCGATCCATTCGGCCATGGGACCGGGCAGGACGTTGCCCGCCACGTTGATGGCTCCCGCGGCGCCGCCGGCCATGAACTCCCCGATCAGGGAGTCCTCGCCGCATAGCAGCGTGAGGTTCGGATCGCCGGTGAGAGCTTTGATCCGTTCGGGATCGCCGCTGGCCTCCTTGATCGCGATCACGTTGGAGTGTCTGGCGGCGATGGAGCGCGCCTGCTGGGGGATCAGGTCCACTCCGGTACGTGCGGGCACGTTGTAGAGAACAATGGGAAGCTCAACCGCGTCCGCCAGATCGTCGAAGTGCAGATCCAGACCCGCTCGGCTTGGGCGGTTGTAGTAGGGGGTGACGGCCAGGAGTCCATCCACCCTTGAGCCATCCACGACAAGACTGGCGACCTCTCGTGCCCGCTGAATCGTCGAACCGGTGCAGTTGGAGCCCACTCCCACCATCACACTCATGGAGCCGGAATGGGCAAGGACCGTCTCGACAACCGCATCTTGCTCTTCACGGGAGAGGGTTGGCACTTCACCGGTCGTTCCGCAGGCGACGATTCCGCTTGTATCGCTCTGCTCATGCGTCTGGACCAATCTGCCCAGCGCATCAAGATCCAAGTGCTCCCCAACAAAGGGGGTGGGCAGTGCGACGAGGCTGCCTTGGAAGGGATGGATCATGGACGCGCGGGATGGGAAGAAGGACTCGATCCTGGGGATCGGGCACGACCGTACTCGACGGATGCGGACGGTTCCACGGTCTGTTTGGGCTCCAATCTTGCCCTGGGTGCGGCCGATGCGTGAGGTCTGGACCCAAGGCCCGCACGGATGACCGGGACGAGATCTCAGGCCAGCAATTCGTGGAGGACGTGGCCATGTACGTCCGTCAGGCGGCGGTCGATACCATCGGTTCGGTGGGTCAGACGGGTGTGGTCGATCCCCAGGGCGTGGAGGATCGTCGCATGCACGTCGTAGTTGTGGGTTGGTTTGTCGACCGCCCGCCACGACCACTCGTCCGTCGCGCCGTAGGAAACGCCACCCTGGATGCCGCCCCCGGCGAGCCAGTTGGTGAAGCCAAAGGGATTGTGATCGCGACCCAGGCTGCCCTGGCTGCAGGGCATTCGACCGAACTCCGTGGTCCAGTGGACGATTGTGTCCTCAAGCAGCCCGCGCCGCTTCAGATCCTGAAGGAGAGCCGCCGCCGGGCCGTCCATCGAACGACCCATATCACCATGGTCCCTTTCAATATTCTCGTGGCTGTCCCAGTTGCGCCGTGGGAATCCATTGTCGGCACCACTCCACAGCTGGACAAACCGAACCCCACGCTCCAATAGCCGACGGCTGATGAGACAACGGAGGCCAAAGTCGGCGGTTACCGGATTGTCGAGGCCGTAGGCCCGACGAGTGGCTTCGGGTTCGTCGGAGATGTCAAGGAGTTCAGGCGCTGCGAGCTGCATACGCGCTGCGAGCTCATAGGAGCGTATTCGGGCGTCCAGCCGGGAATCCCCATGGCGTGACAGGAGGTGACGGCGATTGAGGAGTTTGACCAGTTCGAAGTCCGCAGAGTCACGCTCTGTGGTGATGCCGGAGCCTTGTGGCGCATGGAGGTTGGCAATGGGCTCGTCCGAGGATGGATGGATTGGCGTCGCCTGATACTTGGCGGGGAGGAAGCCGCTGGACCAGTTCTTGGGTCCACCCGGTGGCAGTCCGCGGAGGTCGGGCATGCAGACGTAGGTCGGGAGATTGTCGTTGAGGCTGCCCAGGGCGTAGGAGATCCAGGTTCCCATCGATGGAAATCCCGGGAGAAGGAAGCCCGTTGATTCAAGAAAGGTCGCGGGCCCGTGGACGTTGGTGTGGGTGGTCATGGAGTGGATGAAGGCGATGTCGTCGACGCATCTTGCGAGGTTCGGAACCAGGCTGCTCATCCACTTTCCGCACTCCCCGCTCTGGGACCACTTCCAAGGCGATCGCATGACGTGCCCCGGCGAAGACTGGAAGAGTTCCACATCCTCGCCGGGATCCCATGCAAGCCCATTGCGCTTCTCCAACAGCGGCTTGTAGTCGTACAGGTCGCATTGGCTCGCCGCTCCCGACATGAACAACTGCACCACTCTTTGTGCGGTTGGGGCGTGATGCCGAATCGGGGACTCTCCCTCAAGCCGGTGCCGGGCCAGTAATTGCGCGAGAGCGATACCCCCCAGACCACCACCCGTGTGGCGGAGAAAGGCGCGCCGGTTCATCACGCGTTCAATCGACATACAGGAACTCACTGCTGTTGAAGAGAACCCGGCAGGCGGCCTCCAGACCGTACACATGTGCGTGCTCCGATATCAGGCGCTGTTCCACCGGGCTGGGCTCGCGCTGCCAGGCCAAACGAATCGCATGGAGGATGGGCTGGTCAGGGTGCTCCCTGCGCAATCGGTCCGCAAATCTCTCCGCCTGCCTCAGCATAAACGGGCTGTTCAGGAGGGAGAGTGCCTGAATGGGCGTCGTGGACTCCGATCGAGCGGGCGTGCCCTGAGAGGGGTCCGCGCAATCAAAGACCGTCATCCATGGATCGGGGTCGGACCGCACTGTGAATCGGTAGATACTCCGGCGAAAGGTCGCCGAATCCTCGAGGTCAACGCTCCCGTAGTTGTATCGCGGCGAGTGATCTTCCTCGAAGTCGAACAGTTGGAAGCCCGGTCCACCCACCTTGAGATCCAGGTTTCCTGCGATAGCGAGGGTCGCATCCCGTAAGGCCTCGGCCTCCAGTCGACGGCGGTTGGCCCTCCATAGGAATCGGTTGCTGGCGTCGATTGAGGCCGCCCCTGGGCGATGGGCGGAAGACTGGCGATAGGTCGATGAGAGCAATATGCGGCGGTGGAGGGACTTGAGCGATCCGCCGTTATCCCGAAACTGCGCAGCGAGGTGATCGAGGAGTTCGGGGTGGGAGGGCACCCCCCCCATGCGGCCGAAGTCGTTGGGGGAGTCGACGATCCCCCGTCCGAAGTGGTAGTGCCAGATACGGTTGACGATGGAGCGCCAGGTGAGGGGGTTGTCGTCATGGGTGAGCCATCTTGCAAGCGCGGCTCTGCGGTCGGATTCCCTGTCCATGTCCCCCAACGCGAACGATGTGGGGGCGTGGTCGAGGATTTGGATGGCACCCGGGACACTCTCCTCACGGGGCTCCGTCACGCTGCCTCGCTCCAGGCGGTGGACTGAGCGAGGAACACCATCGGGAGGGGGTACGAACGAGCCCTCTGGCGAGAAGCGGGATGTGACCGCGTAAACGTGTTTGGGTGGGGGCAGGGAGGTCAGCTTCGCGGCTACGGTGTCTCGACGGGATTCGTTCTCAATCCGCTCGGTTCTCTCGGCAAGGGACTCCAGGTCATTCCTGAGCTCGGCCCAGCGGCGATCCAGACCCTCGAGCCGAGACATCTCTGGCGACCAGGGACTCTTGCCATCGACGAGATAGGACCTTCCCCAGCGTTCCCCCGCCTCGATGCTGTCCAAGGCCGCGACTTCGACACCCAGCGCGACGTTTACCCCGAAGGAGAAGACTTCGAGTTCGGCCAAGGCGAAGCAGTAGTCGGAGGTTCGTTCCCATAGCACGGGTACTTCGATTCGAATTATGCGTCCTGATTGAGGTGGGTCGAACTCGAACAGAATGGGCCGATTACCGTGACGGAACTCGTCGGTCTTCTGGGTCCAGTTTCCCGCGGCCGTCCACTCTCCATCAGGGGAGGCAGCGACACTCAACTCAAGTGTTGAAGGCAGTCCGAAACCAGGGCCGGGGTGCCCTCCGAAAACCTCGTCACAAGGATGAATGACCACCCTGTCGATGGACCGCGTGGCGCCCAAGTCGACCTGTACCCACTTGTGGGAGGCGGCTCTCTGTTCCAGTTCGCTGTGATACCCCATGGATCCCGTCCGGTCGGGTTGTTGGATCGACGCCCCGACCCGTTCACGCTCCAGCCTCAGGGCTGCACTGCTCGGACGCTGATCGTCCAACACCGCCTTGAGGAGGCGCGCCTCCGCATTATCGGCGGCGTGCTTCAGAGCTCCCAACTCAGCCCCTAGCTTGGCCCGGAGAGTTGCCAACTCGGGATCGGCGTCGTACTCGCGATCTGCGCGCTCCACACCCGCAAAGATGGACTGGATGTTGTAGTAGTCGGCTTGAGTGACCGGGTCGAACTTGTGGTCATGGCAGCGCGCACACTGGACGGTCAGGCTCTGGAAGGAGCTGAAGACACTCGTGACTATGTCGTCCCGGTCCAGGTTGCGGGTTTTCTTCTTGTCGACCGTCCCCTCCCGCAACTCGACGTGACCGACAAAGTCCCAGGGCCCGGCTGCCAGCATGCCGGTCGCCACCGTTGCGCTGGCGTCACCCTCAAATAAAACGTCACCGGCAACCTGGGCGGACACAAACTGCTTCCAGGGCCAGTCTTCATTGAGAGCGCGGATCACCCAATCCCGGTAAGGCCACGCGTTGGGACGGGGTTTGTCCTTGTCAAAGCCATGGGTGTCGGCGTAGTGGACAACGTCCAGCCAGTGCCGCGCCCAGCGTTCTCCGTAGCGCGGCGACGCGAGCAGGTACTCGACTTCTCGCTCATAGGCATCGGGCCGATCGTCTCTCAGGAATGCCTCGACGCGCTCCGGGGTGGGTGGAAGTCCCACGAGATCAAAGTGCACACGCCTCAGCAGCGTCAGGCGGTCCGCTTCAGCCGAAGGACTCAGCCCACGTGACTCCAGCGTTTGGAGGATGAACGCATCGAGGGGCTGTCGGCTCCATTCGCGCCACTCTTCTGGGAGTGTGGGGGGTGGAACGGGGTGCAGAGGGCGGAGCGACCACCAGTTGCGAGGGGTGATCGCGTCCGCAACCCATGCACCACCAGCTTCTATCCACTCGAGAAGTATGGCGACCTCCGACTCAGTGAGAGCGGCCTCTCCCTTGGGCATTGTTCGCTTGGGCCCCGCCACCATCTCTATCAGAAGGCTGCTGCTTGGATTGCTGGGATCAATCAGGTCTGCGGGAGCCTGGCTGCTTTCGAATGAAAGCCCCCCCTTGGCCTGAAGGGCGCTATGGCACGGGAAGCAGCGGGACTCGAGTAGTGGAGCCACACTCTCACGGAACAGTCGCTCTCCGCCTTGGTGCGGTACGCTGGTTTGCGTGGGCGTTAGCGCGAGTGCTGTGAGTAGGAGGAGCATACTGCTGGGGTTTGAGCGCCCGCCCCGTTCAAGGCCGCGCCGACTCGCTCGGTCAATTCTGAGTAGTCACAGAAGGTGACGGTTAGGCCACCCGAGAAGTTGTAGTCCACGCCACCGAAGAGCTTGTCCCTATACCATAACTGGAAGTTCCAGGTCTCACCGGTCAAGCCTTGCGAGGTAGATAGACGTGCGCCCTTCATGGCTGGAGTAGTAGGAGACCATGACCGAGTCGCCGTCTCGTGCGATACCCGGATAGCTCGTATCTCCGCCGGAGGGCAGGACCGCCACGTCACTCCATTGGCTATCGCTGCTCAGCATTCCTACGACGGTACGCGGCCCATCTGGACCGTAGCGTCGTCCGGCAACCAGCCACCTCCCGCCTCCTACTGAGAACAACTCCGGGCCTCCGAGCGGCTCGGGAAGAGGGGAGAACCGCCACCGATCATAAGGGGGTGCCGCCACTCCGAGCCAGGCGTGTCCATCGTCCCCCTCGCGTCGGACGATGGCCGTGACCTCGTCATCCACCCCGAATCGCAGCGTGGCCTCGTTGGGCTGGCCGGAAATCTCCAGGGTCGTGACGTATTCGTAGTGCACACCATCCGAAGTCCGCACCAGATGCGTTTGCGACTGACCGGCCCCCGGTTGGTAGACAACGCCATAGCCGATGCCCTCATGCCAGGTCACGCGCCACAGCCAGTCATGCTCGGAGCGGATGGCGTCGTCGATAACAACCTTCCGGGGGGCTCCAAACGTGTTACCAGTGGTGTCGAGGAAGGTGACTCGAGTGCCCATGCTCACGAGAGTGCTTCCCTCATAGACCGAACCACCAAAGGTCACCTGAATCCGTCTGTCCGGCGTAATGGAGAGCTTGGGGTCCCGCAGGTCCACTCCCTCTTCCTCAAGCAGCGCAATGGAGTGCCATGATCCACCCGCGCGGGCGATCACACGGATGCGGCCATTGTCACCAAGGGCATGGCGTTCTGCCTCGCGGAAGGTGCAGAAGAGCGTCCCATCGAGGTTTATGAGGTCCGTAAAAGCGTTATGTGGGGCCGCGTCCCAGATCTTCTCCACAGAAGAGACCTCAAGGGTCTCGGGTTCAGAACTCCGAGCCGCCTCCGCCTCATCCTCAAGTTGCGCCGCCGGCGTGAAGATGAATGAGAACAGGTCCGCATCAGCCATGACAAATCGCAGTCGTACGGGGCGTCCCGCGAGGCTGGAGACGTCGGACCCTCCCTTCCAGGAGACGGTCCGGTCGATTTCATTGCCGATCTGCTCGACGGCATCCTCGAGTGTGAAACCGGGGATGGGCTTGCCTGTTGCATCTTGGAGCTCTACACGGAGTCCGCCTCGGGCAGACGTTCCAAAGTTGACCGAGAGTCGCGCGCCCCGAAATATCACCGGCTTCGTCCGCCACTCACCACCGTCGGCCCCGGCCGCGATCGACGCGAGTCCGTCGAGCCGCAGGGAGTAGCGGTGGAGCCTGGCGCTGTGCTGGGCGTAGTTCTGGTTGACGTACAGAGACATCTCCGTGGGGCCGGTCTGGACGATATTGAGTGCCGGATAGTTCGAGCGTGAGACCCAGTTCTCAAGCCCGATTCCTGGCCGGATAAAAGCCTCGTTGAAGATGCGCTCGTAGGTCTCCCCACCGCGAGAGGTCAGGAGCACCACATCCGAGCAGTCATTGAAGTAGCGAGGGTTCACGCCGAGCCGCGCCGCGTCTGCACCGGAGATCACCTGACGCCCGGGCATGAAACGCGCTGCGACACCCACGTAGACCTGCGGTGCGCGAAAGTACGGATGGGTCTGGTTGGTGTACATATGCTCCAGCGGTCCATCCCCGAAGGCCATGGGCGCCGACTCGGTCCAGTGGATGAAATCTTCCGAGGTCGCGCGGCTGACGGTCCGAAACCCGGAGTAGCCACCACCGGACCACGTACGCAAATAGCACGCGTAGCACTGCTCGGCCTCCGACCAGAACGCGACGTTCTGCGAGTCGAACATCCCGTCGGTGATCACGGGCTCCTCTTGCAGTCTGTTCCAGCGCAGACCGTCCGGCGACGTCCAGGCCACGAGGCCGGAGTGTTCATTGCCGCCCAGGGCCTTGAATCTCTCGGCGGGGTCCACCCCCTCCCGGCCGTCGAGAAATGGACTGAAGTTGTGCGTGACGGGAGCCACACCAGCCAGGATGACGTTGTTGCGAAGGGTCCCGTCGACCTCAAACAGCCCGAGGTCCGGGCGGGACCACCGGATTCCGTCGGTTGATATGGCGACGCAGGTGGTCTCGCGGTTGGTGCCGTCCGCACCTGCTTCCGGGAGGCCCCGGTAGTAGAGGAGGTATCGGTCTCCGTCAGCGATAACCGTTGAGTACCCACAGAAGGGCCCCTCCCAGGAGCGGTCGAAGTGGAAGACGGCCCCCTCGTCGCGTGGCTGCCCCAACTCAAGCCGTACGCCGTCCATCGATCCGATGAGGTGTCGGTCGACGAAGACCTGACGCTGCGAACCCACGTCGATGGGTTGAAGCTGCCCTTGGGCTGATGCCACAGCGGACACCGAGAAGATCACCATCCACCCTAGACCTGTTCTTGTCATGGCCCCAGGGTCGGGCGCGTCGGAGCCCGCGTCAAGCAATTGCGACCTGGGACGCATTGGGCTGGCCTGGGCCCACTACTTGTCTGGTTCTTGAGGATCCGACCGGGGGTCCCGGATCAGGATCTCAAAATCCTGGGCCAGGAACTGGCACTCTCCCTGCTCGCCTTCGCAGACGAAGTAGAAGGCCGTTCCGTGAATGGTCGCGGGCAGTATGGGGGAGGCCGGAGGCTTGGTGAGATCGGGCTGCGGGGGGCGCACCTCGAACTCGGCCAGCAGGGCGGCATCCGGATCGGTGGGGGAGGTGGCCATCAGCAGCTGGCGGGGCGTGTTCCAGCCTGTGGGGACCTCGATCCAGATCCTGGCCGGACCCGCCGCCGGTTCAAAGTGTGCGCCACCCGTGGGCCGCAAGATCAGATGGATGCGCGAGCTTCCGGCAGGCTCGCGTACCCGCTTGGAGGTCACGCCGGTGTGCAGGCACACGGTCGATTCGAGTTCGACCAGGTGCTTGCCGTCCCGCTTGAGAGCCGCTTGCGGGTCCGGGTGGATGTCCTGAATGCTACGGATGGGAATCTCCCGCGTACCGCTGGCGAGCTCCGCTCCGGACAGCGCGATCTGGATCGGATGTGGGACTGAACCTGCGGCAATCAGGGTCGTCTGCGCTTCCTCGACCCAGTCATAGAAGGGGTAGGGCTTGTCGAGGCGCGGTCCCCACTGCTGGATGCGCCGTCTCCAGATGTACTGGGAGGGTCGCCGGCCGAGGGCGTCCATCCAGGCGTCGAGTGCCCGCTGGAAGTCCCCTGCTTGGCGATGCTCGCTGTCGTAGCGCATGCGCAGCGCCACACCGTGGTGGAAGGTCAGCGCCGGGTCGGCTTTCGGCGCCAGGGCCGCTTTCTCCAGGGCCTCCAATACATCCGCAAAGGCTGCCCCGTCGAGACGCTCTTCCCCCGTGGTCCTGCTCCAGAGCAATCGGCTCAGCGCGGCTTGGGCCTTGTCACCCGGGGAGCGTGCGGTGGCACGGGTCGAGGGCGGCACAACGTCGGGATAGGGTCGACGAGCAGCCGGGCCGGGCTTCGCTGGAGGGGTGGACATCCAGCCCTCCACGATCTGCTCCTCGATGCGTCGCACATCCAGCCGTCCGGGGCGGATGACACCGGCCTCATCCACTGCGAGGACCACCGGCACAGCCGCAGAGCCCGTCAAATTGAAGGGGTCCCACAGGATGGGCCAGTCAATTCCCTGCCATTGGGCGTAGAGGCTGCAGCGGTCGGGGTGTTGCTCTTGGGTGACTCCGATCACCACCAGGTCCCCTGCTTCACGCAGGGCCCTTGTCTTTTCGTGCCAGACCGGCACGTGTTTTCGGCAGCCTGCTCACCAGGAGGCAAACTGGATCAGGAGCACCTTCTTGCCACGCAGGTCGGCCAGATTCACGGTTGCCTTGCCGTCGATCGTGGGCAGGACGAGGGCTGGCAGGGCCTCGCCCGGTTGGAGCAAGCTCAGCGACCGGTCCTGGTTGGAATGAACGGATCCAATGAGGAGCGGGCCAATCAGGGCCAAGGTCACGGGCAGGCGCATGCCCGACCATTACCCATGTCCGTGCAGGGGGCAAGCAAATTGCCTGCGGCCCGTCACTGGGCCGGGCAGGCCTCGTTCATCAGACGCAGCATCGAGGTGATGGACTCTTCCAGGCCGTGGGTGACCGCATGCGCGACAAGTGCAAAGCCGATGTTCAGCTCCTCCATGTGGGGCAATGCTGCCACGGGAGTCACATTGCCATGATCGAGTCCATGCCCAGCATTGACCCGTAGGCCGATGGAGGTGGCATGTTCCGTGGCGCGCAGCAACCTCTCGAGTTCGGACTCGCGCTCTCGGTCCGATGCGTTGGCATAGGGGCCCGTGTGCAACTCCACGAAGGGTGCACCCACCTCACGAGCTCCATCGAGCTGGTCGAGATCAGGATCCACGAACAAGCTCACCAGTCCACCCCGTTCCGTCAGCGCCGGAACTGCTTCGAGAAGTCGCGCCCGCTCCGCGATAACGTCGAGCCCGCCCTCCGTCGTCACCTCGGAGCGGTTCTCCGGTACGAGGCAGAATGCGCCCGCCCCGCTCTCCAGGGCGATTCCGATCATCTCGGGGTCGAGGCTGCACTCGAGGTTGACCAGAGCGTCAGTGGTCTCGAGCAAACGCGTTACGTCAGCGTCCTGGATATGCCTCCGGTCTTTGCGGAGATGGAGCGTCAGCCCATGCGCTCCGGCTTCCAGGCACTGGAGTCCCCAGGCCACCGGATCGGGGAAGCACTCACGCCGCGCTTGGCGCAGGGTGGCGATGTGGTCGATGTTGACGTGCAGACGGGGCATGGTGGGGGAGTCCGTGGCGGCCTCGGGCTCATGGTACTCGACCGGAGCGGTTTGAGTCCCGCCGCCAAGTACGTACTCTGAACCCATGCGCATCATCGCCGGTGAGTTCAGAGGTCGCCGCCTCGTTGGCCCCCCCGATCGGGATACGCGGCCGATGTTGGACCGGGTTCGGGAGGCTCTCTTCTCCACCTTGGGCGACCAGGTCGAGGGTGCGCGCGTCTTGGACCTGTTCGCCGGCACAGGCAGCCTGGGCTTGGAGGCCCTGAGCCGCGGGGCCAGGGACGCCCGCTTCGTGGAGCGCGACCGCCGCGCCCTGGAGCGTCTGGTGGACAACGTTCAGACCCTGGACCTTGAGGACCGCGTTCGTACCACCCGCGGCGATGCCCTCAGCCCTTCCAACTGGAGCCTTGGTGAAGCGGAGTCCGGCGTACGGCCCGATCTGGTCTTCATGGATCCGCCTTATCCGCTGATCCGGACACGCAAGGGCCGTGCCTCATTGATAGCCGCCCTGGATCTCTTGCTGAATGGCGCCACCGCACCCGGCGCGACCCTCGTGCTGCACACGCACCCGCGCGATCTAAGGGGCACGGAGCTCATCACCCTGTGCCACGGCCATACCCCCGAGCCGCGGGTCTACGGCAACACGGCGCTCTGGTACTTGCGAGCGGACCACGACGCAGAGGCGGACTGATTCGGGTCAGACCACCTGGGGCCTACTCCGAATAGTCCTCTTCGTTGAAGGACTCCGGCCTCTGGGCGGGGCGGATGTACGACCGGGGTCCGAAGGCGTCCACGTATTCGCCATCGGGAGAGACGATGATGCCACGGTGGTTCGCATGGTCGAGCACGATCAACTCACCGGCTTCATTGAATACCAGCCCGCGCGGCGAGTCGAAGGAGCCCCTGATCAGACCGCGGGTTCCGAAGCGGGCCACCTCCTCGCCCGCCTGATTGAAGACGAGGACACGGTGGGCACCCGAGTCGCTTACGTACACGCGCCCGTCACCTCCCACAGCCACGCCGTGGGGTACTTTCAAGACTCCGGCCCCCAGGATTTGGGCCTCGCCATCGCCAAGGGGCCAGCGCACCACGCGTGCGCCGGCGCGATCCGTTATGTAGAGACTCTCGCCGTTGGGAGCCAGCGCCATGTCCACGGGATCCTCCAGCTGATTGGCGTTGGTTCCGTGTCCGCCCAGGCTGCGCGTGTATTCCCAGTTCGGGTTGTACTCGTGCACCATGGCGTTGGCGCCGTCCAGGACGAGCAGGGTGCCGTCCTCTCGGGTCGTTGCCGCGATGGGCTTCACACTCCAGGGGAGCTCGGTTGAGCCCGTTGCTGCGGGTTGTTGGAAATCAAGCATCCTCACGGCGGAGACCATCTCGAAGTCCTGCTCGATCTCCTTATCGGGGTCGTGCCGGAAGGTGAGCTCGTGCAGCCGGCGGTTGCCCGTGTCACAGACCAGCAGAGAGCGGCGCTCGTAGTCGATGGAGAGGCCGGTCGGTTGCCTGAACAGCCCCAGGCGCCTGCCGCGTCCCCCGGTGCGCGAGACAAGGATGGGGGGGAGGCGCTCTTCGGGCCGGGGCTGGCGGATGTCGTGTATCAGCACCTCGGCGGTCTCGGGTTCCACGATGACGAGGATGGGTCCGTCGCTGGCCAGGTGCATTCCATAGTGGGCGGCCGCCTGCCCGGTCACCTGGCGCTGTGTGTCGGGCTCGGGTTGGGCGCCGGCAGCGCGCGCGAAGACCTGGGCGCGTCCATCCCAAGGCTCGACGAGAACGGCGAAGCTGCCATCGGGGGACACGGCTACGTCTCTTGGGTAGTGCATCTTGCCCCGTCCCTCTCGAGGGCGGATGGCGTGGATCCCGAGGATGTAGTTGGGCGAGGCCACGCTGGAGCGTGCCTTGGATGGAGGCATGATGGCGGAGAAGGGGAACACCTGGACGCGGTGGTTCTCGAAGTCCGTGACCAACAGCTTGTCCCCATCGCGCCCAAGTCCCTGGGGTGTCGCGAAGGTCCCGGGAAAGAACCCGAACTCTCCAAGGAAGCTCCAGGTGCCGTCGCCGTCGACTGAGAGAACGCGGCTGCCCCCTGCATCCAGAACGGTGACGTCGCCGTCGGGACTCAGCACTACGTCACTCGGCCAGGAACCTCGCTCCGCATCGGGCAGAGCCAGCGTGCGCAGGTGAGTCCCCTTGTGGTCGAAGACCTGCACTCGTCTGTTGCCACGGTCGGCGACCACGATCTCCTCGCGGTTGGCATCGATACCAACAGGTGTATGGAACTGCCCGGGCCCGGTTCCCAGGCTTCCGAAGGCTGCCACCCGATTGCCTTGGGTGTCGAATATCAGGACGCGGTGGTTGCCGCTGTCACTGACGAGGCGCCTGCCATCGGGTGCCACAGCAACGCCGAGGGGGAGGCACATGGGGTCGGCACCTGGGGAGATGACTTCGAGTTGTTTGCCATCCTTGTCGAAGACCCGTACTCGGTGGGCCGAGGTCTCCACCACATGGATGTGTTGTCGCGGCCCCACGGCCACTGAGCTGGGGGTGGTGAGACCGTGGATCGTGTGCATCCACGATCCCAGGTGGGTGGGAGAGTCCTGGGGCGGAGAAGCCAGTGTGCAGGCAAGGAGTGCGAGAGGGCCGAGCATGAGGGGATCTTAGCGCGCGGCCTGGGGCCTGTGAAATCCGTGCTGGCTCAAGCCTTCTCTTCCCCCATGGATGCCGCATCGCAGGGTTGCTCTGGATGTCCGGAGGGTGCTCCCTGATGCCCATCCCGCACGATAAGGTCCATCGGTGCGTACGACTTGCTAGAATCATCGGGTTCGCGCTCAGACCCAGCCCAACAACCACACACCATGCATCGCTCACTCGCACTCCTGTCTGTTGTCACTCTTGCCGCAGTTGCTCTCGCCCACGATGACGACCCCAAGATACTGCATCGCCTGCCCCCCTGGAGCGGGCCGGGTCACGCACCCGGGAGCGTACTGAACAATCTCTTGGCGACCACGCCGGGTACGCCGGGCGGGACCATGTTTGGACTGGGAGACCAGACGGGTACGGGCTCCATCACCTTCCCAAGAAAGGGCGTGCAGCTGCTCTCGTGGTTGCCCCCCGAGTGGATCGACCCCAACTCCAAGGGTGCCAATGACTGCTGGGGTTATGTCTCACCATCTGGTCGCGAGTACGCCATCATCGGCCTGCAGATGGGCACGGGTTTCGTCGAGATCACGGACCCTTCGGCTCCCAATGTTGTGGGCGTGATTCCGAACGCGGGCTCCCTTTGGCGTGACATCAAGACCTTTGGCACATATGCCTATTCGGTTACGGAGTCTGCTGTGGGAGTCCAGGTTATCGACCTGGCCCAGATTGACTCGGGGGTTGTGACCCTTGCGAATACGGTGACCACGGGTGGTGTGCTCGACACCCACAACGCCATTATCGATGAGGTCTCGGGATACCTCTACCGCGCTGGCGGAACCGGCCGGGGCTTGCGCGCCTACGACCTGAATGCCGATCCGGTCAATCCACCCTTTGTGGGCGAGTGGAGTGGGCGCTATGTGCACGATGCCCAGGTCGTGACCTACACCAGTGGGCCCTACGCCGGCCGCCAGATCGCCTTCTGTTGCGGTGGCCTGAACAACGGAAGCTCCATGACCGGCGTGATCGTTCTGGACGTGACCAGCAAGAGCAACATGTACGTGCGGGACTATGGCTACTACTCCAACCCTGCCTACTCCCACCAGGGCTGGCTCTCGCCCGACCGCCAGCTGTTCTACGTCAATGACGAGAAGGACGGGACGGGTCAGAAGACGCGCACCATCGTGATGGACGTATCGGATCTCTCGAACCTGAAGCACACGACAAGCTTCTACTCGAAAGCCCGAGCGATCAGCCACAACCTGTACACCAAGGGCAACAGGATCTTCGAGGCCAACTATCGTGCAGGGCTGCGTGTGTTTGACTCGACCAACCCCTTGGCCCCAACAGAGATCGGTTGGTTCGACACTTGGCCCAGCGACGATGCAACCCGATTCAATGGCCTTTGGAGCAACTACCCCTACTTCCCCAGTGGTGTGGTCATTGGAAGTGACCTGGAGAAGGGTCTCTTCGTCTGGTGGATAGGCAAGGCGCTGGTCTCCTTCTCCTATCCCCAGGGCAAGCCGGAGCTGGCTGCAGTGGCTGGTGAGAAGATCCAGATCAAACTGAAAGAGGACACGCCTGGAGACTTGCAGGTGGGTAGCGAGCGCCTCTACTACGACCTTGGGAGTGGTGTCATCGAGGCCCCTCTCACAGCTTTGGGTGCAGGCCTCTATGAGGCGACCTTGCCCGAGTTGGACGTCAGCCAGGAGGTGCGATGGTTCGTGGGGGCGCGGTCCACCAACGGGATACTGTGGACGTCGCCTGCAGAGGCCCCCTATTCAAACTGGTGGGCCCTCGGTGGTGATGGCGCAGTGTCCTTGTTCGACGACGACATCGAACAGGATCAGGGTTGGACGGTGGGCTCGAGTACCGACACGGCCATGAATGGAATCTGGGAGCGCGGGGATCCGCCCGGGTCCGCAGCTGAGCCCTCAGAGGATCACACACCCACGGGCACCGACTGCTGGTTCACGGATGCGGGCGCCCCCCTGACCGGCAAGACCACTCTCACCTCGCCCCTCCTCGATATGAGTGGCTCCGCACGCCCGATCGTCCGGTTCTGGTACTGGCTCTCGGATGGGGGGAGCTTCTTCCAGGACGCCAAGGACCATCTGACGGTTCGCATCTCCAACGACAATGGACAGACCTGGCAGAAGGTGACCAGGATCAAGGTCAACCACGTCGCCGCTGGGGATTGGATACGCCATTCATTCCCGTATCCCGAAGGTCTGGCGGTCACCAATGCGGTGCGCCTGAGGCTGGAAGCCGACGATGGGGGCCCTCAAAGCGAGCTCGAGGTGGCCGTGGACGATGTCCTGGTCCTTCAGCCCTGGGGTGGTTGCGACTGGCAGAGCTACTGCGTCGCAGCACCCAACTCGGCGGGCTCGGGCGCGCTCATAGGCGCCAGCGGCTCAACCAGCCTGAGTGCCAACGATCTGGTCTTGGATGTGTCGGGCCTGCCCGTCGGGCAGTTCGGCATGTTCTTCTACGGGTCACAGGCCACCCAGGTGCCCGTGATGGATGGTTTCCTCTGCGTCGGAGGCCCCTTGTTCCGCTACCCGGTGCAGCAAGCGGACTCGTCGGGCAACATGAGCCTCGCCATCGACCTCAACACACCGGTGGCCCAAGCCGGCCGGGTCTTCATCGGCTCGGAGTGGAACTACCAGCTGTGGTACCGCGATCAGGCCGCCGGCGGCGCGGGATCGAACTTCTCGGACGGACTGCAAGTGCGTTTCTGCCCCTAGCGTCCCCCGGGATGTGTTCCGGGCACGCTGGGCCCCTGTTTTCGCAGGATCCTCATGTAGTGGGCACAGACTCCGCGCCAGCTCCCGTGGTAGGAGCGAGAAAAATTGCCGGAAAGTGTGTTAGGGGAGCAGGTGTTGTGGGCTTTTCCAATAAGTCCCCATCGGAGCTCTCCCATGTCCAACCGCGTCCCCTCTCACCGTGCCATAGGCCGGATTCCCACCACCCTGGCAGTAATCCTGTTTACGGGAATGACGGCTCATGGGGCCTTGCCCTCGGCCAGCGGGCCCTGCGATGACCCCCTGAAAGAGGTGCGCAGATTGCGCGATAAGGTCGACCCGGGGGTGTTCGCCAGTATTGGCCGACAGGAAGGGGACGAGGGATTCAAGGACCTGCGCCGGGCGGTGCGGGAGCTGCGAAGCGAGGACATGTTGGATCAGGCTTACGAGGCCTTCAGCTTGTTCATGTATGACTCCACCCTCGAACCTGAGGCACTCAGCTATCTGTTTGGAGAGGCTCTCAGCCACCCCCGCTACGAGAACCGCCGGTCCGCTGCCCGCGCCCTGGCAGGGATTGGGGACCGTGCCCAGGATCAGTTGATGGAGCTCCTCCGTCGCCGGCCCAAGGGTGGAATCTGTCCCATTGCGGCCAGCTCCCTGGTCGAGAAGCTTGGAGATGAGGGGACCCTACGGGCGGCAGAGGACATCATCGCGTATGCACCCATCCGGACCCGGAAGGAGCGTGACTGCACTTCCAGCGCGCTGCGCAAGTGTGCCGCCGAAGGGGTGGCAGAGGCCGTGGCCAAGGAGATTCTGGACGATTCCGTGGAGGCAAACCGACGGCTGTTCCTGCTCTCCGAATTCCGGTGGAACCCCCCTCGCCGTCCGCACAAGGTCCTTATTCGGGCCCTGGGCTCCTCCAGTCCGGAAGTGCGCGCGGCAGTGCTGGACATCCTCGGGCATACCGGGCTCAGCGGTCTGTCGAGCAGGGTCCGCTCTTGTCTCAAGAGTAAGCACGAGCCCGAGGTTCGGGCTGCAGTCATCGCCCTGGGCCGTCTGGCTCGCTTCGACAAGAACTGCTACAGGGAACTCAGCAACCTGATCCGAAGCAAGGACGGGTCCGTCCGTCGCCACCTGCCCATAGCGCTTGCCCAAGCCGGCACGGACAAGGCGCTGGCGGTTCTACACGAGATGCTCGCGGACACCGATCGCTTCGTCCGCTCGGATGCCCTGCACCAGATCAGTCTCCTGCGCAGGAAAGAATCGATACCGGTCCTCATCGCGCGCATTGACAATGAGGAGAGCCGATTGCTTCAGGAGGAGGTCACTGCGACCCTTCGCATCCTGACGGGCAAGGACCATGGCCGCCTGGAGAAGAGCTGGCACTGGTGGTGGTCTGTCGAGGGTCAGGACTTCCTTCTACCCAGCTTGGATACGGCCTTGGCTGCGGAGAGAGAGCGCCGCAAGCACCGTGCCGAGAGCGAAACCCAGTCCTTCTATGGAATGAAGATCACCAGTGACCGCGTGGCGTTCGTGATCGACACGTCCGGCTCCATGAGCGCTCCTGCACGTTTTCTCGGGCAATCCCAGGCGGTGGGATCGGCAGGGCCGACGCGTCTTGACGTGGCCAAGCACGAGCTGTCCCGCGCCTTGAAGGGGCTCCTGAGTGGAGATCAGTTCAACGTCGTGTTCTTCAGTGGGGGAGTTAACAGCTGGAAACCCAACCTGGTCTCGAAGACACCGATGGTCTTGAGGAGCGTCCTGCAGCACATCGGACAGCAGGCGGCGGCTGGCGGCACGAACATCCATGACGCTCTCCTGGAGGCCCTCTCGGACCCCGACGTGGACACCGTCTATCTGCTCTCCGATGGAGACCCCACTGCAGGGGCGTTTACGGAGGCGGAGGAGATTCTCAGGAGCGTCCGCGGGGCCAACGCCGGAAAGAACGCCCACATCCACTGCATTTCCATCGGCAAGGAATCCGGCCTGATGCGCGAGTTGGCGAGGCAGAACCGGGGTCAGTACAAGCGCGTGGGCTAGTCGGAGCACCCTCCAAAGAGGCGCCGGGCGGTCGACCCTCCGGGGGTACGGCCGCCCTTGTTCTTGGAGTGGATTCACTTCTAGTGAGAGAGGAGGCCCGTGTCGGCTCCGCGATTTATTCCGGGAATCCCGTACTTCTAGCGTGAGGTTCCACTGGTGCTTCGACTTCTCCCTTGGCCGGGGACTCCCTCGCGCTCATTCCTAAGTCCAGTCAACGGAGTAACAAGACATGACAAGTTTCCGAACGAAGACAAGAAATATCGCCCTGGCTCTCACCTTCATTGGTGTCGCCGCATGCGGCGGTGGCGGCGGTGGCGGCGGCAGTTCCAGTCCTCCCGGATCCTCGGCCCTGGCGGGCACATGGGTTGGGAGCGAGATGCTCCTTGAATCAGGTTTGCCAGTGCTCGAACTACAAGTTGTGGTCAACTCCAAGAACAAGATCACCTCGATCCGCATCGATGGAGTCGACCAGGGTGGCGGAGGTTCAATCACGCCGCATCCCAGTGAGAAGAACATCTACGACGTCCTCTTGGACGATGGTACGGAAGCCGGTTTCTTTCTCGACCCCACGGGCAAGCACGCCGTGTTCGTCGATGAGGACCACAGTTTTGGGGTCCTTCAGAAGGGAGCCAGTGGCATGGCC
>PBIX01000064.1 GCA_002720975.1 Planctomycetota bacterium | reverse complement strand
GCCGGTCGTGGTCGAGCCGCCGGTCGTGGTCGAGCCGCCGGTCGTGGTCGAGCCGCCCGTCGTGGTCGAGCCGCTCCAGAAAGTAGAGGAGGAGTTGCTCGACTTTGGCGGGCACTTCCGCGGGGTGTACCTGAGTAGCGATCTGGCTCTGGAAAGAGGGTCTGAAGACACGATCCGTTCCGATATTCGCCTCGCTCACCTTCACGTCCAAGGGAGGCTGGCCGGGACCTCCGTAGGGTTCCGATTGGAACAGGACTTTGCGTCGCAGGAACTTGAGCAGGCCTACTTCTCCCTCCCGTTGGGTGAGGGGGGCCTGCAGGTGGGCCGGTTCAGATCACCCTTCACTGTCAGCAACATGCGTGACGAGGGCACCCTGTTCTTTCTGGAGCGTAGCCGGATCGGAGCCCTGTTCGGAGAAGGCCGGAAAGGCGTTCAGGCCTTGGGGTCTTCTCCCTCGCTCGACTGGGCCATCGCTCTCCAGGAAGGTGGGGATGGCATCGGCCAGGATCTACTTACCGTCGCTCGCGTCACGCACGACTTCCTTACCCCATCGGAGCTGAGCGACACGCCAGGCGCGAGAACTTCGAGTGCCTCAGGCTCCATCTCTGCTTCGGGTTTCATGGACACCTCGATCGAGGGATCCGATGGCCTGGCCCTTGACCTGCGCCTCAGCGGGGAGGCCCACTCCCTTGGGGTGGAAGTCCTCTTCCTGGGGGACCACGTCTATACGGGCAATGGGTATGCCACCGAGTGGCTGGGCAAACGACGCCTCGCCAACCTCAGGCCCAGGAGCGTCCCCTGGGCCATGCAAGGCGCGATCCTCATTCTCCCACGCTGGGAAGCGGGCCTGCGCTTCCAGGACTCGGACAATGCGGCCCGGGAGTCCCGCGTGGACGTGGCCCTGAGCCACCACAGCCTGCTGGGGGCCCTGCGCTGGACGGGCCAGTACTCCCAGCTACGCTCAGACACCCGCGGCGATGCTGGGATCCTCCAACTCGGTCTGGGCATGGGTTTTTGACAGGCGAGCCCGGCAAATCAGGGCAGACCCGTCCGTTGGTCACTATGCTATTCGGGACCCGGCAACCTCCGTCCATCTGCTCCCATGCTCCCGTTCCTCCCCCTCGCAGCTTTCCTTCCGCTGATCTCCAATGACCCAGTCAAGGTGCCTCTCGGGCCCTCACCGGGTGAAGCACTTGAGGACAGCGGTTGGGAATCTCTGGACGGAACCGTTGCCGCCCTCGCCAGCACTCTTGCATCTGGAGCCGAGGGTGAATCCCTGTGGGGCTTTGTGAAACCCACCTATGGCGTATCCGGCGACCTCCCAGTCGACGCAGAAGGTAATTACGGCGCAGTCGCGATCGACGCGGCACGCTTGTATTTCGACGAATCCCTCGGAGGCACAACAGTGCGCCTCTCAACGGAGCTTGCTACCGGGTCCGCAAGTCTCCTTGATGCATGGGCGCTGTTCTCCGTGACGGAGGGCGCCAACCTGCAGGTGGGCCAATTCCGCACACCCTTCCTGCGAACAGCCAACATTGAGGCCAACCGCAACCTGTTCATCCTGCCCACACGGAACTCTCTGTTCTATCGCGTACGCGATGGCTCCCGCCAAGGTGCGATGCTGTCCATCGACCATGGACCGATGCGCTTGGACATGGCCGCGCAGAATGGTTTTGACCAAACCATGGACAATAATCTCATCAGCTCGCGGGTGGAATTGAACCTCCTCGGCGAAGGGCTGGGGGACGCCGAAGGAGCACTCGGCGCCTCTGCTGAACCCCAGGTAACCGCTGGAATCGCCTATTCGAACGACGAAGCCGGGGACGAGGGGGTGGCCATCGCTTCAGATATCGCCGTCACCCTGCCGCGTTTCTACGTGCAGATCGAAACGGTCAGCTATGAGGCCGACTACACAGCCCTCGATTTGGCTGCCGGGCACATCCTTCCCTCGGAGCTGGAGGCCGGCCGTGGAGATACGACGCCGATCAGTGTGACCTGCAGCCACGTTATCCCCGGGGATAAGTGGGAAGTGGGCGCGCGCTACGAGCATTTCGACGATGTACTCAAGCGCGAACTCCTGACCGTTGGCTTCAACCGCTACTACCAGGGGCATGACGCCAAGGTGCAAGTCAATTTCAGCACCGAGAACTCCAGCGGAGACGATGCGGACGCTTTCGGGATCGGCTTGACCCTGAGCTTCTAGAGGCCGACGCCTAGTGCTCCGGATCGGGCGCTCCGGCCGTCCCGCCCTCACGCATGGGGCTGCCCATCACGGCCTTCTCCCCGTGGGTAAGCCGCTCGGCGATCGTCCGGTCAAATACAGGGTGGTGGGGCTCGTCGCGGAACCCGCGATGCACGGAGCCGCACACGTAGCACACAACCTCATCAGGGACGCTGCGATAGATCAGGAAGTCCAGGAGGCCTGCCACTGCCAAGCTGATGTAGTGGGTAAAGGGAGCCAACACGGCGGCGAGGAACACGATGGCGCCGCCCAGCATGCGTGGGAAGCGTTTACGGGTATACAACTCGGGATGACTACAGTGGAGGCAGCCCGTCAGCCCTCCCGCCTCCGTTCGGCGGTCCAGGTCCAGGTGGTACTCTCCCTCTCCTTCCGGGTGGCGGTACCAGCGGCGCAAGGCGAACGGGCCGTCGGCCTGCAGGAAGATCAGACGCTCGGGGTCGGTCGGGTGAGGCAGACCCAGTTCAATCCATCGGATGGGTGCGAGCTGCTGTGTCACAGGGGTATGCCGTAGGAGTCCTGCAAGGAAATGGAGACGGCCGTCCCGATCAGGACGAGTACCGTTGAAGCGTACAGGATACCGGTCGCAGAGCGGGTGTTCCCATAGCGCAGGGAGCCCGCTGTCATCCAGGCGAACAGCAGGGGCAGAGCCAGGCCCGTGGCCACCCGCGTTCCCAGGAAGAACAGCCCCCAGGCACCCAGCAGTGGACGGTCCATCTGTGCAAAGGACTGGGCGGAGAGCAGGCAGGACCCCGTCAGCAGCACGCCCGATGCCACCATCGCCCAGACCGTGAGGCGGTTGATTCTCACCAGCCATGAAACCGGCAGTTGGGGCACCGTCAGATACCAGTGTCCCAGAACCATGGCCAGCCCGACGCTGCCTGCCACCAGCCCGGTGGCCATGGCAGAGAGACTCCCGAGCACGAGAGGTCCGACCCCCTCCACCCCGGGTCCGGAGTCCACGACACAGGCCAGGGCTGCTCCGCAGCACAGTGTGGCCCAAACCGCCGCCAGGGCCCGCAGGCGGCTCCTCACAGGCCCCATGAGCCAGGGGCTGCTCAGAGCACCGGCGAGGGCACAGACCGTCGAGGGCGCTTCCCAGGGAGCCTCCGAATATAGGGGTGGCGCAACCGCGCCCACAAGCAAGGGCAACAGGGCCGTCGCGCCCATCATCAGGTGAAAGAAGGTCCCCAAGGGCGCCTTGGAGAGAAAGCACAGGCCAAATAGGACGCCAAAGGCGAGCTCTAAGCAGAACTGGGTAGCGAGAGGACTCCAAGCCATGAGGTCCGAGATTCTACCCGGGGCAGGCACGCGCGCTACACTCCCCACATGCAAGCCTTGAGAGTGCTGGTGACCGGGGCAAGCCGAGGCATTGGGAGAGCCATCGCCTTGCGCTTTGCCCGAGAGGGGGCGCATGTGGCCCTCTGCGCCCGCAGCACAGAGGCGCTCGGAGAGGTGGCACGGGAGGTAGAGGAGGCCGGAGGACGCAGCTGCATCCAGACGATGGACGTGACGGACCCCAACTCAGTCGAGCTCGGGGTGGCAGCCGCCCTCGACGCCTTCAGCGGTGGCCTGGATGTACTCGTAAACAACGCCGGGATATTCGACCTGTTGCCCTTCGAGGAGACCACTCCAGCCATGTGGGAGCGGTTCTACCGGGTCAACCTGCACGGCGTTTTCCTGGTCACCCAGTGCGCCCTGCCGGGATTGCGGCGGCAAGCAAGGGCCCACATCTTCAACATCGCTTCCGGCGCAGCCCGCGAGGGATTTGAAGGGTGCTCAATCTACTGCGCCATGAAAGCCGGCCTGATGGGATTCTCCAACGGACTGCGAGAGGACCTGCGTCCGGACGGCATCCGGGTATCGACCATTTATCCTGGCTCAACGGATACGGGGATCTTCGATGGCGTTCCAGGGGATTGGGACCGGGACAGCATGAACCAACCTGAGGACGTGGCCGACACCCTGTGGTCGGGCCTGATGAGCTCGGGGGAAGCCTCCAACCTGACGGTCCCCACGCCAGGTCAAGAGCCCTGAGCCAACCCGCTCCCAATAAAGGAGCCGCCCCACCAGGGACCCTGGCAGGGCGGCTCGCCACTCGCGGATCGCAGGGAGATAGCGATCAGGCGATGTTGACTCCCGTCTCCACTCGGCGCAGGGAGTGGCTATCCGAGTCGAACTGGAAGCCGTGCTCGAACTCCCCATCCGTTCCCGGGATGCGGATCTGGCCGGGCTCCTCTGCATCCATGACACATCCCAGACGATTGAGTTCCTTGGCAGACTGGCGAAGTTCACGACGGTGAATGGCGAGCTTTGCCTTGAGGTTCATGAACTCGTCGCTCGCGGGGTTACCCTCCAGCTTGACGAGGCGGCCTTGAATGATCAGGGCCTCGTGAACTCGCTCACTTATCTCCTGGGTGATCGACCCCAACAAGGGGATCAGCTGTCTGGCTCGGTCTCTGTCATAGGCGCGTTTCATTGGAAGGCTCCATGGGGTAGGGGGACACTTCTCTAAGCCGGAAAAACCCACCGACCGAAGGGCCTTTCCAGCTGAAAGCTCCTTTCCCCTGCCCACGGCTCGCCGTCCCGGTATGCTCTGTTCGCCCATGCAACCACCTGAAGCCCCCATGCCTCTACCCATAGTCGATGTGGTCCACCGGATCGAATTCTCTGCCGCCCACCAGCTGCTGTCCGTCCACCTCACGGAGGAGGAGAATCAAGCCACGTATGGTCCGTGTACACGCCATCATGGTCACAGTTATGTATTGGAGGCGACGGTGCGCGGCCCCGTGAGCCCCAGGGATGGCATGGTCGTCAATCTCAACACCTTGGCCCAAGCCATGCAGGAGGAGATTTTTGATCGGGTAGACCACCGGTTCCTGAATGCTGACGTGCCCGCACTCTCACACTTGGAGACGTTCACGGCGGAGGCCCTTGTGATCGCCTTTTGGGACCTGCTGGTCGCAAGAGAGGAAGAATGGCAGCCCGGCAAACTGCACGAACTTCGCCTCTTGGAAGGCAGCCAGAACTGGGTGGTATACCGGGGACCGCAAAGCTGAGGGGGGCCCAGGGAGCGGGCATCAACGGCGCGCGGCCCCGGAGAACCCGGGGCCGCGCACTGAGCGAACTCTTGGGAGTTGAACTCCGTCGTTCTGGTCAGGAATCCCCACGGGTCGCTCCCGACCCGGCCTTTCCTTTCCCACCGACGCTCCGGACTCCCGCGCTCTTGGGCTTGGTTTTCCTGCCCGCCCCAAGGGTCCCTCGGCTATCGCTGCCATCCTTCACCGGAGAGTGGCCGACCGAAGGCTTGGGGTCATGGGAATCACCCTGAGAGCCACCCAGAGCCTTCTGGGCCCTGTCATCCAGAACAGTCGATAGGATACGCCCTTCCTCCGCCGTCAGGTGTCCCGCTCGCACAGCGTTTCCGACCCGAGACTTGGCACGGTTGAGGGCTTTACGCAAGGTCTCGGCCTTGCCGGCCCCGTTCGCGCTGGAGGCCTTGGCCAGCAAGACCGTGTGGAAATCGCGGGCCTGCTGGGGAGTCAACCTGCCGGAATCCGTCAGACGTTTGACGAAGGCCTGCGCCCGCTCGGAGGGGCCCATTCCCGCGCCGCCACCCTTGCCAGCCTCTCGCTGATGCTTCTCGAACGCCTCCTCATGCTCACGCTGTGCGCGGGCCTTTTCGATGCGCTCATGCTGACGACGCGCCTCGGCTGCACGCTCCGCATTCTCTTGTGCCTTCTGGGCTCTGATCGCAGCAATACGCGCTGCCTCCGTATCCTCTGCCATCTTCTTGCGGGCTGCTGCAGCCCTGGCCGTAGCATCTTGCGCTTTCTGGGCTCTCGCAGCGGCGATGCGGGCTGCCTCTTTTTCGGCCAACGCCTGGCGCGCCGCCGCAGCCCGGGCCTCGTTATCGGCCTGCTCTTGGGCACGTGCAGCAGCAACGCGGTCGGCCTCATCCTGTGCCAACTTGTCCCGAGCAGCCTTGGCCCTGGCGTCGTTCTCTGCGTTCTTCTGATCACGCGCCGCTTCAACACGCTTTTGGGTCGCAGCATCACGGACATCCTGTGCACGCTCCGCGTCAGTCTTACCCGTGGGGAGGTCGGGCTCCGGCTTGACCGTGACCGGCTTGACCGGCTCATCCTTCTTGACCGGATCAGGAGTGGAGACGACAGGGGTCTGCTTCTTGGTTGAACGAAGGGCTGCCTGAATCCGAGATACCTCCGCATCGAGTGCGGCCCCGACCGGCTTGCCTCCCTTGACGAGCAGCTTGCGATAGAACACCAGGAACTCGTCGCCGGACAGCTTCCGGTCACGGTTCGCGTCGTTGTTCACAAAATCGCGAGTGGGGATCTTGGTCTTGCCGGCCTCCGCGGCGCTCAAGGAACCGTCCTTGTCCGTGTCGATTTGGGAGAAGAGGTGCCTCGCGCGCTCAAGGGTCCCTCCGGAGGAAGGACGCTGGGCCTGGACGGCGCTCATCAGTAGCAGAGCGCTGGCTCCAAGAAGGCTGGCACTTGAAATGGATTTCTTGTTCATCGGGTTCACCGGGCGTGGGACAGAGCGGACCCCTGAGCCATGCGAGTGCTGTGCCAACTGGGGCACTAGGTCCGACATCACCCTAACCCCTTTTGCCAAATAGGTTTAGGTAAATCTATCCCCTGGGCCGGGAGAAGTGCGGATGTCCCCTCTGTGGGACACCCCGCGCCCATGATGTCCGTGTGCTACATCGGTAGGGCCCAGACCTACGCCCATTTGCCAAGCCCGCTTCGCGGCTGATTGCTCCGACGCTGGCCCAAGAGTACAAAGCCTCTACGCGATTTTCGGTTTTGCTACCAATCCCCAACCCGCAGGCCGCATCCCCAACCCCCTGCCCCACTCTCTTCTCCCATGACCCTGAGTCCCCCTCTCGCCACCGGCGAGGTCCAGAAGGTCGCCACTCGTGCGGCCTATGGTGAAGCCCTCCTGGCCCTCGGCGGCCAACGCGACGATGTTGTCGTCTTCGATGCCGACCTCTCGGGATCGACCAAGACCAAGGCCTTTGGTCAGGCGTACCCCGACCGCTTTTTCAACTTCGGTGTAGCCGAAGCCAACATGATGGGCACAGCGGCGGGCTTGGCGTCCTTGGGACGGCAGGTCGTGTTTGCCAGCTCATTTGCCATGTTTGCCACGGGGAAAGCCTGGGAACAATTGCGCCAATGCGTATGCGTGCCAAACCTGAATGTGAAAGTCTGCGCCACGCATGCGGGCCTCACGGTTGGTGAGGATGGCAAGTCGCACCAGATGCTTGAAGACATCACCCTTATGCGCGCGATTCCCAACATGAAAGTCATCGTGCCTGCCGACTCGACCGAAGCCAAGGCAGCCGTTCTGGCAGCGGTCGACATTCCCGGGCCCGTCTACATCCGGCTGTCTCGTGCCTCCACGCGGGTGATCCTGGGTGACGACTACCGGTTTGAGTTGGGACGCGGAACTGTACTTCGCGACGGAACGGATCTCGCCATCTGCGCCTGCGGTGTCGAAGTCGCTGAAGCCCTCGATGCTGCTGAACTGCTCTTCGCCAAGGGTATCGATGCCCGGGTCATCAATCTCTCAACGGTGGATCCCATAGACGAAGAGTTGGTCACTGCGGCGGCCCGTGAGTGCGGGGCCATCCTCACCGTGGAAGAACACCAGATCCGCGGGGGTCTGGGTGATGCCGTAGCCCAGGCGGTGGTCAAGCACTGCCCTGTACCCATGGAGATGGCCGGAATGGACGGTGAATTCGGCCAAAGCGGCCCGCCCAACGACCTGCTGACCCACTACGGCCTCGATGCAAACGGTATCGCTGCCCGCGCCCAAGAACTTCTGCGACGCAAAGGCTGATCCATGACACTCTCAACCGAACGAATTCAGGAGCTGCAGGAGATCGCGAAGCAGGTGCGCGTGGACATCGTCTCCATGGTGCATGCCGCGAAGTGCGGTCACCCGGGTGGCCCCATGGGGATGGCCGACTTCATGACCGTCCTGTTCATGGAACACCTGAACCTCAACGCCGAGAATCTGAACGATCCCGGCCGCGATCGATTCGTCCTTGGCAACGGACATACATGCGCGGGCTACTACGCGTTGCTCGCCGCCAAGGGTCTGATCCCACACGAGGAGCTCCTCACCTTCCGCAAGCTCGGATCGCGCCTACAGGGACACCCGCATCGCACGCCTGAGATGGGAATCGACTTCTCCACGGGCAGCTTGGGAACAGGGCTCTCGGCAGCGGCCGGCATGGCCCTGGGTGCACGACTGAATGGGACGGCAGCGCACGTCTATTGCACCTCGTCTGATGGGGACAGCCAGGAAGGTCAGATCTGGGAGGCCGCTACCAGTGCCGCTCACTTCGAGCTCGCCAACCTGACAGTCATTGTGGACTTCAACAACATCCAGATTGACGGCAAGATGCGCGATGTCATGAACGTGCGCGACTTGCGGGCCAAGTACGAGGCCTTCGGTTGGAACGCCCTCGATGTGGACGGACATGATCTGGGGGCCTTGGACCAGGCCCTCAGTGAGACTCGCAACACTTCGATGCCGACGGCGATCATCGCGCATACCACCATTGGGAAGGGCGTTGGATACATGGAAGACACGTCCTCCTGGCACGGCGTCGCCCCCGACGACGAGCAGCTGGCGGTTGCGTTGGCCGAGTTGGGTGCCGCCGGCTGATCCATGAGCGCGCCGGAACTCAGGGGGCAGATTCGAACAGAAAGCACCCTGACATTTGTGTGTGGCCTCTTGGCTGGAGCCCTGGTTCTGCTGATCGGGAGGGAGCTGTGGCCCCCAGCCGACGACACCGGACTGCAGCACTTCGCGGAGGTGCGGGACTTTGCCCGGGAGGCCTTCGTCCGCGAGGTCAGCGACCAGGAACTTCTCGACGATGCCCTCAAGGGCATGCTCTCGGGCCTTGATCCCTACTCCCGCTACTACGATGCCGCCCAGGCCCAAGACCTCGCACGTCAGACCGGAGGCCGCTACCGGGGCATCGGTGCCGTCTTTCGCACGCCCGTCGAGAAGGGCCGGATTCTCTACCCACTGCCCGGATCTCCCGCCCTACATGCTGGTCTGAGGGTGGGCGACCAGGTTCTCACGCTGAATGGCAGGGCCCTTGAGGAGTTCGATGCCGCGGGCTTTCGCGCAGCCCTTGGCAACCCGGATCCGGAGGGGATCCAGGTACATGTGCGTGGGCTTGATGGAGTGGAACGCCAACTGTCAGTCATTCCCGGTTCCATCATCGATCCGAGCATCCGTCACGCACGCATCATCGACCCTGAACGAAACATCGGGTACCTGGCCATCACCCGATTCAGCTCCGAGACGGCCGCCGAGTTCTCCCAAGCCATGGACTTTCTGGCTGAGCGCGGAATGAAGGCTCTCGTGCTGGATCTGCGTCATAACCTGGGCGGCACGCTCTCATCCGCAGTGGAGATTGCTCGCCGTTTCGTGCCCTCTGGGGTCATCGTCAGCACGGAAGGAAGGGGAGAGCCCATCGTGTATGAAGCAGAACCGGAGGCTGCGGACCTGAAGGGCATGCCTCTGGCGATCCTGGTCAACGCCAACACCGCCAGCTCCAGCGAGGTACTCGCTGGAGCGCTGCAAGACCATCGGGTGGCCGCCCTCGTTGGGGAGGCCACCTTTGGCAAGGGAATGGTGCAGGCAATTCGCTCGTTCGGAGAGGCTGGCGGACGGGCGAAAGTGACCACCTCCTACTACTACTCTCCCACCCACCGCAACTTCGAGCGCTCCGCAGACCCCAATCGGGAACATGGCATTCTCCCCGATCTGGCCGTCCCTCTGCTGGCAGAGGAGCGGGCGCCCATCCAGGGGTTCTTGCAGAGCTACAGCCCAGGCCCTGAGGTCCTACCCGCCCTTGAAGCCTGGGCCGCGGAGTCCGGCGAGGATCTGATCCCGCCCATGCCTGTTGACCCACAGTTGGAGAGTGCGCTCGAACTTCTGGGCGGCCAACGCCCCGACCCCGCCGAGCAAGGCAAATGACGGATCTCGTCCTTGGAATCGAGTCCTCCTGTGACGACACAGCGGCGGCTGTAGTGCGTGCAGGACATGAGATCCTCTCGTCAGTCGTCCATACACAGGCCGCCGAGCACGCACCTTTCGGGGGGGTCGTGCCCGAGATTGCAGGCCGCTCCCACCTGCGCAGCATCCTGCCCGTGGTTGATGAGGCCCTGGATGGCGCAGGAGTCCGTCTGGATCAGCTGGCAGGCATCGCCGTCACCCACCGTCCCGGCCTCGTGGGCTCGCTCTTGGTGGGGTTGTCCGCAGCCAAGGCCTTGGCCTTCACGCGCGGCCTGCCTCTGGTCGGAGTCCATCACATCGAGGCCCACGTGTACGCCGCCACCATGGAGGCACCGGGGACCGTCTCGTACCCCTGCGTGGCCCTGGTCGTCTCTGGGGGCCACACGGCCCTCTACCGGGCCGAATCCCCTCTGCATATGACACAGCTGGCAGCCACCCTCGACGATGCCGCAGGAGAGGCCTTCGACAAGGTGGCCTACCTCCTTGGGCTGCCCTATCCCGGAGGCCCCTCCATCTCGGCCCTGGCCGAGGAAGGTGATCCGACGGCATTCAAGTTCCCCCGCTACCGGGCCAAGGACGGCTCCATTGGTTTCTCCTTCAGCGGCCTGAAGACGGCGGTCCTGTACCACGTGCGAGGAGGCGATGCCCTGGCCCCCACGCCTCCGCCCGAGGAGATCCCCCAGCGCGCCGATGTGGCCGCCTCTTTCCAGGAGACCGTCGTGGAGAACCTGGTGCGCCCCACCCTGCGCTGCGCGCAAGAGGAGGGCGTGGGACAGGTGCTGGTGGCTGGAGGGGTGGCCTGCAACCAGCGCCTGCGCGAGGTCCTTGGGGAGAGAGGTCGGGAGTCGGGCCTGGAGGTGTTCTTCCCTTCCCCGGCCTATTCCACGGACAACGCAGCCATGATCGCCGGCCTTGGTTGGCAACATCTGGCTGCCGGGGCACGGGACGGCTGGGACCTGGATGCGCACCCATCTTGACCCCCACGACGGGCCGAGCTAATCCGCTGAGGAGAGGTTCGACCTGGGGGTGGAGAGACTAGAATCTGGCCGCCAGCCCTTCCTACCGCTCTTGAATTCCGAGGAAATACAAGCCCTTCTCGAGTCCGTCCGCGACGGACAGATCTCCGTCCAGGAGGGTTTGCGGCAGTGGAACGACGGACCGATCTTGAACTTGGGGCACAGCCGTCTGGACCTGGATCGCGAACGGCGTTGCGGTCAGGCAGAGGTGGTCTTCGGAGAGGGGAAGAGCCCCGAGCAGTTGGTGGAGATCACACGCGCCCTGCACCGAACCCACGGCCGGGTATTGGTGACGCGCGTCGAACCGGAGGGAGCAAGCGCGCTTCTGAGTGACGTGCCCGGAGCTGTGCACCACGAACGGGCCCGTTGCATCACGGTGGGCCTCGCCTCCAAAGAAGAGGGCGTAGGCCAGGTTGTCGTTGCCAGTGCAGGTACGTCCGACGGCCCCGTTGCCCAGGAGGCGGCCATTACGGCGCGCTTCATGGGGGCTCGGGTCAGGGAGCTCGCCGACGTAGGCGTGGCCGGGCTACACCGCCTGCTCGCGGAGCGGGACACCTTGCAAGCAGCACGTAGCCTGATCGTGGTCGCCGGAATGGAAGGTGCCCTTCCGAGCGTCGTGGGGGGGCTTGTCTCGAGACCGGTCATCGCAGTGCCCACGTCCGTTGGCTACGGCGCCTCGTTCGGTGGACTCGCCGCCCTTCTCGCGATGCTCAACAGTTGCTCGGCTGGAGTCAGCGTAGTGAATATCGATAACGGGTTCGGTGCCGGGTATGCGGCCGCCATGATCAATGAGCGTTACGGGGAGCCTGTCCCCGGAAGCTCCAGTCCTTTGCAAAGATCCGAGGAGACGATGTGCCATGAGTGAACATGAGAAGGCCTGGCTGGCACTGGAGAACGGCGTGGTGATGACGGGGAGAGCCATCGGTGCGGCAGGCGAGAAGACCGGCGATCTGGTGTTCAACACCGCCATGTCCGGCTATCACGAGATCCTGACGGACCCCTCCTACTCCGGGCAAGCGGTACTGATGACCTATCCGTTGATCGGAAACTACGGTGTGGCTGAGGAGGATGCGGAGAGCAGCAAGGCCTGGGCCGAGGCCTTCGTGGTGCGCGAAGTCTCCTCGATCCCGAGCAGTCACCGCTCCGATATCTCCCTGCCCGACTGGCTACGGCGCGAGGGGGTGGTTGCCATCGATGGCGTGGACACCCGCCGCCTGACGAAGATGGTGCGTGAGGAGGGCTCCCTGCGCGTGGTGGTCTCCACCACGGACTCTGATCCGGAGTCCCTGATGGCCAAGGCCCGCGGGGCTCAGTCCACGGACGGTCGCAATCTCGCCAGCGCGGTGACATGCCCAGAGCCCTATCACTGGCGGGAGCCATACCCTGCGTCCTACCCCGCCGAGGTCCCCGCCGCTGAGGGCCAGAGGGTGCGTTGCGTGGCCTACGACTTTGGCGCCAAGCGCAACATCCTACGCAGCCTGGTGCACTGTGGTTTCGACCTCACCGTGGTTCCAGCCGGAACCCCGGCCTCCGATGTGATGGGAATGGATCCAGAGGCCATCTTCCTCTCAAACGGTCCGGGAGATCCCGCTGCTGTTGAAGAGGGCATCGCGGCCGTGGGGGACCTGGTGGGCAAGCTGCCCATCTTCGGCATCTGCCTGGGTCATCAGATTCTCTCCATCGTGCTGGGGGCCAAGACGGCCAAGATGCCCTTCGGACACCACGGAGCCAACCACCCGGTGCGGGACCTGCTCACCGGACGCGTGGAAATCACTTCACAAAACCACTCCTTTGCCGTCTGTGAGGAGAGCCTCCCATCCGCATTGGAGTTGACCCACGTCAACCTGAATGATCAGTCCGTCGAGGGAATTGCGCACAAGACAGCCAACTGCTTCAGCGTCCAGTATCACCCGGAAGCCGCGCCGGGCCCGTTGGATTCGGCCCACCTGTTCAGCCGTTTCCGGGAGCGGGTGCTGGCCTAGGGAGCGCTCCACGTGAAGCGCGGGCGGTGAGAGGAATTCTCCGTGCAGATGGACCTACGCGGGTGCCTGGCCCACATTGCCATCCAGCACGTCCTTGACCTGCGCGATCAATGCCGTTGGCGTAAAGGGCTTCCACAGGACTGGGAGGCCCGCCTCGGTAGCCTGTTCGAGAATACCGGTGCTGGAGTAGCCCGTCATCATGAGCACCTTGATGTCTGGGTTCAGGGCGAGCACTTTCGTGACAAGTTGCATCCCGTTCATTTCGGGCATGAGGACGTCAACCAACATCAGGTCCACCGGCTCATGGCGCACCCTTTCGAGAGCGGCGACCGGTCGACTTTCCAGGTGAACATCGTAGCCCCGCGCCCCCAGCACACGATCCACGACCTTCAGGATGGCCTCCGAGTCGTCCACGACGAGGATGCGTCCGGTCTCTTTGTCCGACTCGTGGGGAAACGAGGGTTCAACCGCAAGTGACGGCGTAGAGTCGCTGCTCGGCAGCCAAAAAGAGAATTGCGTTCCACGGCCCAACTCCGTGTCGACAAAAATCCCTCCACCGTGCTCAGCAACCATCCCGTAGACCGTAGCAAGCCCAAGCCCTGTTCCTTTTCCGCGTCCCTTGGTCGTGTAGAACGGCTCGAAGGCCTTCTCCAGAACCTCTCTGGACATGCCGACGCCCCTGTCGGTCACGGTGCAGGCGACATAGCTGCCCGCAGGGAGCGGAGATCCCAGGCAATCCAGCTTCTCCTCATGGGTCTCAATGGTCTCCAGTTCGATCCTAATCTCCCCACCGTCCGGCATCGCATCCCGTGCGTTCAATACGATGTTGATGAGGACCTGTCGCAGTTGGCCCTCATCGCCGCTGGTAAGCCCCATGCTTCCCTCGGTGTGCTTGCGCAGCGTGTACTGATCGCCAACGAGACGGCCGAGCATTAGCATCATGTCGTCGATTACCGTCCTGAGGGAAAGGGTGGACGAATCAACTTCCTGCTTTCGACTGAAAGTAAGGATCTGACGAGTCAAGTCAGAGGCGTCGTTGGCCGCCTTGAGAATCTCGTCAAGATCGTCGTAGTCACTGCTACCGGGTTTTGCAGCGTTCTTGAGCAGGGCCGCGTAGCTGATGATGACGAAGAGCAGGTTATTGAAGTCGTGAGCAATGCCTCCTGCGAGTTGCCCCAAGGTGTCGAGTCTCTGCACTTGTAGCAGCTGCTGGCGTAACTCGAGCCTGTCAGTCACGTCTGACAAATTGACAACGATGCCACCCACATACTTGTCGTCAGCCATGTTCCGCAAGCTCAAGTCAAGCGTGCGACTGATGCCCCGGCTATCTATCAAGCGCACCAACTGATGATGGCCGGCATCTGGCCCCCAGCTCTCATCATTGAGGACTGCCCGAAGCGCGGCGGCATCCTCTTCATGGATCCACTCAAGGAAGGACTTACCGACCAGGCTGATACCGGCCGCCCCCCGAAATTTCTCAATACCCGGGCTCACGTACTGGACACACCCACTCTGATCGATAACCCCGACCACGTCGCTCGAAGCACCGATAAGTGCCTGGAACCACTTCTTACCCATTGTCAGTTTCGCAGCGAGATTCTGAGCATCCACAAGGGCCGCCTGCTTGGTCTCAAGCAAAACCAACATGTCACCCATCGAGTCATGAGGAGGCAGGTCGCTGAGGCCCAAACCCAGATCCCGCATCTCCGTGAAATTGGCTATCCGTGGCCCACCCAGAAAGAACAAGACCCCTTGGTCGGGATCATGGAGAATCTGTCCGCGCAGAACCAAGCCCTCAACGGCGCGGCACTGCATCAAGAATGCGAGCCCGGTGTTCTCAACCAGTGATGAGAAGTCGAATGGGATTGCCGGTCGCTGAAGGGTGAACCAATCACTCGCCGGGCTGCCAGGGGTCATGCCCTCGTTCAGGGCTTGCAGGCCGGGCCCTACATCCACCAAGGACATGTCCTGATCGAGCACAAAGTGGAAGGGAAAGGCCGCTCGAAGCAGATCCCTGGTGAGGGCATATTCCAACGGGGGTCACGCAGGGCCGACCGCTATCCCATACCGCACGCGGAACTCCGCAGGAGTCCCGGGTTCTGTAGCCGCATCGACCAGGGACACCTCAATTGGTGTCTTGAAGTGCTTCCCCAGCCCCTCGAGCAAGCCAATGACCATGGGCTCAAGGCCAACGCGTTCACTCATGTAGGCCACGCGAAGCACTCCAGGGTCTACCTCCTTGCAGTTGAACGAGGGCGGACACAGTTCCGGGAATGTCATCAGCACGCGAGAGTGGAGCTGGTCAAGATTTCCAATGAACTCGGGTAGTGTGTCCCCCGCAGCGCGCATCAACTCTGGGTAGCCCTCAGCTGCAGTCTCAAGCACCCAATACTCGCCAAAGGCCCGGAGTATCGCCTCGGGGGACATGTCGAGGACGGCGCTCCCAGCTTGCACAAGCGAATACGTAATCGCGTCGTCATAGGACTCCATCGATACGAAGGCCTCCACGTCGACGCCTGCTTCGCACTTGATGCGTTCCCAGACGTCTTCACCGAACCCAGCGATCACCATGCCCTGAACTGCCTGATTTACCAATCCGTACACCTTATTTCTCCTTGCTAATGGTCCTCTTGCCTAAACGCTCGTAACAACTCTTCAATACCGGAAGGATAGGCTGACAGACACTCCCGGCCAAGGACACACCATGCATCCTGGCCCTCAATTCTACTCCACGACACGAGTCGCAATTGGAAGGCGCACTCCGATCAACGTTGGTTTTTCCAAGGGCCTCTCTGCGCGTTGCCGCGTGCTGGGCGAACACCCTCTGGAAACACGCCCGGGCCTCTCGCCGTCTCATTTCGGAGCCACCCCAGCCTTTCCCGGTAGTCTCCCGGCAATTCACACCTGGGGAATGACACGCCGGACCCGAGCCTAGCCCGAGCGGCAGAGGCGACTAGAGCATCCCAACGGGGTCAACGTCGAGCTGCACGCGTGTCTTGCCATTTTCATGAGCCAACTGGACCATCACAGCTCGCAACCGATCAGCCTCTGTGTACTGTTCGCCGACCTTCATGAGAAGGTGCACGCGGTGACGACCACGGACCATTGAAAACGGTGCAGGTGCAGGTCCCAAGACCTGTAGTCCCGCCCCGGCAACCTGCGCCCGCAAGACCTCAGCACAGTGTTGTGCCCTGTCCTTGACCCGCCCCTCATCTTCGTCCTCGAAGACCATGCGGATCAGACGCCCGAACGGCGGGTACGCCAGTGCCTTGCGGTGACCCATCTCAAGGCCGGCAAAGGTCTCAAAGTCGTGGCGCGCGGCCTGCACGATGGCGTGATGCTGTGGCGCGACTGTCTGGATCACGATGTGACCCTCCAGGTCGGCGCGACCTGCGCGGCCTGCGACCTGGGAGACCAATTGAAACGTGCGCTCTGCAGCACGAAAATCCGGTAAGTGCAGAGCCGAATCGGCGGAGATGATCCCCACCACCGTGACACGCGGGAAATCCAGGCCCTTGGCGATCATCTGCGTCCCTACCAGCAGATCAATTTCCCCCTTACCGAAGGCAGCCAAGGTCTGCTCGTAGTCCTCGCGCCGCAACATGGTGTCCGAGTCCATCCTTCGCACACGGGCTTCGGGCAGTTGCTCCTCGAGTAATGCCTCGACGCGCTCCGAGCCAGCACCAAGGAAGCGCAGGCCTGGAGCTGTGCACGATGGGCAGTCGCCAGGCGGCAGGCTCTCGCCGCAGCAGGTGTGACACACGAGTCGCCCATGCCGCTTGTGCAGGTTCATGGGGCTGGAGCAGTCGTCGCATGTCACGGTCTCCCCACATGCGCGACACCAAAGGACTGGAGAGTATCCCCGCCGGTTGAGGAACAGGATTCCCTGTTCTCCTCGGGCCAGGGCCTCCTTCAGTCGCCCGATCAAGGCGCGCGAGAACACCACGGACTGCTTGACCTCCGCCATCTCCGCCCGCATGTCCACCACTTGAACGTGCGGCATGGGCCCACCGTGAACTCGGGAAGATAGTTCCAACAGGGAGTACCGACCCTCATCCGCGTTGACCCAACTCTCCAGGGATGGGGTCGCGCTGCCCAGGATGCAAACGGCCCCTGCCTTCCGCGCACGCATCACGGCCACGTCGCGTCCGTGATAGCGCGGAACGTTGCCTTGCTTGAAGGAAGGCTCGTGCTCTTCATCCACAACGATCACGCCCAGGTCTGGCACGGGAGCAAAGACGGCTGAGCGAGCGCCGACGACTACCCGACACTCCCCCGCGTGCACACGGCGCCACATCGACAAGCGCTGCACATCCGTCATGCGACTGTGCAGCACGGCCACGTCCCCGAACCTTGCCCGGAACCAGCCCACCGTCTGGGGGGTCAGGGCAATCTCGGGCACGAGCACGATGGCACCCTTGCCTTGGGCCAGGGCGTGCTCGATGGCGCGCAGGTAGACTTCGGTCTTGCCGCTGCCCGTTACGCCCTTGAGGAGGAACGTGGCGTAGGCGCCGCAGTCCAACTGAGCCTCCAGGGCCGCGACGGACTCGCCCTGCTCCGGCGTGAGCGTATCTGGGCGTGGGCGATCACTGGCATCACCGCCCAGGAGTTCGTCCTGCGCCGACTCCACGTTCTCCACGCGCGCCCAACCGCGCTTGACCAGGGACTTGGCTGGTGAATCCGAGAGACCCAGCCGGCGCAGGATATCCTTGCGCTCAATCATGCCATCCACTTCCAGCAGGGTCCGTAGAAGCCGGTGTTGCTTTGGATGACGCTCTTCCAGTTCCACCAATTGCTCGGGACCCACGCCTTCTTCCGCCATCAACATGGCAATGGTGCGACGGCTACCCTCTCGCTTGAGCGCTGCGGGCAAGACTGCCGCGAGAGCTTCGCCCCATGAGCACGCGTAGTAGGCCGCCATCCACTCCGTCAGATCGAGCAACTCCTGAGCGAGCAGCGGCGCAGGATCGAGCACGTCGCTGACAGACTTGATTCGCTTGGCGGGGATATCCGTTCCCTCGGTCAGACCCACCACCACGCCCACGCTGCGTCGACCCGCGAAGGGTACGGCCACACGCATGCCCGGTGCGAGATTCTCCGCGAAGTGCTCGGGCACTGCGTAGGTGTACTGGCAACGCATCGGCCGGTTGAGAGCAACCTGGCAGAACAAGCCCGACGCGGCAGGTTCATCGGGAAGGCTGATTTCGGGGAATAGCCCCGGTGCGCTTTCGCCCGTCAAGACTCACACTCCCCGGCCGAGGATGATCAGGGAGATGTCTGCGGGGAATTCGTCCCCGTCGATCCGTGTCTCCAGAGCGGTCCGGATTCCCTCCGCGGCTTCATCGGGAGCTCCAGAGGCATTACGCGAGATCACCCTGTAGAGACCTTTCTCCCCCAGCTCCACACCTTCCGCGTTGGGGACGAGCACAGGGCCGGTGGTCGACAGGGCGAGGCGGTCACCTGGTTCCAAGGGGACGCGCAGGAGCTCAAGCCGACTGTCAAAGATCGGTCCACGATCAAAGCCCAAGGCGATTCCGTCGGGATGCAACAAGCGCACCTGGCCCGAAGAGGCCTCAAAGCGGATGAGGGGTAGCTTGTGCCCGGCGCAAGCCAGGGTGGCCGTGTTCTCGACCGGATCCAGAACGACGCACAGCAAGGTGACGTACATGCCTCGGCTGACATCCCCCGCCAGCTCGCGATTCACTCTCTGCAAGGCCAGCTCGATGTCATCCCCGCGGGCCAGCTCACTGCGCAGGTAGGCGCGCGCTGTGGCACCTACCAGGGCCCCCGGCACGCCTCTACCGGACACCTCGCAGACCAGGAGGGCCAGCTTGCCGTCATAGGCAATGTAGTCGTGGAAGTCCCCGCCGGGTTCAGCCGCATCCACGTGGAAGTCGCCAATGGTGTAGCCGCTGATCTCGGGCTTGTCCTGGGGCAACAGGGACTCCCGCACGCGCTGTGCCACTTCCCACTCGCGCTCCCGTTTCTCAAGTTCGATCGCATCGTCCTGGGCTCCCTCCAGGGCAGAGGCCATCTTGTCGATCTGCCGAGCCAGGTGATGCACCTCCCCCCCCCCTCGAACCCGTGTCCGGTGCTGGAGGTTTCCAAGGCTGATGGTGCGTACGTCTCCCACCAACTGCTCGATGGGCTTGGTTACCTGGGGTGAGATCAGGAAGACAACCCCCGCGCCTACGACAACGATGACTGCTGTCACGACCAGGATCAGGCCGAAGAGGCTGTCCGATTGGCCCCCATCGAGGGCACGGGGCGCGAGCACCGTGGCCTCCTCACCCTTGAACAACAAGTAACCCTCTTCGCCCTTGCCCGGCCCCTTGGTGTAGACAATGTGGTGCAGGCCCGTATCTCCGTACTGAGTGGATCGACCCTGAACTTCGTAGGTTTCCGCGGGCAGGTTGGACAGCCGCTCCACGGCCTCATCCAGATCCATACGGCCTTCCTTGGTCTCTGCGAGGATGGCGTCCACCGTCGATTGCCTGGCCGCGGCCTCGGCGGCGTTGAGGGCAGACACGTCGCTCAGAGTCTGTTGCCCGGCTTGGGTCAAAGCCTGCCGGCTCTTGTCGAGCAGGAGATAGCCCGCAGCACTCATGACAACCAAGAGGGTGAGCGACACGATCAGACCAAAGCGGCTGGCAATCGACATGCCGGCTCCGCCTCCTATCTGTCCGCTGCGTTGGCTCATTGCATCCCTCCCCACTCCCAGATTCCCGCCTCTCCTACGGTCGAACGCAGGATCACCATGACGGCCAGACCCATGAGCCCGGCAACCACGTCATCCAAGAGTATGCCGTCCGCCCCCGGAATCTGCTCCATGCGCCGGACGGGACCGGGCTTGAGGACATCAAAGAAGCGGAAGAGGGCGAATGCGACCACCAGGGTCAGCGTACTCGGCCCCCGCATCCATAGGAGGGTGATCAGGTAGCCGATGACCTCGTCCAAGACGAAGCAGCCGGGGTCCTTGCCCAGGTGCGATTCCGTCCAAGGCCCCAGAGCTCGGCCCAGCAGGTAGAGCAGGGCACAGATGAGCAGGACCCAGACCAAGAAATTTTCCGAGCCGCGCAGGCCCCAGGCAATGGCAACACCTGCCAGGGTGCCGACTGTCCCCGGGGCCACCGGCGAACAGCCCAGAAACCCGACCGTCACCAGGCCCAGCTTGATGCGGTCCATCACCTGTCCAGTTCCCGCAGGATGCGCACGGTTCTCATGACGTAGGTCACGCCCGAACCAAGGGTGGTGAAGAGCGTCCCGTAAACAAGTAGATGAACCAGCGGCTCCCAAAAGGTGCGCCAGGCTTCGGGCCACGAGAAGGCCTCCAAGAAGAGGATGCCACCCACGGCGAAGCACTGGATGATCATCTTGATCTTGCCAAAGGTGTCGGCCGGGAATTCTCCTCCGACACTCTCCACATAACCACGCAGGCCGGTAACGAGGAACTCGCGCGACAGGACCAGGACAACGATCCAGGGGGGAAGCCAATCGCGAAGGTCATCCATCGTTGTCAGGAAGATCATGGTTCCGACGATCAGGACCTTGTCCGTAAACGGGTCGGCAATGCGGCCGAAGGCGGTCACGTGCTTATCCCTGCGGGCCAGATAGCCGTCCAATGCGTCCGTTGCGGCTAGTAACACGAAGAGCCAGAAGGCCACTTGGATCAGAGCCTGGCTCTGGGCAAGAACATCCTTCTGCATGAGAGCAAGGAGGATGAACAGTCCCAGGGCCCCGACGAAACGGCCCGCCGTGATGCGGTTCGGCCAGTACTGGAAGACGCCCTTCACGCTTCCTCCCTCACGCCGCTCAGATCCAAGTTCTCCATGACTCCCTCGATCTTGACTTGAACACGGTCTCCAACAGAAGCCCCGGGTGCCATGAATTGGACCGCCAGGTCCACTTCGGGGGCATCCTGGTCGGAACGACCCCTCGCCCAGCCCTCGGAATCGGGCCCCTCGTCCACCAGGACCTCCAGAATGCGCCCCACGTGAGCCTCCTGATCCTGAGCCAGGTGAGCATCGCGAAGCGTCAGCACTCGGCTGATACGAGCCTCCACAACCTCCTGGGGGGCTGCGGGGTGAGCCGCTGGATCCAAATCAGCCGCAGCCGTACCCTCCTCGACGGAGTACGGGAAAGCTCCCATGCGTGCCAGACGAAACTCGCGTACCAAAGTTTCCAACTCATCCACGTCCGCCTCTGTCTCCCCCGGGAATCCTAGCAGGACGGTTGTTCGCAGAGTGAGGCCGGGGACTTCCTCGTGCAGGCGCGCCAGCGTGCGCCGCACCTGGTCCCCATCTCCTGCACGATGCATGGCGCGCAGCACAGGGGTCGCGGCGTGCTGTATGGGAATGTCGAGGTAGGGGATGACCCGGGGGTGATCGCGCAGGAGTTCTGTGAGACGCCACGGGAACCGATTCGGGTAGGCATACATGATGCGCACACGGTGAGGGCCTTCCAGGTTGGCCAAGCCCTCCACGAGCTCGGGGAGCTCCTGGCCCTGATCCCGTCCCCAGGCCGTTGAGTCCTCGGCCACGAGCACGAGCTCTGATACGCCTCTGTCAATCAACTCCCGACCCTCGTCCAAGACCGCGGCGAGAGGCTTGGAGCGGTGCTTGCCGCGGATGCCGGGGATGGCACAGAAGCTGCACGTGTGATCGCATCCGTGGCTGATCCGGAGGTAAGCATAGGAGCCGGGGGTCGACAACATGCGCGCCCCCTCTCTCTCCGGCGGGCGGAGGCCCGGGCTGTCCAGGTAGTTGGTGGAGAGCGTCTCCCCATCCAGCAGCCGGCGTACGGAGCGGGCCAACTCGCGGTAGTTGGATATCTCCGCGAAGAGGTCCACCTCCGGATATTGCTCAGCCAAGGCGCGCCGGGAGCGCTGCACCAAACAGCCCGCCACGATCACGCGCTTCAATTCACCGGCGCGCTTGCGGTCCAAGAGCCCTTCAAGGACGGCATGGGACTCCTCTCGTGCGGGCCCGATGAAAGAGCAGGTGTTGAGCACCACGGCGTCCGCATAGCCCGGATCGCCGGACACCATGAGCCCTTCTTCCGCGAGGCGTCCGAGAATCAACTCCGAGTCGATCAGATTGCGCGCACAGCCGAGGTGGACGAGCGAAACGGTGGATGTAGCGGTGGGAGCAGGCACGGAGGGATCTGTGGGTGACTCAGGGGCGGGACCGAACCTCCAAGAACTAACGACTGGCAGCCTGGGCGTCCCACTCCTCAGAGGTGAGGAGTATATCCCGCTTCTGGCCACCCTTGTACGGGCCGATAAGCCCGGCATCCTGAAGTTCGTCGAGCACTGCGCAGGCCATATCGAAGTCCAGGGAGAAGCCACGCTGGAGGAGGGATACCGCCACTCGGCCCTCACGTAGAAACAGAGATCCCGCTTCGTGCAGCAGCTCAGCAGGCTCCAGTTGGTCCCTGACCGGGGGAGCTGCGGGGGTCAGGAGTGAGTCAGGCTCGTCACCGCCTTCTTCTTCCTCCTCCTCCTCTTCCTCTTCTTC